>CAZUZY010000287.1:0-11465 GCA_964624885.1 uncultured Polyangiales bacterium | reverse complement strand
GGGGCCGCAGCGGGTGGCCGGGCCGGAGCACCAGGGCACCGATGCCCCGCAGCCCGCCGATCTTGTGCGCCGCGAGCGCCACGGTGTCGGCGACCCCGACCCAGCCGCCCGGCGGCGGCGGGATCCTCCCGACGCCTTGCACCGCGTCCACGTGCACCACCGCGCCCTTCGCGTGCGCGAGCGCCGCGATCTCGGCGAACGGCTGCACCACGCCGGTCTCGCCGTTCACGGCCTGGATCGCGACGAGGCGGACGTCGCCCTCGGCGAGACGACGCGCCACGCTGTCGACGTCGACGTGGCCGCTGCGCGAGACCTCGGCGTACCGCACCTGGACGCCCCGCCGCGCGAGCGCTTCGGCGCAGGCGGTGACCGACGCGTGCTCGAGGGGCGCGAGCACCAGCGCGCCTCGCCCGTCCTCGAACGGCGACGAGAGCGCGAGGTTGGAGGCCTCGGTGCCGCCGCTCGTCCACACGACGCCGTCCGGTCGAGCGCCGCACAGCTCAGCCACCACGCGCCGCGAGGCCTCGAGGAGCGCCCGCGCGGCCCGTCCCTCGGCGTGCACGCTGGCGGGGTTGCCCCAGGCATCCGCCCAGGCCGCGGCGGCGGCCGCGCGCGCCTCGGCGATCGGCGGTGTCGTGCTGTTCCAGTCGAAGTACAGGCGCACGAGGGCGTTCTAGCCCCCGCCGTGCGCCACGGCCAACTCGCGGTAGGCTGCAGCGTTGCGCGCGCTCCGACTGGTCGGTTTCTTGTCCGTCGTCCTCGCCCAGGGTGCCCCTGCGGGCTGCGCGAGCGACGCGCCCACCACCGACGGCCCGCGCGCCAGCTGCACCCACGCCGCGTGGCTCCACGTCGACGCCGGCACGCCCGTCGTGCGCCCGGGCTGGGAGGGCTTCCGCGCGCGACCGATGCGCGCGGCGGGCGACGGCTGGTACACGGCCGCGCTGACCCCGCCTGCGGGCCCGCAGACCTACGCCCTCGAGGTGGACGGCGCGTTCGTCGTCGATCCGACCGTGCCGACCACGGCCTACGCGACCGTGGACGGCACCCCGCGCGAGGTCACCTGGGTCGACGTGGCGAGCTGCACGTCGCCGGCCGTGCGCCTCGACGGCTTGACGGTGAGCGCCGCCTCGTTCGGCGCCGAGGCCACGTTCGTCGCCGCCGAGGACGGCGCTGCGCTCGCGAGCGCCACCGCCACGCTCGACGGCATCCCCCTCCCCGTCCGCGCCGAGGGAGCGCGCCTCTCGCTCGCGTCCCCCACCACCCTCGGTCGCCATCGGCTGGTGCTCGCGGTGACCGACGCCGTCGGGCGCACCGCCCGCGCCGAGCGCTCGTTCCTCGCGAGCGCTCCGTTCGCCTGGAAGGACGCGGTGATCTACCAGGTGATGGTCGACCGCTTCCGCGGCGCCGACGGCCTCGCCCTCCCCCCGCTCGCCACGCCCTCTTCGCGCGCGGGCGGCCACCTCGACGGGGTCCGCCGCGCGCTGCCCGAGCTCGCGGCCCTCGGCGTGAACACGCTGTGGATCTCCCCGGTCTACGCGGCGCCTCCGGGCACCTTCCCCGGGCGCGACGGTCGCCCCTACTCGGGCTACCACGGCTACTGGCCGATCTCCGCGCGCACGGTGGAGCCGGCCTTCGGCGGCGAGGCGGCGCTCGACGCGCTCGTCGCGGCCGCCCACGCGGCGTCGATGCGCGTGGTGCTCGACGTGGTGCCGAACCACGTCCACGAGCAGCACCCCTATTTCAAGGCGCACCCCGACTGGTTCGACGCGGACGCCTGCGTGTGTGGCGACGCCGCGTGCCCGTGGAACGCGGGGCTCCTGCCCTGCCGCTTCGCGCCGTACCTGCCCGACGTGGAGTTCCGCAACCCGGCGGCGTTCGACGCCATGGTCGACGACGTGCGCTGGGCCGTCGACCGCTTCGCCCTCGACGGCGTCCGCATCGATGCCGTGCCCCAGATGCCCCGCGCCACCTCGCGCCGCATCGTGCACGCGCTCACCCGCCTCGATCCCACCGCGCTGACGCTCGGCGAGACCTTCGTCGGCCCCGGCGGGTACCCCGGGCTCCGCTACTTCCTCGGCCCCGGAGGCCTGGCCTCCGAGTTCGAGTTCCCCTTGATGTGGGCCCTCCGCGCGGCCTTCGCCGACGGCAGCGCCACGGTGCAGGATCTCGGCAAGGCCATCGAGGCCTCGCGCGACGCGCTCGCCGACACCGGCGCGGTGATGTCGCTGATGATCGGCAACCACGACGTGCCGCGCTTCGCGTCGGTCGTGGCCGGCGACGGCGCCCGTGACGGCTTCTCGGCCGCGCCCCAGCCCACCGACCCCGACGTCTACCTGCGCACCGCGCTCGCGTTCGGCGTCGTGTTCGGGCTGCCCGGCATGCCCACGGTCTACTACGGCGACGAGATCGGCCTCGCGGGCGGCGGCGACCCGGACACCCGGCGGCCGATGCCCGCCGAGGCGACCTGGCTCGACCCCCAGCGGGCCCTGCGCGCCCGGGTCGCACGGATGGCCAAGGTCCGCGCTTGCTCGGCGCCGTTGCGGGACGGTGACGTGCGGGTGGTCGCGAGCGACGCCGAGCACCTCGTGGTCGTGCGGCGGGCCGGGGGCCGGACGGTGCTCGTCGTGGTGACGCGTGACGACCGCGCCCGGCTGGAGGGGCCCCTGCCAGCCGACGTGACGCCGGGGGACTGGGTCGACCTCCTCTCCGGCCAGAAGAAGACCCTCGGGGCGCGGGCGGTCTGGGACGAGCCCGCGCGGTCGGTGAGGTATTACGCTCCGGACGGCGACCCGTGCGCGGTGGGCGCCGGCGGAGTATAGTCACGCAGCCATGAGTCACTACACCAACACCCTTGGTTCTTCGGGGATCCGGCGGGTCTCGTCCTGGATGGCGCTGCTCGCGCTCGGGGCGGCCACGGGGTGTGGCGACCCGGGCGACGCGGCCGACCCCGTCGTCGTGCCCGACGTCGGCAGCTACGACGGCGGCAACTTCGACGGTGGGATCTACGGCGACTCGGCCACGCCGGGCGACAGCGGCGGCACCGACACCGCGGTCGACACCAAGCCGGTCTGCGACGACACGCTCAAGCGGTGCGCCGCGGTGTTCACCTACTCCGGCGCGGCGACGAGCGTGGAGCTGCGCGGCGACTTCCGCCCCGACGGCTGGACCAAGGGCGAGCCGATGACCAAGGACGGCACCGGCACCTGGACCGTCACCGTGCCGGTGCCCTACGCGATCCCCGTCCAGTACAAGCTCGTCCTCGACGGCAGCACGTGGATCACCGACCCGGCCAACCCCGAGAAGGCCCCCGACGGCTTCGGCGGACAGAACAGCCTCCGCGCGGCCACCACCTGCACCGACTTCACCTGCGCCGAGCCCGACGTGCCCAAGCCCGGCGTCTTCGACTGGCGCGACGCGGTGATCTACTTCGTGTTCGTCGACCGCTTCCTCGACGGCGACAGCACCAACAACGGCTCCAAGATCTCCGGCGTCGACGACCCGGGCCAGTACATGGGCGGCGACTGGGCCGGCGTGAAGAAGAAGATCGACGAGGGCTACTTCGAGACCCTCGGCGTCAACACGCTGTGGATCACGGTGCCGTACAACAACGCCGACGACTACGGCGGGCTCGGGGTCGGCGGCGATCCGCACCGCTACTCGAGCTACCACGGCTACTGGCCGCGCGACGTGAGCAAGACCGAGCCGCGCTTCGGCACGCTCGCCGAGCTGCAGGCCATGGTCGCCGCCGCGCACACCCACAAGCTCAAGGTCCTCTTCGACTACGCGATGGTGCACATGCACGACTCCGCGCAGGTCTACAAGGACCACAAGGACTGGTTCCACGCCTCGGGGTGCATCTGCGGCTCGAGCAGCTGCCCGTGGGAGACCACCGGCGATCGCTGCTGGTTCACCGACTACCTCCCCCACTGGAACTTCAAGGTGAAGGAGGCGCGCGACTACTCGGTCGGCAACGCCGTCCAGTGGATCAAGGACACCGGCATCGACGGCTACCGCCTCGACGCGATCAAGCACGTCGACGGCGCGTGGCTCACCGACCTGCGGAGCCGCGTCGAGACCGAGATCACCCCGAAGAGCGGCCAGCGCTTCTACATGGTCGGCGAGACCTACGACTTCGGCAACCGCGACTACCTCAAGTCGTTCATCGATCCGAAGACCAAGCTCGACGGGCAGTTCGACTTCCCGCTGCGCCTCAAGCTCCTGCAGTCGGTGCTCACCCGCAAGGCGGGCATGGGCGAGCTCGCCTCGTTCATGGACGGCAACGACGGCTTCTACGGCTCGAGCGCGGTGATGAGCACCTGGATCGGCAACCACGACCTCGGCCGCGTGATCCACATGGCCGAGGACACGCCGATGTGGGGCGACCCCTACAGCGACGGCAAGGACCGCGCGTGGTCGAGCAAGCCCGGCCTCCCCGGCTACCGCGCGCCGTTCGAGCGGCTCGCCAACGCGTTCGCGGTGCTCTTCACCAACAAGGGCGCGCCGCTGGTCTACTACGGCGACGAGATCGGCCTGCCCGGCGCCGGCGATCCGGACAACCGCCGCATGATGCAGTGGACCGGGTACTCGACCGACCAGCAGTGGCTCAAGGACCGCATCGCCAAGCTGCTCGGGATCCGCGCGGCGCACCCGGCGATGCGCCGCGGGACGCGCAAGACGCTCAGCGTGTCGAACGACCTCTGGGTCTACTCGCTCACCACCGCGGGCGACACCGTCTACGTGGCGATCAACCGCGGCGACACCGCACAGACCGCTTCTGCGCTACCGGCCGGGTCGTTCACGGAGCTGGTGGAGGGTGGCACCGTGAGCAGCGGCGTCAGCATCCCCGCCCGCCAGACCCGGGTCTTCGTCGCCAAGTGACGCCTCGGCCTCCGCGGGCGGCTGCGCGGGCCGCTTGCGGATGAGCGAGCGCACGAGGTTCGGCAGGTGCAGGTACTCGACGTCGAGCGCCGCGAGGGCCTCGGCGACGACGAACACCTTGTCGATCGGCGGCAGGCCCTCGTCGCAGACGATCGAGGTCGCGCCGCGCACGCGCACGAGCCCGCCACGCCCGGTGACCCGCCGGTCGTCGCGCGGCAGCCCCACGCGCATGGCCTCGTACCGCACGGGCGCGCCCACCTTGCGGGCGATCGCCTCGAGCTCCCGCAGCGTCGAGGCCACGCCGTCACCTCCCAGGCGTCGGCGCCCGGCCATGCTCAGCGCAGGATGGGCAGGCGCGCGGGCATCCCCTCGCGCGTGATGGAGAGGGTGCCGCGCCCCGCGTTGGCCTTGGCGACCTCGGCGACGACGGCCTCGGCGAGCTCGGTGAAGGCCTTGGCCACGGTGCTCTGCGGCAGCGCCTGGACGACGGGCGTGCCCTGATCGCCCCACACGCGCACCGAGGGATCGACCGGGATCTGCGCGAGCAGCGGCGCGCCGGCGAGCTCGGCGACCTTCTGCCCGCCGCCCGCGCCGAACAGGTTGTGCTGCTTGCCGCAGCCGTCGCAGACGAAGTGCGACTCGTTCTCGACCACCCCGAGGATCGGGATGCCGAGCTTGCCGCACATGGAGACCGCCTTGTAGACGTCGATGACGGCGACCTCCTGCGGCGTGGTCACCATCACGGTGCCGGTCGCGCGGGTCTTCTGGGAGAGCGTGAGCGCGACGTCGCCGGTGCCGGGCGGCAGGTCGAGGATCAGGTAGTCGAGCTTGCCCCAGTTCACGTCACCGAGGAACTGCTGGAGCGCGCCGTGCAGCATGGGGCCACGCCACACGATGGCGGCCTTGGGATCCTCGAGGAGGAACCCGATGGACATGAGCTTCACCCCGAAGCGCTCGAGCGGCTCGATCTTCTTGCCGTCGGTGGAGAACGGGCGGCCGCCGATGCCGAACATGGTGGGCACGCTCGGCCCGTAGATGTCGGCGTCGAGCAGGCCGACCCGGTGGCCGGCGCGCGCGAGCGCCATGGTGAGGTTGCTCGCGACGGTGGACTTGCCGACGCCGCCCTTGCCCGCCATGACCAGCACGAGGTTCTTGACGCCGGGGAGCGGGTCTTCGCTCGTGATCTCGCGGGTGCCGGTGGCCTGCACGAAGCGCAGCGTGACGGCCGCTCCGGGGAAGGCCTTGCCCAGCGCGGCGCGCGCCTCGGCCTCGATGCCGGCGCGCGTGTCCTCGTTGGCGCCGGTCTCGAGGGTGACGCGGATGCCGTGGCCCTCGACCACGGCGCGCAGGCGGCCGGCCTCTACGAACGCGACGCGGGCGGAAGGGTCTTGCAGGCCCTCGAGGGCGGCGAGCACGGTGGCGGGGGTCGGTTCGGGGGACGGCATGCCTGTCAGACGCTCCGCTACGGCCTGGGGTCGCACCCGTCAACGCCGAACCCCGCGGCGCGGCGCGTGCCGGGGTGTGCTAGCGCGTTCCGCCCATGCGAGCGCTCATCCTCTCCGCCGGCATCGGCCAACGCCTCCGCCCCCTCACCGAGGATCGCCCGAAGCCGCTCGTGAAGGTCGCCGGCCGCACGCTGCTCGCGCGGATGATCGACCAGCTCGCGCGGGTGGGCGTCTCGCAGGTGGTCGTCGCGACGGGGTTCGCCGAGGCGTCGGTGCGCGCGGCGCTCGCCGAGAGCCCTCTCCCCACGGTCACCTGTCGCAACGAGGCCTACGACCGCACGCAGACGGTGGCCTCGGTGGCGGTGTGCGCGGACGCGCTGCTCCAGGGCGGCGCCGACGACACGCTGGTGTTCGACGGCGACCTGTTCCTCGAGGACTCGTTCCACACGCGCCTCTGTGGCGCGCCGTTCGACGGCGCGGGGATGATCGTCGCGGTCGACCGGCGGGACGACCTCGGGGCAGAGGAGATGAAGGTCCTCTGCGACGGCGATCGCGTGATCGCGTTCGGCAAGGGGCTCGATCCGAAGCAGAGCGCCGGCGAGGCCACGGGCGCCGTGCGCATCGCCGCGGGCGCGCTGCCTGCCATCCTCGCCGCGGTGGGCGCCGCAGTCACAGCGGGGCGCACGAACCTCTACTACGAAGACGTCTGGCACGAGTGTCTGCGCGCGAACGGCGGTACGCTCGAAGCCCGCGCGGTCGACGTGGCCGATCTGCGGTGGACCGAGATCGACACCCACGAGGATCTGGCGCGCGCCGAGGCGCTGGCCGCTGGGGACGTTCCGCGCGCGACCTGACGACCCGTCGGTGGCCACTCGGTGCGCCCGGCGGTCGCCCGCGGTGGGGTACCGACAGTCGTGTCTCGGCGCGAAGCCCGGTTCGCAGACGCGCCGCGGCATCGCGGTTGCTAGTTGTATCGGCGAAGGAGAATCCGCGTCGAACCCTGCAACCACATCCCCCGCCATGCATCGATGGGCCGTCTGGATTCTCCATAGAGCGGGGGTGTGCCGCAGGGGCACAGTGTGACCGTCGTGCAGCAGCAGTGAATTCTTCGTGCAATTCGTTTGGCAGTTCGGTGCCCAGCATGATAACGAGCCGCCCTTCAGGAGCTTCCATGACCGACCGTAGCCTCGTCTCGCGCAGTGGTAAGTGCGCGAGAGCCATCATCCTCGCGGCTGGTCGAGGCTCCCGCCTCGTGATGGGAGAGACCCTCCCGAAGCCGCTGAAGGCCGTGGCCGGGGTTCCGCTGCTCGTCCGCATCCTGCGCACCCTGCAGTCCGAGGGGATCACCGAGGCCGTGGTCGTCGTCGGCTACCGCGGCGAGCAGATCAAGCGCGCGCTCCTCGCCGAGCCCACCCTCGCCCTCAAGCTCGTCTTCGTCGAGAACGACACCTGGGAGACCGGCGCCAACGGCGTCTCGCTGCTCAAGGCCCGCGCCTACCTCGACCAGGACTGCATCCTGTCGATGGCCGACCACCTCTACGCCCCCGAGATCGTCCGCCGCCTCCGCGAGGCCGATCTGCGCGGCGCAAACGCCCTCGCCGTCGACCGCGACATCGAGCGCTGCTTCGACCTCGACGACGCCACCAAGGTCAAGCTGGACGGGGTGAAGATCAGCAACATCGGCAAGGAGATCGAGTCCTACGACGCGATCGACACCGGGGTGTTCCGCATCAACGCCGCCCTCGGCGCCGAGCTCGCCAAGGTGTTCGCGCAGCGCGGCGACTGCTCCCTCTCGGACGGCGTGCGCGCCCTCTCGGCCAGCGGCAAGTTCGTCACCGTCGACGCTGGCGAGGCCCGCTGGATCGACGTCGACACGCCCGAGGCCCACGCGCGCGCCGAGGCCATGGTCCGTGTCTGGGGCGACGATCTCGGCGACGAGCCCACCGCCGGCGCGGTCATCGACCCCGAGGCCATCGAGCAGTTCGCCCCGAGCTGGGTGCGCGGCGCCGCCCCCTACAAGGAGGACCACCTCGAGCTCGCCTCCGCGATGGACGGCGTGGCCCGCATGATGTCGAACGAGTCGCCGTTCGGCCCCTCGGAGCGCGTGATCCAGGCCGTGGTCGACGCCGCCCGCCTCGGCAACCGCTACCCCACCTCGGCCCGCGCGCTCCGCGAGAAGCTCGCCGCCCGCAACGGCGTCCAGGCCGACGGCGTCATCCTCGGCGCCGGCGCGACCGAGATGATCGACCTCGTGATCCGCACCTTCGTCGCCCCGGGCGAAGAGGTGCTCATCAACGTCCCCACCTTCTCGATGTACGAGGCCCGCACCCGCGTGGTCGGCGGCATCCCGGTGCTCGTGCCCATGACGAGCGACGGCTTCGACGTGCCGGCCATCCTGCGCGCGGTCACCGAGCGCACCAAGGTGCTGTTCCTCTGCACGCCGAACAACCCGACCGGCAGCAACCTCGAAGAGGCCACCGTGCGGCGGCTGCTCGCCCTCGGCCTGCCGACCGTGCTCGACGAGGCGTACTACGAGTTCTCGGGCCAGGATCCGTACCACCGCGCCGAGACCCTCGCGCGGCTCTGCGCGGAGTTCCCCAACGCCATCGTCCTGCGCACGTTCTCCAAGGCGTTCGGCCTGGCCGGCTTCCGCCTCGGGTACTCGCTGAGCCACCCGGCGGTGGCCCGCCTCATGGCCCGCGCCAAGCTGCCGTGGAACGTCAGCATGATCACCCTCGCCGCGGCCCAGGCGGCCCTCGAGGACGAGGCGGAGCAGACCGAGCGGCTCGCCACCCTGCGTCGGGGTCGCGCCTGGCTCGAGCGCGAGCTCGGTCGCGTGGCCGGCGTGCGCGTGGTGCCGACCGACGGCAACTTCGTCCTCTGCGACGCGGCGGGCACCGGGTTCACCGGCGACGCCATCGTCAAGGGGATGCTCGCCGAGGGCGTGTTCGTCCGCACCCTCGCGACCCACCACCTCGGCACCGGCTACTTCCGCATCTCCGTCGGCTCGCCCGAGGAGAACACGCGGTGCATCAACGCCTTCCGCAAGGTGGTCGGCGCGCGCGTCTCCCACGCCGATCACGGCTCGTTCAGCCGGCTGTCCGCGGTCACTCCCGACGCGGAGTGACCCGTTCGGGGGCTGCAGGCCGCCGAGAACGCTAGCCGCCGACCAGCTTCGCCTCCGTCGCCACGAAGTCCTCGGGCGGCGGTCGCACGAAGCGGAGCGGCGCCCCGGTGACCGGGTGGTCGAAGCCCAGCACCTCGGCGTGCAGCATCATCCGCGGCGCGGGGAGCAGCGTGCGCCCGGCGCGCAGGTGGTCGCGCGTGTAGACCCGGTCGCCGACCAGCGGGTGCCCGCCCTCCGACAGGTGGATGCGGATCTGGTGGGTGCGCCCGGTCTCGAGTCGGCAGGCGACGCGGCTCGCGACGCTGGAGCTGGCTTGCGGCTCGACGTGGGTGACGGCGCGCTGGGCGTTGCGGGGGATGCGGTCCTTCACGCTGCCGCGGAGCCCGTCGCCGCGGTCCTCGACCAGCATCGAGTCGAAGGTGCACGCGGTGCGGAGCTGACCGTGCACGAGGGCCAGGTAGCGCCGCTCGATGGTGTGCTCGCGGAAGGCGAACGACAGCACCTTCTTGGCGGCGAACGTGCGCGCGAAGACCACGAGGCCGCTGGTCTCCTTGTCGATGCGGTGCACGACGCCGAGCGAGGCGTGGCGTGGGTGACCGTGACGGCGCACGAGGTGCTGCCGCACGAGCTCCTCGAGCGTGCCGCGCTCGCCCTCGTCGAAGGGGATCGTGGAGATGCCGGAGGGCTTGTCGACGACGACCAGGTGCGGATCGACGAAGACCACGCGCTCGTCCGGGAAGCGGGCCTCGTCGCGGCGCACCGCGTTCGGCCGGATGCAGACCGCGCCGCCCTTCTTCACGCGGGTGATCGCGTCGAGGACGACGGCGCCGTCGACGGTGACCTTGCCGCGGCGGACCAGGTCGCGCGCCACGCTCCACGGCACGTCGAGCGCCTCGCGCACGAGGCCGTCGAGGGGCCGGGCGCGGTCGGCGGTGATCGTGGTCTCGGGCACGGTGGTGCGCTCACCCGGTCGCTGGACGGGATCGGTCACGGAGGCGGCCACGGCAGCGGGATGGTGATGATGTCCGTGCCGCTCGGCTTGGGGGTCGCCGAGGTGCTCGGGAACGTGGACGGGAACGTCGACGGGAAGCCCGAGGGCAGCGGCGGGATCTTGTTGCTGGCGCTGCCGCTCGCGGGCGGCTTCGGCGTGGAGGAGGTCGGCGGCTTGGGCGCGACCGTGGGCGGCGGCTTGACGCTGCCGGTGGACGGCGTCGGATCGGGTTCGTCCACGGTGGGCTTGGGCTTTTTCTTGGTCGGGGCCGGCTCCTCCTCGGTCGGGGCCGGCGGGGGCGCCGCGGTACCACGGCTCGGCTGGGCCACCCACACGATCACGAAGGCGACGGCGGCGACGACGGCCACCCCCGCCACGATCGGCAGCCACGGCAGGCGACGGTTCGCGCGGCTCTCGATCGCGTAGCCGTCGGTCGGGGTGGGAGGGACCGGCGGGAGGGCGCCGTGCGCGGTGCCGCTCGGGAACGTGGAGCCGAGCTCGCCGTACGGAGGGGCGTAGGGGGACGGCATCGCCGCGAGCGTGCCCGTGTGATCGTCGCCTGGCGCGACCGGCGCGACCGGCACGACCGGCACGAGGGGCGCCATCGCCGCCGTGCCGCGGTGGATCGGCGCCGGATCGAACGGAGAGCGCTGCGGGGGCTCCACGACCGGGATCGGAGGCGGCGAGGACGACCCGAGGGGCGCGGCCGCCTGTGGCGGACCGAGCGGCGACGGCCCCGGCATCGGCGAGAGCAGCGGCGCCTCGGGCGGCGAAGGCACGCCGGGCACGCCGGGAGCGCCCCCCATCGGCGCGAGCGCGGGCAAGGCGAGCGGCGAGGCGCCGTTGGTGGGCGGGAGCGCCTGCGCGGCGACGCCGACGTGGCCCACGCCGAGCTGCTTCGGCAGGACGCCGCGCATCTTGGCGTCGTAGGCCGCCATGGCCGCAGGATCGCCGGGGCCGAGCATGGCCGGTGGCGCGAGCCCGAGGCCCGCGTTGCCGAGCACCACGTCGGCGGGACGCTGGT
>CAZUZY010000286.1:0-11465 GCA_964624885.1 uncultured Polyangiales bacterium | reverse complement strand
CCCCGCGGCCGGTGCCCCCGCGGCCCGCGGCGAGCGCGCCTCCACGCGCGCCGAGCTCGAGAGCGCCGGCGTGCCCACCGGGCTCCCCGTGTGGATCTGGATCGTCACCGTCATCGCCCTCGGGCTGGTCGGGGTCGGGATCTACGCGCTGGTAGGGAGCAAGGGCGGCCCCTAAGCTCGCGCCATGCTCCGGCTGACGATCCTCACCGGCGCCCGCGCAGGCGCCCGCGTCGATCTCTCGCAACCCGTCGTCCGCATCGGTCGCGCACCCGACAACGACCTCGCCTTCGATCCCAACTCCGATCTCGACGCGTCGGGGCACCACGCAGAGATCCGTGGCGAGCAGGGCCGCTACATCCTCTACGACCTGCAGTCGCGCAACGGGATCTTCCTGCCGATGCAGGGCATGGGGCGCATCCTCCAACCCTACGCGCTCGCCCAGCAGGACCAGATCCAGCTCGGGCCCGCGGGGCCGCGCGTCCAGATCGAGATCTTCGGCCCGCCACCCGCGGAGGCGCCGCAATACGCGCCGCAGGCCACCGCGCCGGCCGGCCCTCCGCAGGGCTACGGGCCCTCGACAGGCTATGCGCAGGCCGCTCCCGCCGCCGGACCTCCGCCCGTCGTTCCACCGATGGCCGCTCCGCTGCCGGCCCCCGGCCCGGGTGGTGGTGGCAAGCCGATGGGCCAGCAGACCCTCCTCGCCCACGTCGGCGCCATGCTGCAGCAGCAGCAACAACAGCAGGCGCCCAAGCGCGGCAAGTCGACGATGGAGATCAAGGCTCTCATCGACACCAACGTGCAGAAGGAGACCGGCAAGCTGCGCACGGTCATCGGCCTGCTGGTGGGCGTGATCGTGGTGATCAGCGTGGTGGTCGCCATCGTGGCGCTCCGCCCGCCGGGCGATCCCCGCAAGCAGGCCGACGCGCTCAACAAGGAGCTCGCCGAGTGCCAGAAGAAGAACCCCGACAGCCCCGAGAAGTGCAAGGAGCTCGAGGACAAGGTCGCCAAGGTCACCGCCGGGGACAACACCGGCAAGAACATCTACGAGAAGAACCGCGACGCGATCTTCATGCTCGTCGGCCACAAGTCGAAGAAGTCGTACGAGAAGGGCGGGTTCTGCACCGGCTTCTCCATCGAGAAGCGGGTCATCGCCACCAACGCCCACTGCGTCAAGGCCGCCCTCGCCATGGAGGCCAAGGGCCTCGACATCTGGGTGCACCAGAACGAGTCCGCCAAGGGCGGCGATCACCCCAAGATGTGGAAGGTGGTCAGCAAGAAGGGCCACCCCAAGTACGACCACAACGGCATGAGCATCACCCCCGACGTGGGGAAGTTCGTCGTCGAGGACGACCTCCCGGTGCAGGTGTCGCTGGCCAGCGAGGACGAGCTCAAGAAGCTGAGCACCGGCGAGAACCTCTACGTGATCGGCTTCCCGGGTCGCACCATGGAGGAGTCGTCGCCGGTCGCCACCTTCATGTTCAGCCACGTCGGGCGCATCACCGACAAGCACGGCGCGCAGGCCGACTCGTTCAAGGACGGCTGGCTCGTGCAGCACGAGGGCCAGACCACGCCGGGCACGAGCGGCTCACCGATCTTCAACCAGGCCGGCAAGGTCGTCGCCATCAACGCCGGCGGGCTCCTCGAGAAGAACCAGCAGGCGGTCTACAAGTACGCCATGCGCATCGACCTCCTCGACAAGGTGAAGGTCAAGAGCAGCAGCGGTGACGACGACGACGACGACAAGAAGAAGAAGAAGGGCGGCGACGACGACGACGACTGACACCCTCCGCCGGCCAGATGTCGCGTTTTCCCGAGGAAATCGCGCGGCGCTTTGACAATACGTCCATGGCCATGTAATGTAATGCCACCTTGGCGCGGAAGAAGCTGTCCACGACGATCTACATCGAGCCGGAGCAGCAAGAGCGCCTCAAGGTCCTCCACGAGCGCACCAAGGTGCCGATCGCGGTCTACATCCGCGAGGGCATCGATCTGGTCCTCGCCAAGTACGTCCACCTCCTGCCCGGTCAACCGAGCCTCCTCGACGCCAGCGACACGCCTGGTGCGGGTGCAGGGGCGGGCAGCGCGCCGAATCCCAAGGGCAAGTGACCTCGCCGGGGCTCGACGCGGGCCCGCCGAACCAGTAACGCACCGCCTCTCGATGAGCCTCGTGGTCATGAAGTTCGGAGGGACTTCGGTCGGCAACGTCGACCGGATCCGCAACGTGGCGCGCCGCTGCCTCGCGACGCAGGCCGCCGGCCACGACGTGGTCGTCATCGTCAGCGCGATGGCCGGCGAGACCAACCGCCTGCTCGGTCTGGCCCACGAGTTCGGCGAGATCCCCGACGCGCGCGAGATGGACGCCCTCGCCGCCACCGGCGAGCAGGTCACCTCGGCCCTCACCGCGATGGCCATCCACCAGCTCGGCGGCCAGGCGCGCTCGCTGCTCGGCCACCAGGTGCGCGTGGTCACCGACAGCGCGTTCACCAAGGCCCGCATCCGCACCATCGACGGCTCGCGGATCACCGAGGTGAACAAGCAGGGCGCCATCGCCGTCGTGGCTGGCTTCCAGGGCGTGGACGACGCGGGCAACATCACGACGCTGGGCCGCGGGGGCTCGGACACCTCGGCGGTGGCCATCGCCGCGGCCATCGGCGCCGACGTCTGCGAGATCTTCACCGACGTCGACGGGGTCTACACCACCGACCCCAACGTCTGCCCCCTCGCCCGCAAGATCGACAAGATTTCCTACGAAGAGATGCTCGAGCTGGCCTCGCTCGGGGCCAAGGTGCTGCAGATCCGCAGCGTGGAGATCGCCATGAAGTACGGTGTCCCGGTCCACGTCCGCTCCTCCTTCAGCGACGCGGAGGGCACCCTCGTCACCGGCGAGGACAAGCTCGACCGCGACATGGAGCGGCTGGTCGTCGCCGGGGTGGCCTACGACAAGAACGAGGCCAAGGTGACCCTGCGCGAGGTGCAGGACACCCCCGGCGTCGTGGCCCGGATCTTCGGCGCCCTCGCCGACAAGAACATCAGCGTCGACATGATCATCCAGAACGTGTCGAGCGGCGCCGCGACCGACGTCACCTTCACGGTGGCCAAGGCCGACCTGCCCCGCGCGAAGGCGCTCATCGCCGAGATCGGCCCCGCGGTCGGCATGAAGGACTTCGTGGTCGACGACAGCATCGTCAAGGTCTCCATCGTGGGCGTGGGCATGCGCTCGCACGCCGGCATCGCCGCCCGGATGTTCTCGCTGCTCGCCAGCGAGGGCATCAACATCCAGGCCATCAGCACGAGCGAGATCAAGGTGAGCTGCATCGTGGCCGCCAAGTACACCGAGCTCGCCGTGCGCGCGCTCCACACCGGCTTCGGGCTCGACCGCAAGGACGTGCACGAGGAGCCCGCCTGACCGCGCAGACGAGATTCGCACAGAAGCCCGCGAGCACGAAGGAACCCCGCTAGATGGCGCTCCCCCAGATCATCGACACCTTCCTCCACGTCAACAAGCACCTCGACGGGGTGATCCAGGCCTACGGCACCACGACCTACCTGCTCCTGTTCGTCATCGTGTTCTGCGAGACGGGCCTGGTCGTGACGCCGTTCCTCCCCGGCGACTCGCTGCTGTTCGCGGCCGGCACGTTCGCCGCGCGCCGGCTGGACGGGAGCCCGGGGCCGCTCTCCTTGTTCGCGCTGTTCGGCGTGTTCATCGTGGCCGCCGTGCTCGGCGACGGAGTCAACTACAGCATCGGCACGCTGTTCGGGCCGCGCCTGGCCGCCAAGGGGAAGCTGCCCTTCGTGAAGAAGGAGCACCTCGACCGCACCCACCAGTTCTACGAGAAGTACGGCACCAAGACGATCGTCATCGCGCGCTTCGTGCCCATCGTCCGCACCTTCGCGCCGTTCGTCGCCGGCGTCGGCAGCATGACCTACGGCCGCTTCATGACCTACAACGTGGTCGGCGCCGTCCTCTGGACCCTCATCTGCGTGCTGGCCGGGTACTTCCTCGGCAACGTGCCCTTCGTGCAGAAGCGCTTCGAGGTGGTGATCCTCGCGATCATCTTCGTGTCGATCCTCCCCGGCATCATCGGCTACCTGCAGGAGCGGAAGAAAGCCACCGCCTGAGCTCGCCGAGATCCGCGAGCGACAGATCGGGGCGCGCGGCGACCACCTCGTCGCGGTGCCCGTAGCCGTTCTCGACGGCCACGGAGGTGACGCCCGCCGCCCGCGCGGCGAGTACGTCCTGGGGGCCGTCGCCGATCATCCAGGCCTCGCCGGGGCTCGTCCGAGAGAGCGTGAGCACCCGCTCGAGCAGGTCGGGCGCCGGCTTGATGCGGGGCGCGTCGCCCTGCCCCACGACGCAGACGAACACGTCGGGCAGCGATCGGGCGACCACCGCCCTCGCCACGGCGGCGGGCTTGTTGGTGCACACCGCTGCCTGCAGCCCGGCGGTGGGCAGCCAGGCGAGCAGCGCCTCGACGTGGGGCATGGTCCTCGTCGCCGGGGTGGGATCGGCCTCGTACTCCGCGCGGTAGCGGGCGAGCACGCGCTGGATCAGCGCCTCTTCGGGGCTGTCTCCGTCGCTGCGCGCCACGGCCTTCGCCACGAGCGCGTGCGCCCCGTCGCCGAGGAATCCGCGGACGACGGCGGCCGGCAGCGGGGGGCGACCATGCGCGACGAGCGCGCGCCCGAGGAGCACCGTGATGTCGCCGAGGGTGTCGAGGAGGGTGCCGTCGAGATCGAAGACGAGGAGGCGAGGGGCCACGCGGCGAGGCTCGCGCGAGGAGGGGCTCCGTGTCATGGTGGATCGTACGCATGCCCCTCCCCCGTCGGTCGATCCTCCAGCGCGGCGCCGTGCTGGTCGCCGCCGGGGCGGTGGGGCTCGGGCTCGAGGGCTGCCGGCGCCCCCCTGCGATCCCGACGCGCTCGATCGCCGGCGGCCGACGACGGGAGGAGCTCGACACCCAGGACGGCGTCGTACCGATCGACGCGGACGACCCCCAGCAGGGGCCGGCCAGCGCGGTCTGCGTGCTCGTGGTGTTCAGCGACTTCCAGTGTCCCTTCTGCCGGGAGGCCGCGCTCGTCCTCGACCGCCTGCGCAAGGAGCTCCCCGACAAGACCCGCGTCGTCTTCAAGCACCTGCCGATCCCGGCGCACAAGGACGCCCAGCTCGCCGCCGTCGCCGCGCAGGTGGTGTGGCTCGAGGGGGGCTCGGAGGCGTTCTGGCGCTACCACGATCGCTGCTTCGAGCACCCGCACGAGCTCACCTCCAAGAACCTGCTCGCCTGGGCCGAGGAGCTCGGCGTGCACCCCGCATCCATCGAGAAGCGCGCCCCCGAGGCCCAGCTCCGCGTCGAAGAAGACCTCGCGCTGGCGAGCCGGCTCGAGGTCTCTGGCACGCCACGACAGTACGTGAACCGCCGGCGCGTGCAGGGCGCCTATCCGTACGAGCAGATGCGCGCGTGGGTCGGCGAGGAGATCTGAGGCTCAGGCCCCCTCACCCAGGGGGCCGGCGCCGCGCGTGTCGGTCGACGATCTCCCCCAGATCGTCGAGCGAATAGGGCTTCTCCAGCAGGCCGCGCACGCCGACCGCCGCGCTCTCGCGGCGCACCCGGTCGTCGAGGAACCCCGACGCGAGGATGATCGGCACGCCCGGTCGCAGGTCGGCCACGGCGCGCGCGAACTGGAGGCCCGAGCCGGAGGCCATGCCGTTGTCGGTGACCACGACGTCGAAGGCGTCGGGGGTGCGCTGGAACGCCTCGATCGCGCCCTCCATCGTGGTGTGCGCGCTCACCGCGTACCCGAGGCGTTCGAGCAGCTGGCGTGCGCCGGTCACGAGCGCCTCCTCGTCGTCGAGCAGGAGCACGCTCCGTCCGTCCCCGCGCTGGCACACGCCGGTGGCGGCTCTCGTGAGCTCCTCGGTCTCGACCGCCGCCACCGGGAACAGCAACGCGAACGTCGAGCCCACGCCGCGCTCGCTCTCCACCCGCACGAACGCCTGGTGGCCCCGGAGGATCCCGTGGACGGCGGACAGGCCGAGGCCGGTGCCCGCGCCCGGAGCCTTGGTGGTGAAGAACGGGTCGAAGATGCGGTCCAGCGTCGCCGGGTCCATGCCGCACCCCGAGTCGCGCACGGCGAGGCGGACGTAGGCGCCCGGGGTCACGTCCTTGGCCTCGGGGTCGACCTGCAGCGCCTCGATACCGATGTCGATGCGCTGGGGCCGGCCGTGCTCGAGCGCGTGCCAGGCGTTGGTGCACAGGTTCATCAGCGCCTGCTGGATCTGCGAGCGATCGGCGAGGACCAGCGGCTCGTCGTCGGCCACCTCGACGGTGAGCGTGACGGCCGGCGGCAGGGTCGCGCGGAGCAGTCGCTGCACCTCCCAGGCGACGGCGCTGAGGCGCAGTGGCTCGCGGTGGTGGGGGTTCTGGCGACTGAAGGTGAGGATCCCCCGCACGAGCTCTCGGGCGCGCTCGGTGGCCAGCAGGACGTCGTCGAGGATCGAGCACACCGGGTGCTGCTTGCCGAGATCGAGCTGGGCGAGCGTGGTGTTGGCGACGATGACGGCCAGCATGTTGTTGAAGTCGTGCGCGATGCCACCGGCCAGGGTGCCGAGCGCCTCCATGCGCTGGGCGCGGCGCAGCTGGGCCTCGAGGGCGGCCCGCTCGGCCTCGGCCCGCCGTCGTTCGGTGAGGTCGACCAGGACGACCTGGATGGCGGGGAGCTCGGCGAACACGCACCGGCTCGCCATCACCTCGACGGGGACGCGAGACCCGTCGACGCGCACGAGATCGAACTCGGCGCGGGGGGTGGAGAGCGCCCCGTCCCGCAGCGCCGCGAACCGCTCGCGTACCAGCGCCTTCTGCTCGGGCGCGACGAGGTTCGCCACCTCGAGGCCGAGGGTCGCCGCCGCGTCGACGACCCCGACGAGTCGCGCGAAGGCGTCGTTGCCGAACAGCACGCGGCGCCCGTCGTGCACGTAGACCGCAATGGGCGCGAGCTCGACCAGCGTCCGATACCGCGCTTCGCTCGTGCGCAGCGCTTCCGCTTCCTCGGGAAGGTCGGCCACGCCCATCGACGCAGCCTACCCCAACGGCCTCATCCGGAGTCTCCATGTTCCATGAATCGCGCTTGCGCCGCGCTGACTGCCCAGTGCGGTCACTCCGCCGCGGCCGGTGACGAGGCCTTGGCGACCGCCGCGGGGAGCAAGATGGTGAACGTCGTGCCGACGCCAGGGGCGCTGTTGACCTCGATGGTGCCCCCCGCGTTCTGGACGATGCGCTGGCTGATCGCGAGCCCGAGGCCGGTGCCCGCCGCCTTGGTCGTGAAGAACGGCACGAACAGGTTCTTGAGGATGTTGCTCGCGATGCCCGGGCCCGTGTCGGCGACGCGCACCTCGACCAGGCCGTGCTCGGCGTTGGCCGCCCACGTGGCCCGGGCGACCGGCCGGAACGAGGTCACGACGCTGACCCGGCCACGTCCACCCATCGCCTGCACGGCGTTGCTCACGAGGTTCATCAGCACCTGGCGGAGCTGCTCGGGATCGATACGGGCGGGCGGCAGGTCCTCGGCGAGGGCCACGGTGACGTCGGTGTCCTCGTAGGTCGGCGAGAGGATCTGCATCGTGCGCCGCACGGCGCCGTTGACGTCCATGGGCTCCACCTCGGGGGAGCGCTGCCGCGCGTAGTCGAGGATCGAGCTCACCACGCGGTCCAGGCGGTCGACCTCCTCGAGGATGATCCCCACGAACTCGGGGTCCGCGGCCGCGGCCTCGCCCTCGCTGTTCTCGAGCAGCTGCGCGGCGCCCTTGATCGCGCCGAGCGGGTTCTTGATCTCGTGCGCGATGCCGGCGGCCATGGCGCCGAGGGCCGCGAGGCGGTCACGCTCCTTGACCCGCGCGTAGGCGCGACTGTTCTCGACCACCATGGCGAGCTGCGCGGCGAGTCGCTCGAAGAGCTGCTGCTCCTCGGGAGAGAAGGCGTCGCGCACGCGGTCGTCTTGCACCACCAGGATCCCGACCAGCTCGCCGTCGTCGGCGCGGATCGGCGCGGCGAGCCCGGCGCCGAGGTCGCCGAGGCGCCCGTGCAGCTCGCGGGCGCTGGCGGCCTGGCTGGAGTCGTCGGCCTCGAGGGCGTCGGACAGCTCACGCTCCACCTCCTCGAGCGAGAAGGCGCCCCGCGCGAGGCGATCGAGGAGCAGGCGGTTCTCGGGCTCCTCGAGGCGCAGCGCGCGCCCCGCGGCCCCGATCTGCCCCTCGAGCAGGAGTGCCTCGCCGCCCGCCTCCGCGGCCGGGTTGCGCAGGTAGATCGCCGCCGAGGTCACGCGCCGGGACTGCTCGAGGCCGGCGAGGACGATCTCGACCATCTCGCGGGTGTCGAGCACGTGGGCGAGCCGCCGGCGCAGATCGTTGACCGCGCGCTCGAGGTCGTGCCGCTCGCGGAAGAACAGCTGATGGGTACGCTCCTCGACGAGCGCTTGCAGCGGATTGAACAGGATGAGCACCGCGATCGAGGCGAGCACGGCGTTCAGGTACATGGTGTTGAAACGACCGACGACCGTGACGAACACCCAGAAGATCGCGGCGATGCAGAACGACAGCGCCGTGGCCACGAGGAGACGACCGACGAGATCGTAGAGGTCGAGCAACCGCGCGCTCTGCAGCGACTGCGCGAGCGCGAACAGGAACACGATGGAGAGGACGGCGCCGACCGGCGGCAGGCGCGCCCCGACCCACCACAGGAAGTCGGCGAGCGAGAAGGCCGCGGCGAACGTGCCGACGACGACCAGGAACCGCACCCGCGCCCGGACCGCGCGGCTGTCCGAGCTGCGCCCCGCGGCGTCGAGGCCGAGCAGCGCGGCCCCGGTGAGGCCCGCCACGTAGACGAAGAGCAGGGCCCGCACCCACTCGTGCCGGTGGTAGGGCGAGAG
Source organism: uncultured Polyangiales bacterium (assembly GCA_964624885.1). GTDB lineage: Bacteria > Myxococcota_A > Polyangia > Polyangiales > JADJMO01 > JADJMO01. The sequence goes on along the minus strand of CAZUZY010000286.1, from coordinate 2,546 downwards.
CACGAGCGCGGTCATCGGGATCGCGAGCAGGGTCGCGATGCGCACGAGAGGTCGGGCCGGCGTGTCGCGCGCGGTCGGTGGGGGCAGGCTGCCCGACTCGGTCACCAGCACCACCGGTCGGCGGGGCACGATGGAGAGGAACAGCCGCACCGCGAGCTGCGGCATGACCACGGCGAGCAAGCCGGTGGCGCGCTCCCACGCCATCGACTTCGAGAAGCCGAACAGCGCCTGGGTGAGGTACCAGAGGCCGACGTCGACCGTGAAGGCCGCGAACAGCAGGTGCACCTGGCGCACCCGGCCACGCAAGAGGACGCTCGCCGCGATGGCGAGCGCGAGCGCCGCGCAGAACAGCGCTGTCCGCGTTCTCAGGTCCACGGCGTTCTCGGATCCACGGGGTTCTCGGATCCACGGCCCAGCGGCGGGCTCAAGGCCGCAGACCTACTTGGTGGGCGCGCTCTTGCTGCCAGCACCCTCGACGTCAGGGGCGTTGCCGCCGGTCGATCCGGGACCGCCCGAGGCGCCCGTCGACCCTGGGGCCGAACCAGATCCCTCCGAGCCGTCCGACTCGGCCGACGTGTTCTCAGGAGGTGGCGTCCACGGGTTGGGGCGAGGCCCCTCGTCGCTGCCACCTTGACCGACGCCGCCACCGTTCGTGGTGACGGGTGCCGAGAGCACCACCACCGGAACCTTGTCGGGCTGCACCGGCGCGACGACGCCCAGCCCTTGCACGCGCGGCAGAGCGATCGCCTGCGCCGGCAGCGCCTGCGTCGTCGGCGGGGCGACCAGCGCCTGCTCACCACGCTGCGTCGCGGGATCGCTACCGTCGGCGTCGAAAGCGCAGCCGCCCGATGCGCCGGCGAGGGCGCCGAGCGCGAGGGCCACGATCGATCGTGGGAAGAAGGACAGACGACGGGACGGACGCGATGCGGAGTTCATGTTCCCTCGGTGAACATGGCCGAGAGGCCGTAGTGCTTGACGAGCTGAGACAGCCTCGGGCGTTTCATCCCCAAGAGTGACGCAGCGCGCGTGATGTTGCCACGGGTTTCTGCGAGCGCCCGTGCAATGCAGTCTCGCTCGATCATCCGCTTCATCTCGAACAGGCTAACGGCCCCGGAGCGGATCTGTCCATATGCGATCACGGTGGCGCTGGCCTCCGAGGCTGGCAGGGCGCCTCCCCCCTCTTCGTCTCCTTCCAAATCGTCCGGGACGGAAACTGGCGCCAGGGAGAGCGGCGCGCGGCTGGAGGGGACGATCGGCTCGGCCAAGGACGCGGCGCGGGCCTCGAGCCGAGCGGGCTCGAGGCTGCGCAGGACGTCGACGTGCTCGACGAGATCCTGGACGGTGATGTCCGGGCCGTCGGCGAGGAGGGCGACGGCGCGCAGCACGTTCTCGAGCTCGCGGACGTTGCCCGGCCACTTGTGCGCGGCGAGCAGGTCGAGGGCCTCTCGCGTGATGCCGCGCGCGATGCCGTGGGTGCTCCCGTGCGGTCGCGCCTCGGCGGCGAGGCGCTCGAGCAGGTCGCGACAGAGCTCGGCGAGATCGGAGAGGCGCGCGCGGAGCGGGGGCACGACGAGCTGCACGCCACGGAGGCGGTAGTAGAGGTCTTCGCGGAACTCGCCGCGGGTGACCATGGTGGCGAGGTCGCGGTGGGTGGCGCACACGACGCGGACGTCGACGCGGATGGGCGTGGTGCCGCCGACCCGCTCGAAGGTCTTCTCCTGCAGGACGCGCAACAGCGCGACCTGGGTGCGGGGGGAGATGTCTCCGATCTCGTCGAGGAACAGGGTGCCGCCGTCGGCGAGCTCGAAGCGCCCGCGGCGGCGCGCGGTGGCGCCGGTGAACGCGCCCTTCTCGTGGCCGAAGAGCTCGGACAGCAACAAGGTCTCGACGAGGGCCGCGCAGTTGACCTTGACCATCGGGCCCTGCGCCCGGTCGCTGGCGAAGTGCAGCGCCTCGGCGACGAGCTCCTTGCCCGTGCCGGACTCGCCGTGGATGAGGACGGTGGTGTCGCTCGGGGCGACCCGTCGGACGGCGGACAGCAGCGCGCGCAACGCGGGGTCGTTGCCCACGATGCGACGGGGCCCGCCGGTGCTCGGCGCCCGCAGGCGCACCATCGTGGACTCGGGCAGCGCGCCGGTCGGCACGAGCGCGCCGAGCGGCCCCGGCTCGCTCTCGAGCAGCCGCTCGAGCTTGACCAGGCGGATCATGTCCGGGCGGCCGAGGAACATGGAGCGGTGGCTGTCGGGGACCTCGCGCAGCATCGCGTCACGGACCGCGCCGGCCGCCTCGACGTGGGCGATGAGGAGCTCCCGATCGCCGATCACCCGCGCCACCTCGGCCACGAGGAGGTGGGCCTCGACGACGATGTCCTCGTCGCCCGAGGCGCGGCACAGCGCGAGCGCCTCGCGGGCCGCGACCAGCACCTCGGCGGCGCCCTCGCCGTTGGCGCGCATCCACTCGGCCTCGACGAGCGAGTACTCGGCCTTGGCGCGCGGCGCGGGGTCGACCCCGCTCGCCCGATCGAGGGCGAGGCGGGCGCCGCGCAC
>CAZUZY010000285.1:0-11473 GCA_964624885.1 uncultured Polyangiales bacterium | reverse complement strand
GCGGCGCTGCGCCGGCTCGAGCACCTGGCCGACGAGGCGGTGCGCGCCGCCCTTCGCCCGCGCATCGCGGCCGCTCTCGCCGCGGTGTCGCTCCTGCCCGCGAACGTGCCGGAGCAGGTCGCCGAGCACAAGGTGGTCGAGGAGCTGGTCGACCACGTGCTCGCCCAGGGCACGTTCTCGCTCCCCCACCTGCGCGACGCCATCGCGCGCAACCGGCTCAAGTGCGCCGACGTCTCGCCCGCCTCGGTCGTGCTCGGCGACGAGCTGTTGCGGGCCGACGCCCGCTTGAGCGACGAGCTCGACGGGGTCTACCGCCGCGGGGAGATCTACCTGCGCGGGCTGCAGAAGCTCAGCTCGCTGGCGTTCGGCACGCGTCCCGGGCGCGTGTTGACGATGTACCTCGTGCTGCCGATCCTCGGCGCGTTCGTCGTGCTCGAGGGGCTCTCGCACCTGCTCCATCCGCTCGCCCGCAAGCTGTTCCACGTCCACCACTTCCACCTGCTGACGCGACCCTCGCTGGCCGTCGTCTCGGTGCTGATCTTCGCCCTGCTGCACAGCGCGGGGGCGAGGGCGGTGGGCAAGGCCGTGCTGTCGACCCTCTTCGCGGTGCTGCACGGCGTGTTCGTCGCGGCGCCGGTGTGGCTGTTCACGCGACCGCTCGTGCTCGCGATGGCGCGGAGCGCGCCGGTGCAGCTGTTCCTGCGCTTCGTCGCGAAGCCCGCCACCGTCGCCGTCCCGGCGTATTTCCTCGCGCGACGGTACCTGCACCTGCCGCCGCGGCAGGCGCTGGTCGCCGCGCTGGTGGCGCTGCCGCTGGTCTCCCTCACCATGAACTCCCGGCTGTTCGCGCTGTTCGAGGAGATCGTCCTCGACGGCCTCGCCCGCGGTGCGCGCAACGTGCGCAAGCGCGTGCTCCCCGGGGTGTTCTCGTTCCTGCTCGACGCCATCCGCGCCGTCGTCGAGTGGGTGGAGCGCGTGCTCTACCAGGTCGGCGAGCGGCTCCTGTTCCGACCAGGGGACTCGAAGGTGGGCCTCGCGTTCAAGGGGGTGGCCTCGTTCGTGTGGGGCATCTTCACGTTCCTGCTGCGCTTCTACGTGAACATCCTGATCGAGCCGCAGGTCAACCCGATCAAGCACTTCCCCGTGGTCACCGTGTCGCACAAGATCATCCTGCCGATGCTGCCGACGCTGCTCGTGCTGATGCGCGCGCCGCTGATGCCGCTCGGGGCAGTGGTGGCCAACACGGTGGCCGGGGTGACCTGCTTCCTCCTGCCCGGGGCGTTCGGCTTCCTCGCGTGGGAGCTCAAGGAGAACCGGCGCCTCTACCGCGCGGCGCTCCCGCCCACCCTCGAGCCCGTGCGCATCGGCTCGCACGGCGAGACGATGACCGGCCTCCTCGTCCCTGGCTTCCACTCGGGCACGTTGCCGAAGATCGAGGCCGCGATCCGCAGGGCCGCGCGGCGCATCGACCGTCGGGATCCGTTCTGGAAGCTCGCGCTCCGCGCCCGTACCCGCGCCGAGACCGATCGGCACCACGTGGAGGAGGCGATCGCCACGTTCGTCGAGCGCGAGCTGCTCGCGTTGCTGGAGCGCTCGCCGCGGTGGACCGCGGGGCCGCTGCAGCTCGCGCGAGTGGAGCTCGGGAGCAACCGCATCCGCCTGCACTTCACGCGCGGGCACCGCGAGTCGGCGGACGAGCACGCGCACGGAGGTACGTCCTCCTGCCCGCTCGTGCTGGCCTTCGAGGAGCAGTCGGGGCTCATCCTCGCCGAGCGCGTGCGGGACTCGCTGCTCGACGAGCTCTCGGCGCACGACCGCGCTGCTCTGCTCGACGCGCTGGACGGCTTCTATCACCTCTCCGACGTGGACTTCACCCGCGAGGCGCTCGACGCCGCCGTGGGTGGTCGCCCCTACGACGTCTGCGACGAAGGCCTCTCGGTCTGGTCCACGGACTGGACCGCCGAGGCCTTGTACGACCTCTCGGCGAGCGGGCCGACCGAGGCGGTGGTCGTCGAGGGACAGCTCTCGTTGCCGCCCATCGATCCGCCGGCGCTGCGGCCGCGTCCGGTGGAGTGGGAGCGCTGGACCCGCGACTGGTCGAAGGCCTGACGATTCACTTCGGAGGCGGCGCCCACTGGAGCGCGCCGTTGCCCGGCGCCTCGTACCCCACACACCCCCCCGGCCGCACGACGCCGAGGAAGCGGGCGTCGTCGACCCGCACGATGGCCTCGGCCGGCATGTCGGCGCGGCGCGCACCCGGCTTGTCGCTGCTCGCCACCACCACCGCGCCCACCGAGAGCCCGACCTGCACTGGGTTGCACGTGCTGAGCGGCTCGGTCCAGGAGAGGCGCGCGACAGGGCCGTCGAGGGTGAGCTTGGCGGGGATGGCGTCGACCCCACACGGCAGCTCGACGATCGGCCGGCTGTCGACCTTGGGGCTGTCCTTGCCGAGCGTGTGCAGGACGATGCGCCGCGGCGGATCGCCGCTGGCACAGGCGCCCTTCATCGGCGAGCTCACGAGCAAGAACCCGGGGCCCTCCTTGGCGGCGGTGGCCGCGAGCAGGTCGGCGTCCGGGTCGAGGGCGAACGGCTTGCCCTTGTCGTCGGTGAGGGGCACCCACTTGCCGAGCTCGCTGCCCTTGATCTCGCGCACGGCGAGGCTGGCCTCGGCGAGCCGCAGGAGCAGCATCGACGTGTCGTCGCGCACGAGCACCTGACGATCGCGGAGCTCCGCCTCGAGGTCACCGTCCTTCTCGAGCTCCACGAGGGCCCCTGCCTTGCCGGGGAACACGCGCGCTGCCTGCAGGCGGGGGCCGTCGGGCACGAAGAGCACGGCCGAGCCCGGTCCGCAGGCGAGATGCACCTCCGCCTCGAGCGGGACGACGATCGGATCGGCGGACTTCTCCCCGTCCTTGTCGGAGAAGCGCACGATCGCGGCGCTCGGGTCGCGCACGACGTACGCGACGCCGCTCGCGGTGCGACACCAGTCGGCCGGCAACGCCTTCGGGGGCAGGCCCTTGCGCAGGAGCCACGGCGCGCGCACCCCGGTGAGCTTGCCGACCGCGACGACCAGGTCGTCCCCGATGAGCGCGATCTCGGTCGTGGCCGGGTCGGCGGCGAACTCCTTCGCCAGCACGTCGACCGAGCGGGTCTCGAGCTTGTCGTCGACGGTGGCGAGGACGACGGTGGCGTCGCGCGCGACGGCGGCAATCCGCACGAGGCCCTGAGGGAGCGCGTGCGCATCGAGGAACCGCTCGAGCCGCAGCGGTGGCAGGGCGGGTGGCGCCGAGGCCGACGCGGCGGGAGAAGATGCCGAAGCGACGGGCGGGTTGCTCGGCGTGGCCTTCCGTCGACAGGCGAGCGCGGTCGTGGAGGCCGTCACGAGCATCACGCCGATCCACCACGCGCGCACGGCGGCACCCTAGCACGCACGCGCAGCGGCTCGGAGCGGGGGCGCGTGCTAGAGGAGACGAATGCGACGCTCCATCCTCTCTTGCATCGGCGCGCTCGTCGCGTGCACGCCGCCGTCGTGGGCGCCCCCGGCGCCTGCTGGCACCACGTGGGAGTACGACCACCAGGGCTTCCGCGCGTCCGGCACCACGGTCATCGCCGGGGGTGGGCCCCACGGTTCGTACGCGGGCGCCTTTCACTTCCGGGAGTCGAACGGCGTCAAGCTCGAGGAGTCGGGCAAGGACCCGTTCGCGCAGGCGACGCCGATCGACGGGTTCAAGTTCAACACCCACCTCGGGCAACAGGGCACGCCGCTCTCGCCCGGCGGCGCCGTCGTCGCCCCGCTGTCGAGCGCAGAGGGGCCGCGATGAGGCGCCTCGCCCTCGCGCTCCTGCTCGCGAGCAGCGGCTGCTACTGGTCGTCTCCGCCGTCCACGCCCCACCGCAGCGTGCGCTTCGACGTCGGGGCGACGCCCGAGCTCGGCAAGCCGCGCATCCCCGCGCTCGCCGGGAGCCGCCTCGTCGTGCTCGGTCGCTTCGACACCACCGCCGGCAACCCGATCGGCGGGCTCTACGACCGCAAGGACTACGAGGTGTCGGCGCTGCAGCGCACCTATTTCTTCAAGGACGGCGCGGTCGAGGTCTTCGAGCACGTCTCGGACGGCCTCCGCGCGAGCGGCCTCCTGGTGCTCAAGGACTACGCGGGCCGCGCGGAGCCCGCCCTCGTCGAGCCGGCGGTGCGGGCCCAGGCGCCTGCGCTCGTGTCGGCCACGGTCACCGCGCTCCAGCACGACCAGATCCGTGACAAGAAGGAGTCGGTCGACGTCGAGGTGGGGCTGCTCGAGGTCGCGCTGCTCGTGCGCGACGTGAACGGCAAGGTGGCGCTCGCCAAGACCTACCGCGTGGAGGGCCGCCATCCCTACGACGGCCTCACCGACATGCTCCAGCTGCTCGGCTGGAAGCTCGCCGAACAGCTCGCCTCCGACCCCGCGTTCGTGGCCGCCGTCGGCGCCACCAAGAAGGGAGGCTGAGCGTGCGCCCCCTCGCAGTTTGGTTCCCGTTCGCCCTCGCGCTGCTCGGCTGCGGCGCCAGCGCGCCCGTCCGTGGCACGCTGCTCGGCCCGGAGATCCCGGCCGCCCCGGTGCCGCGCACCCCGCAGATCACCCTCGCCGTGCCGACGGTCGTCGACGAGCGCCCCGACGACGAGCACGAGGGCTCGAGCGTGCGGACGCGCCTCTTCATCTTCTTCGGCGTCGGGGTGCACATCCGCCGCGAGGGGAACTTCCTCACCAACGACTTCACGGTCGGGCCCGACGCGATCAAGGAGCTGCGGGGCCTCGCCATCCAGCACCTCACCGCGGGCCAGGTCGCCAAGAAGGTCGTAGCCACCGGCGCCGCCGAGTTCGAGCTGCGCCTCACGGCCGAGCACGTCTACGGCACGCACTTCGCCGCCAACAAGCAGACCGTCGTCGTGCTGACCAGCAAGCAGTCGACCGACGCGTTCGTCGACGTGCAGAGCCACAACTACGCGGCGTACGGCAACGTGACGCTGCGCGCGCAGCTGGTCGACAAGCGGGCGGGCGGCACGGGCACCGTGGTGTGGACCGAGCACGTCACGGGCTACGCGCAGCGCCCGGCCGGCGAACAGCGCATCCTCGAGGTGCAGAACGCCGTGCAGCTCGCCACCGCGGACGCGCTCACCACGCTCACCCAGCGCGTCGGGGCCACGCTCGACCGCCTCGGCGTGGGGCCCAGCGGCGCGCCGATGGTGCTCGCGAGCGGCAGCGCGCTCCCCGCCACCTTCGCCATCGAGCGGATGAGCCGGTACCGCGACTTCCTCGAGCGGGTGTTCGTCGACACCACCACGGGCCGCGTGCTCCGCCACGAGGTCATGCCCGCGCCGGACCGCTACTCGAGCCGTCCCGGCGACTGGGTGCTCTCTCGGGTGACGGCCGAAGGTCTCCACCTGAGCGGCGAGGGGTACGAGGCGTTCGCCCGCGCGCTCGCCGCGCGCTACGACCTGCGTCGAGTGGACGACGTCACGCACTATCACTTCTTCGGAGTCCGCGGGGCGTCATGAGCTTCCTCATGCGCGCGCGTGTCGCCACCACGGCGGCCGTGCTGCGCGACCTCGAGTCGAAAGAGGCCCGCGTGCAGCGGGAGGCCATCGCCGCCGCGCCAGGGGTCGCGCGCGAGGAGGGCGACGAGGCCCGCGCGCGCATCGTCGCCGCCCTCGCGGGCATCCTCGGCGGCGAGGGGCCGGCGATGGTGCGTGGCGACGCCGCGTTCGCGCTCGCCGACCTCGGGGCCACCGAGGCCCTGCCGGCCCTGGTCGCGGCCGCCGAGTCCGATCACGATCTGGTCCGTGAGCTCGCCGTCTCGGCGCTCGGCGAGCTCGGAGACGCGCAGGGCCTCGCGGTGGTCGAGCGCGCGCTGCGCGACGAGCAACCAGAGGTCCGGTTCCAGGCCATCGTCGCCTACCCACGGGTGGCCAAGGGGGCGGTCGCCACCGATCGCATCTGGGCGACCCTCCGGCGCGGCCTGGACGACGCGGACGAGGAGGTGCAGGTCCGCGCGGCCGAGGCCTGCGCCGAGCTCGCGGCCGGCGATCCGCTGCCGACCACCATCGCCGACCGACTCGCGCGTCTGACCGGCGATGCCGGCATCGGAGCGGAGCTGCGGCTCGCCGCCGCGACGGCCCTCGGCGACTCGGGCGATGCGCGGGGGGCGCCGGTGCTGCTCTCGGTGGTCGACGGCAGCACGAAGACCGACGAGCGCCGCACGTTCATCGCCCTCGAGCTGTGCGGCGAGCTCGGGCTGCGCGAGGCCATCCCGACGCTGCGGGCCTCGGTGTTCGGCCTGCGCGCCCGCTTCGGGGATCCGTCGCGTCGTGCGACCGCGCTGCTCGCGTTGTGCCGGCTCGGCGACGAAGAGGCCGTGGCTGTCGTCCTCGACGAGATCGAGCGCGGCTCGTACGCGCGCCGGGCCGTGGCCCTGGGCATCGCCGGGAGCGCGCGCCTCCAAGCAGCGCGGGGCGCGATCGAGCGGCTGCGGGGGCGCGAAGCGCTGGCCGATCCCGAGGCCGTCGAGGACGCCCTTGCGTCGCTGAGCGGCGCCTCGAAGAGCCCTTGACACCGGGGGCGCCGCAGCTAATGTGCAGGCCCCTTCAACGGGAACGCGCCCATAGCTCAGCTGGATAGAGCGTTGGTCTACGGAACCAAAGGTCGGACGTTCGAATCGTCCTGGGCGCGCCACCACACCGAATCGCAGTAGCCTTGCCGCCGTGCACGACGAGCGCGCGCTGCTGGACGAGATCCTGGCCCGGCCGGAGGACGATGCGCCGCGGTTGGTCTACGCCGACCTGCTCACCGCCCGCGGCGACCCCCGGGGCGAGTTCATCGCGCTCCAGTGTCGCCTCGCCGCGTCACCGGACGACGAGGCGCGCCGGAAGATGCGCATCGCGGAGAACAAGCTCCTGAAGGAGCACGGGGCCGCCTGGGCCGCCCCGCTCCTGCAAGCACTCCCCGCGCAGTCGTCGCCGCTCGGCCTCTCCAGGCACGAGTTCCGGCGGGGGTTCGTGGAGTTCGTGCAGACCCGTGTCGAAGTGCTCGATCATCTCGAGCCGGTGTTCGCCGCCGCGCCGCTGCTGCGTCAGCTGCGCCTCGACGCCTACTGGGAGGGACCGGGCGCGTTCCAGCCCCCGTCGCTCGAAGGGCGGTTCGACTCACCGCTCCTCGGTCGACTCGACACCCTGCACCTGCAGATCGGGGGCGCCGGCGCCCGCGCGACGCGCGCCCTCGGGGCGTCGCCCCACCTCCGCAACCTGCGCCGCCTGCTCCTGAACGTCTCGATGTACGATCTCGGGGTCCCCGGTGAAGAGGTGACCCTCGACGGCGAGGGCGTCGCGGCGCTGGTCGACTCACCGCACCTGACCAACCTCCGCGAGCTCTATGTGGGCGCCAACGGCATCGGTCTCGCGGGTGTGCAGGCCCTCGCGCGGGCGCGCTTCCGGCTGCAGCGCCTCGCTGTCGGGAGCACCCGGCTCGACGACGAGGCGCTCGTCGCGCTCTCCGAGACCGAGTCGCTCGCGGAGCTGCGCTTCCTCGGGCTCGATCACTCGCGCATCGGGGCCCGTGGCGCGCGGGCGCTCGCGGCCTCCGAGACCTTGCGGTCCCTCGAGGCGATCGATTTCGAGAGCTGTCAGCTGGGGGCCGAGGGGATCGCCGCGTTCCTCGACGCGCTCGACCTGCCAGAGCTCCGCTCGCTGCGCCTCGAGCGCAACTCGCTCGGCGACGCGGGCGCCGTGGCCATCGCCGACGCTGCCGCCCTCCGCTCGCTCTCGACGCTCGAGATGGGGCACAACCGCCTCGGGAAGAAGGGTGGCGCGGCGCTCGCGGCCTCGCCGAACCTCGCGCGGCTCGAGCGTCTGCTCTTGAACGAGCCGCGCTGGAAGGCCGAGACGGAGGCGTTGTTCGCGCGGTCTTCGACCCTCGCCGGGTGCACCATCTACCTGCGGGGCAAGCGCCTCGCCCGGGACAAGAAGAAGCCTCGGAAGTGATCACGCGCGCGGCAGGCGCAGCGTGAACGTGGCGCCCTTGCCCGGCGCGGTGTCGAGCACGACGGTGCCACCGTGGTGCTGCACGAAGCCGTAGACCATGGCGAGGCCGAGGCCGGTGCCCTGCTCGCCCTTGGTGGTGAAGAACGGCTCGAACACGCGCGCCTCGATCTCCTTGCTCATCCCGGGGCCGTCGTCGCTGACGCGCACCCAGGCGGTCTGGTCGTCGAGGCCGGTCGCGATGCGGACGTTGCCGCCGTGCTCGAGCGCGTCGATGGCGTTGACCAGCAGGTTGACGAACGCGGCGACCGCCTCGGCCGGGTCGACCTTCGCCCGCACCGAGACGAGGAGCTCCTCGTGGAGCCGGTAGGCGATGCGGCTGTTCATCCGCGTGCGGGGCCGGACGATCTCGAGGGCCTCGTGGGCGAGGGCGCTGAGATCGACCACGCGCACGGCGCCGGTGGGCTCGAGGCGGGAGAACGTGCGCAGGCGCTCGATGGTCTGCACCCCGCGCTCGAGGACCTTCAGCATGTCGTCGATCGACTCGTGGGCCTGCTGCTGGTCGCGCGGCACCAGGCGCCGGAGGAACTGCAGATTGAGCGACAGCGGGTTGAGGATGTTCTTGAGATCGTGGGAGACGCCGGCCGCCATCTCCCCGAGCGCGCGCAGCTTCTGGCTGCGGGCCAGCACCTCCCGCGAGGCCTGCAGCTCGGAGTACGAGCGCTGCAGCTCGGCGTACTTGGCGGCGCGACTGAGCCCGCTCGCCGTCAGGCTGGCGAGCGCCGTCGCGAGGCCGAGCCGCCGCTCGTCGAGCGAATCCGGCTTCTTCTGCAGCAGCAAGAGCGCGCCGTAGAGGTCCTTGTCGCTCGCCAGCGGGACGGTGTGCACGCAGGCGAAGCGGCCCCGACAGGCCGCGAGGACCCGTCGATCGAGCTCGGGCCCGATGGCGTCGGCGTCGGCCAGCCAGTCGCCGAGATCACCGTCGAGCTGGCGGCTCGCGCCGAGCTCCAGGTCGCCCTGGTCGTTGATGGCCACGACCACCGCCGCGTCGGCCTCGACGTCGGTCACCGCGACCTGGGCCAGCAATTCCATGACCTCGGCCGGCTCGGCTGCACGGGAGAGCAGGTCTCCGAAGTGCACGAGGAGCCGCACCGAGAGGTCCATGACGGACTCCTATCACGACCGCGGGCGGTTCTGGGAGCGCTGGTAGGCGAACTGAGCTACCTTCGCGCGCGTGGAGCGCCGCTTTCCGGGGACCGATTCCGAGGGCCGAGTCACGCTGGACGAAGACGAGGTCAGGCGACGCCGGGCGCTGTTCTGCATCGAGGAGCAAGACCTGGTGCGGATCGCCTCGCTGCGTCCACTCGCCGAGCGGCACATGGACGCGGTCGTGGAGTCTTTCTACGAGCTGTTGCTCGGGCACCCCGACACGCGCGCATTCTTCCCCGACGAGATCGCCGTGGCGCGGGTCAAGCGCCTGCAGCGGAGCTACTTCCTCGGGCTCTTCTCCGGCCGCTGCGACCTCGCCTACGCCGAGGATCGGCTGCGGGTCGGCGCGACCCACGAGCGCATCGGGATGCCCCCCAAGTGGTACATCGGCGCCTTCCGCAAGTACCTCTCGCTGCTGCTCGAGCGCATCGTCGCCGAGATCCCCGATCGCGCAGAGGCGATGGCGGCATTCGAGTCCCTGCACAAGATGGTGGCGTTCGACACGGCCCTCGCCATCGACGCCTACATCGCCGCGAACCTCGACAGCCTGGGTCGCCAGCAAGCCGCCATCCGTGAGCTCTCGACCCCGGTCATCCGCGTGCACGAGCGCGTGCTGCTGCTCCCGCTGGTCGGCGCCATCGACTCCCACCGCGCCCAGCAGGTGATGGAGACGGTCCTCGTGCGCGTCATCGAGGACAAGGCGCGCGCGCTCATCCTCGACATCGCCGGCGTCCCCGTGGTCGACACGCGGGTCGCCGATCACCTCCTCAAGACCACGGCCGCCGTGCGCCTCCTGGGGGCCGACACCATCCTGACCGGCGTGAGCGCGCAGGTGGCCCGGACCATCATCCAGCTCGGCGTCGACATCTCGTCGATGGTCACGCGGGCCCGGCTGTCCGAGGGCATCGAGCACGCGCTCGGGTTGATCGGCCGAGAAATCCGGCCGATCGGGGGCAAATCGTGACCGCGATCCCCATCCTCCGCCTGGGCAACGTCCTGCTCGCGGCGGTGCACGTCGATCTCGACGACTCGGTCGCCGAGCGCTTCCAGGAAGACCTCCTCGGCCGCATCGAGAAGACCGGCGCGCAGGGGCTCTTGATCGACATCAGCGGCCTCGACGTGGTCGACACCTACGTGGCGCGGGTGCTGGCCGACACGGGCAAGATGGCGCGGCTGATGGGCGCGCGCACCGTGCTGGTCGGGATGCGGCCCGAGGTCGCCGCCACGCTCGTGCGCATGGGCTTCGGGGTCGAAGGCATCGAGACGGCGCTCGACGCGGACGAGGGGCTCGCCATCCTGACGGGGGCATCCTCGCGATGACCTCGGCGGTGGTCGGCCGCGAAGAGCTCTCCATCCGCTCGGAGGAGGACATCGTGCGGGTGCGCCGGGTCGCGCGCGCCTTCGCGCAGCGCGGTGGGTTCGACGCGTTCGCGTCGGCCGCGCTGATGACCGCCGCCTCCGAGATGGCCCGCAACACGTGGCAGCACGGGGGAGGCGGGCTGGCCGCGATCGAGGAGCTCCGCGACGGCCGCCGCTCCGGTGTGCGCATGACCTTCGCCGATCGCGGCCCAGGCATCGCCGACCTCGAGCGCGTCCTGCGAGGGGGCTACAGCACCGCGAGCTCGCTCGGGCTCGGGGTGTCCGGGACCCGTCGCCTGGTCGACGAGTTCGCCATCGATTCACGTCCGGGCGAAGGGACCACCATCGTGGTCACCAAATGGACGCGACGCTGACCGAGCGCTGGCTCGAGGGTTTCGTCGAGGTCGTCCCGATGGTGGACGAGGCATCGCTCACCCTGGCGCGTGAGCTCGTCCGTGAGCTCGGGGCGCGGCAAGGCCTCCCGGAGCTCGTCGTCCAGAAGCTCGCCCTCGTCGTCACGGAGCTCGGACGCAACCAGCTGCGGCACGCCCGCCTCGGCCGCATCGGGGTGCGGGGTCTCACGCGGGAGGGCACGAAGGGCCTCGAGGTCGCCGCGGTCGACCGGGGCGACGGGATCGCCGATCCCTTCACCGCGTTCGGCGGACGCCCGCGCACCGCGGGGAGCCTCGGCGTCGGTCTCGCGAGCGTGCGGGCCGCCGTGGACGAGCTCGACGTCGACCTCCGCCTCGGCGCCGGCACCTGCCTCTACGCGCGCAAGTACGCGGCTCCGCTCGCCCGGCGGCGCGAGGTCGGGCTCGTGGTGCGCCCCGCCGCGGACGAACGGGTGGCCGGCGACGACGCCGCCTTCTTCCGCGAAGGCGCGCGCCTGCGGCTGGTCGTC
>CAZUZY010000284.1:9879-11593 GCA_964624885.1 uncultured Polyangiales bacterium | reverse complement strand
ACCGCCCGCGCGCGCTCGCCGCGAGCCTCGCCCGCGGGCGCAAGCTGGTCGGCAAGGGCGGTCGCCTGGTCGTCCTCTCCAAGGAGGCCAAGGTCTCGCCAGACGCGGGCACGCTCGCCGCGTTCGACGCCGCGATGGCCGAGGGCGTGTCCGTGGGCGCGTTCGACCCGAGCGCCGCCGACGCCGAGGCGCGCGTGCGCAAGTTCGTGCCGGCCTCCGGTCCGACCACGTTCGCCGGCGCCACGCTGCGCTTCTCGGGGGTCCCCGCGCCGACCCACGTGCTCGAGGCCACGAGCGGCGACACGGTGTGGACCCTCGATGGCGGCGACCTCTCGCTCGGCGCGCTCCACGCCGGCGAGACCCGCACCGAGGTGCTGCGCATCACCGTGCCCGCCTGGGTGCAGGGCACCAAGTTCGTGCTGCGCATCGAGGCCGAGCTCGAGGAGTTCGCCACCGGCAAGGCGCGCAACGTCTCGGGGCAGCTCGGATCCACCTACGACGACGACCTCGAGCGCATCGCCGAGTCCCGCCATGGAGACGTGATCGCCTACGCGTCGGCGCTCGCCACCATGCACCGACTGACCGCCGCGTTCGCCGGGGACGCCGTCGAAGCGCAGGGCGGCCTCCTCTCGCTCGCCAAGCTGCACGCGGGCTCCCTCAGCCGCCTGGCGAAGGACTTCCCCGATCGTGGGTTCACCGAGGACGCGGCGGTGCTCTCGGCGCTGCTCTCGTCGGCGGAATGAGCGCCTCCGAGCGGGTGGCCGACGACGCGGCCGAGTACCTCACCGCCGACGACGTCGCGCGCATCCTCACGGTCTCGCGGACGACGGCCTACAAGCTCATGCGGCAGATGGGCCGTCTCGTGCAGGGCCGGGTCGTGCGGGTGTCCCGCGTCGCGCTGACGGCGTGGATCGCCCGCCACAGCGAGCCGCCGGCGCGCAAGCGTCGGATCGGGGACGACCGGCAGATCGCGATCCCGTTCCGGCGATGAGCGCGCCTCAGCTGACGCTGGGCTTGGAGCGCGGGTCGAAGCTCGCGTAGAGCTCCGGATAGAGCGTCCGGATGCGTTCGCGCTGGGCCTCGGTGACCCGACCACTGCGGAGGAGCCGGACGACGGCCCGAGGGGCGGCCTCGAGCTCCTCGCCGACCGACACGGACGTGCCCACTGCGAAGGGAGTGAGATCGGCTGCGCTCATGTTCAGCCTCCTAAGGCTTTGCGGAGCTGCGCGTCAAGTTTGCGACAAATCGGGAACGGGCTTGCCGTTCGATCGGGTTCGTCGGGGTAGGGAGGTGGGCTCAGACGGTCGGGAACGGCTCGCGCGTGGAACCCTCGGGGTTCGACTCGTCGATGTCGTCCACCAGCTCGTCCACCGCGCGGGTGATCTGGAACGGACCGCCGGTCTCTTCTGGGACGATCTGGTCCATCGACGCCTCGGCCTCGGCTTCGCCGGAGGTGGCCGACGAGACGAAGTCCTCCCCGAGGCGCTCGGCGAGGTCGTCGCTCGAGCGGGCGCGCCGCAAGAACCCGGCGTCTTCTTCCTCGTGCGCGTGGCCTCCGCCCTTCTCGATGAGCTCGCGCGCGTAGCGCGGCGACAGGTGTCCCGGGCGATCGTGGCGCACGAGCTTGGGCGCGCTCTTGGCTGCCGGCGCCTTGACGGGCTTGGCCGCGGGCTTCTTGGCTGCGGGCTTCTTGGCTGCGGGCTTCTTGGCTGCG
>CAZUZY010000284.1:0-9779 GCA_964624885.1 uncultured Polyangiales bacterium | reverse complement strand
GCTTCTTGGCTGCGGGCTTCTTGGCTGCGGGCTTCTTGGCCGCGGGCTTCTTGGCCGGCTTGGCGATGGGCTTCTTCGCGCTCTTCTTCACGACGGGCTTCTTCCCAGTCACCTTCGCGGCGGGCTTCTTCGCCGCCTTCTTCTTGCCGGATCCAGACTTCCTCGCGGGCGCCTTCTTGGTGTTCCTGGCCATGCGCGAATCCTACTCCGAACTGCGATGAGCGAGAGGGTCTGTCGACGTGATCTCGTCCACCAGCCGACCGACCACCGACGCCGCCGGCCACCCCTGGCCACCTTGCCTGGAAACCCGGATCCCCGCCCGACAGGACAACCCGCCGGACGGGTGGAGCCACGACGCCCGACGCGGCATCACAGGCACCCATGGAAACGGTTCACGGCTTCACGGTCGACGATCTGGGCGGGCGCGCGGTCGATCTCCAGCGGTTCGAGGGCAAGGTCCTCCTCATCGTCAACACCGCCAGCAAGTGCGGCTTCACGCCGCAATATGCCGGGCTCGAGGCGCTCTACGAGCAGCTGCAGCCACGGGGGCTCGAGATCCTCGGCTTCCCCTGCAACCAGTTCGGCAAGCAGGAGCCCGGCTCCTCCGACGAGATCGCCACCTTCTGCGAGCGGAACTACGGCGTCCGCTTCCCGATGTTCGCCAAGGTGGACGTCAACGGCAAGAACGCCTCCCCGCTGTTCGAGCACCTCAAGAAGGAGGCCCCCGGGGTGCTCGGCTCCAAGAGCATCAAGTGGAACTTCACCAAGTTCCTCGTCGATCGCGCGGGCAAGGTGGTGGCGCGCTATGCGCCCAACACGCCGCCGGAGGAGATCCGCGCCGACATCGAGAAGCTGCTCTAGAACGTCGCATGGCCCGCCTCTCGGAGCTGCTCGGCGCGCTCTCGCTGGCCACCGATCTGGCGGCCGGGGTCCCGCTCGAGACCAGCCTCCGCACGTGCGTGCTCTCGACCTGGATCGCGGCGCGCGCGGGCCTCTCCGGCGCGTCGCTCCGCGCGGTCTACCACGGCACCCTGCTGCGCCACGTGGGCTGTACCGCGTGGGCCCACGAGGCGGCGGCCATCGCCGCGGGCGACGACCACGATCTGCTCCGCACGTTCGAGGGCACGGATCCCGCCGATCGACGCAGCGTCGCGGGGCGCGCGGTCACGGTGCTCGCGCGGGAGGCCGGGCCGCTCTCCCGGCTCTCCGCGGTCACCAAGGCGTTGACCCGCCCCCACGCCGGCGCGGAGCTCGCCGCCGCGCAGTGCGGCCAGGCGCAGGCGCTCGCCGAGGATCTCGGCCTCGGCGCGGAGGTGTCGAGCATCCTCGGCCAGATCTACGAGCGCTGGGACGGTCGCGGACCGCGGGGCCTCGGTGGCGTCGACCTGCACCCCGGCGCGCGCGTGCTGCACGTGGGGCAGGTCTTCGAGATCCACGCGCGTCGTGCCGGACCGGAGGCAGCCCTCGCGACGCTCGGTGCGCGTGCCGGCGGCCAGCTCGAGCCCTCGCTCGTCCAGTCGGTGTGCGAAGGGCGCGTGGATGCGCTCCTCGCGCTGCAGGCCGACGATCTCTGGGCCCGGTTCCTCGCGTGCGAGCCCGATCCTCCGCTCGAGCTCTCGACCGAGCACGTCCAGGCGACGGCGCGCGCGTTCGGTCGCTACGCCGACCTCAAGGTCCCCGATCGGATCGGTCACTCGGCGCGCGTCGCAGACCTCGTGGCGCGGGGCGGGCGCGCGCTCGGGTTGTCGGCGCCGGAGCTCGAGCGCGCCACGCTCGCGGGCCATCTGCACGATCTCGGTGTGGTCGCCGTCCCGAACGGGATCTGGGAGCAGCGTGGGGCGCTCGGCGTCGGCGCGTGGGAGGCCGTGCGCCTGCACGCCTACCACGGTGAACGCATCCTCGGGCGCTGCGCGGTGCTCGCCGAGCTCGCGCCGATCGTCGGGGCACACCACGAGCGGCTCGACGGACGCGGGTACCATCGTGGCTCGAGCGGACCTTCGATCGGACGGCTCGCGCGCCTGCTCGCGGCCGCCGACGTGCGCGCCGCGCTCGAGCGAGCCCGACCACACCGGCCCGCCTTCGCCTTCGACGAGGTGGTGCGTACCCTGCGGGGGCTTTCGCGCGAGGGCTCGCTGTGCGCGGCCTCGGTGGAGGCCGTGCTCGCCGGGAGCGAGGCCACCCCTTCGCGCCCGCCGCGCCACCCCACGGGGCTCACGGCCCGCGAGATCGAGGTCGTCGCCGCCCTCGCGCGGGGGGCCACCAACAAGGAGATCGCCGTCGCTCTCCGGATCTCGCCCCGGACGGTGCAGCACCATCTCGAGCACGTGTACGCGAAGATCGGCGCCACGACGCGCGCCGCCGCGGCGCTGTTCGCGGCCCGCCACGACCTGCTCGTCGAGCCGCCGGGGGAAGCCTGACGGGCATGGGCCATCCGTCCCATGGTGGGTGACCGCTCGCGTGCCTATTCGAGAGGGCCATGGTCGCCGCTGCCCACAGAATCCTCGCGCTCTCGCTGCTCCTCACGGGGTGTGGCACCGCCACGCTCGGCGTCCGCCGGAGCGATCCGCCTGCCCCTGTCGTCGCGACGGACGTGACCACGGAGGCGCAGGTCTTCGGCGGCGCGAAGGGGGTCGAGCTGTTCGGCCGTCACTACCGGCCGCAGGCGAAGCCGCGCGCGATCCTGGTCGTGCACCACGGGCTGAAGGACCACGGGGATCGCTACGCCCCGTTCGCCGAGCAGCTCGTGCACGCCGGGTTCGGCGCGTCGACGATGGACATGCGGGGGCACGGGCGATCCGGAGGCCAGCGCGTGGCCGTCGAGCGGCTCGACGACTACCTCGACGACCTCGACACGTTCGTGAGGATCGTGAAGGCGCGCGACCCCGGGGTCCCGGTGTTCGTGTTCGGCCACAGCCTCGGTGGCCTGATCGTGGCCCTCTACGCCACCGAGCGCGCGCCCGCGATCGACGGGGTGGTGCTGTCCGGGCCCGCGCTCGCCTTCGACGCGCCGCCGATCCAGGCCGGCCTGATCCGCACCGTCGACGCGGTCGCTGGCTCGGCGCCGCTCTTCGCGCCGGTCCACGCGGACTTCTCGTCGAGCGCGGCCGTGATCGCCGACATGGGCGTGGACCCGCTCGTGCACCAAGGGGGTGGCCCGCTGCACACGGCCGAGCAGGCGATCGACGGCACGCGACGCCTGTGGGCGAAGGTCGCCGCGTTCGACCGGCCACTCCTCGTGGTGCACGGCACGATCGACAAGCTGACGGCGCCGTCGGGCAGCCGCGATTTCGTGGTCCAGGTGAGCGCGAAGGACAAGACCTTGCGCCTCTACCCCGGGCTGAACCACGACCTCGTGCACGAGCCTGCGGGGGCCGTCGTCCTGCAGGACATCGTCGCCTGGCTGATCGGCCACACGGGCGGCGCCGAGCCCGATCGGCCTGCCCTGCCGACCACGCCGCTGAAGGGCGATCACTCGCCGTCGGCGCTGTCGATCGTGTTCGCCGGCGGCGCCGAGGTGCCCCGCGATCGCGACCTCGTCGGCGGGAGTCGCCTCGGAGCGACGGGTGTCCTGTCGATCCGCGCGCTGCTCGGGCGCGTCGGGTACGCGGGCGGGCTCGACCTCGGGTTCACGACGCTCGGCGCCACGCGCTTCTCCGCGGACGCCTACCTCCTCGGGCTCGGCGCGCGCCTCGGGCTCGGCGGGACGCTCGCCGTCGCCGGGGGCTTCGGCGTCGGCGGACCCCGGGGCACCAAGGCGACCCGCGTGCCGCTCGAGCTCACCCTCGAGCTGCCCCTCGGCCCGCTTCGCCTGCTGCTGCGCCAGGGCCTCGCGCTGCGCACCACGGGGCCCGCCGTGGACGAGCGGGCCTGGGGGCCGTTCGCGGATGCCTGGTCTCTGCTGGGCATCCGCTTCGGAGGCGACCGTCGTTACTGGAGCGACGTGACGGCGGGTACCGGGCCCTACCTCGGGTTCACCTACCGACGCACGGGCACCGTCGACGTGATCGGTCTCGGGTTCGGTGTCGACCTGTTCGGCGGGGGCTGACGGGCTCTGCGGTATTGACGAATCGTCCACGCGGCCTAGCGTGGAACCGTGTCCCAGACCCCGCTGCTCGAGACCGAAGAGGGCAGGGCGTTCTACCAGGAGCGCATCGGTCTCGCGGCGCGCACGCTGTTCTGGCTGTCGTTCGGGTTCCTGGTCGTCAGCAACCTGGTCGCTCTCGGCTTCGTCGGCGACTACCACGTCCGCAACGCGATCCGGAGCCCGACCAACCAGTGGCACGCGTTCGCGTGCGTCGTCTGCTACGGCGTCGGGTGGGCCACGCGACGCGCGCCGCTCACCCGGACGACGCTGGCCCGCCTCGACGCGCTGAGCCTCCTCGCGTTGATGACCTCCTACGCGGCCATGGGGTGGACCATCCCGCCGCCGCAGCACCCGCACCTCGTCGTCATCATGATCGGCATGGTCGCGCAGATGGGGCGCGCGACGGTCGTCCCGAGCAGCGCCCGCGCGACGCTGGTCATCGGCGTCCTCGCCTCGATACCGGCGCTAGCGCTCGCCGCGCACGTCGGTGAGCAGCTCGCGGGTCACCGCGACCTGACCCACGGGAGCCTGCGCACGCGCTTCGGACTCTATGCAGCGGTCTACGCCTCGCTGTGGTGCGCGGTGACGGTGGTGACGGCCACCGTCGCGTCGCGCGTGATCTTCGGCCTGCGCGCGCAGGTGCGCGAGGCCATGCGGCTCGGCCAGTACACGCTCGAGGCCAAGATCGGCGAGGGCGGCATGGGCACGGTGTTCCGCGCGCGCCACGCCATGCTGCGGCGGCCGACCGCGATCAAGCTCCTGCCCCCCGACAAGAGCAGCGGGCAGAGCCTCGTGCGGTTCGAGCGCGAGGTGCAGCTGACGAGCCAGCTCACCCACCCGAACACCGTCGCGATCTACGACTACGGGCGCACGCCGGACGGGGTCTTCTACTACGCGATGGAGTACCTCGAGGGCTTCGACCTGCAGGCCCTCGTCGACGCCACCGGTCCCTTGCCACCGGCCCGCGTGGTGCACATCCTCGCCCAGATCGCCGGGGCGCTCGGCGAGGCTCACCGCGTCGGGCTCGTCCACCGTGACATCAAGCCCGCCAACGTGATCCTCTGCGAACGCGGTGGGGTGCGGGACATCGCCAAGGTGCTCGACTTCGGGCTCGTGAAGGAGCTCACCCCCGCCGTCGCAGAGGACGTCGGCGCGACGGGCGCGCACGTGGTGCTCGGGACCCCGCTGTACGCGAGCCCGGAGGCGATCCGGAGCCCGCACGAGATCGACGGTCGCTCCGACCTCTACTCGCTCGGCGCGCTCGGGTACTTCCTGTTGACGGGGACGCCGCCGTTCGAGGGCAACACGGTCCTCGAGGTCTGCAGCCGGCACCTCGTGAGCGAGCCCGCGCCTCCTTCCGCGCGGGTCGGGCACCCGGTCCCCACGGATCTGGAGGGACTGATCCTGGACTGCCTCGCCAAGGATGCGAGCCAGCGCCCCCGCGACGCCGACGCCCTGCGGACGGCGCTCGAGGCGTGCGCGATCCCTCCCTGGACGCCGGCGGACGCGGCAACTGCGTGGGCGATCCTCGCCACCAAGGAGCGGCGCTCCCCCGAGCACGTCGACCCGGCCTACGCGCAGACGATCATGGTCGCCCTGTCCGAGCGGGACCTCGCCCCCGGTCTCGCCAGCGCGTCCGAGGTCGCGTGAGGCCTACCGTCCGTAGGCCGCGGCCACGGCGTTGCGCGCCTGCGAGAGCTCGGCGGCCTGCCCCGCGGCGATCTGCTGGGCGTAGCGCGCCGCCTGCGCGGCCAGCTCCTGCTGGGCGATCCAGCCGGCGTCCGGCGGCATGCCGAGGGTGCTGCGGAACGCGTCGCCGAACGCGATCGCGCTCTGGAAGCGCTGCGCGGGGTCCTTGGCCAGCGCGGCGGACATCAGGTCGTCGAGCTCGTGGGGGGCCTGGGGCAGGAACTGGCGCAGCGGCGGTGGCGGCGTCTGCACGTGATCGCACGCCACGAGCCAGTCGCTGCGATCTTCGGTGGCGAACGGCAGGCGACCGGTGAGCATCTCGAACAGCACGCACCCCGCGGCGTAGAGGTCGCTGCGGCCGTCGAGCGGTCGACCCTGGATCTGCTCGGGGCTCATGTACGCGACGGTGCCGGCGATCATGTTGCCGGTGGTGGCGCCGACGCTCGCCGGGACGCGCGCGATGCCGAAGTCGGTCAGCTTGGCCACGCCGTCGGTGCGCAGGAGGACGTTGTCGGGCTTCACGTCACGGTGGACGATGCCGAGCGCGTGGGTGGCGGCGAGGGCGCCGAGCAGCTGCTGGAAGTAATGCCAGGCCCGCGCGAACGGCAGGCACGGGATCGCGCGTACGTTGTCGCCGTAGCTCGAGCGTCGCGCGGTGCCCTCGCGCGCCTTGCGCTCGATGAGCGAGCCGAGGGTCTCGCCGCGCACGAACTCCATGGCGATGGCGTTGGCCCCGCGGTGCTCACCGAGGCCGTAGAAACGGACGACGTTGGGGTGCGCGAGCGAGGCGAGGATGCGCGCCTCGTTGGCGAACAGGTCGCGCATGCGCCCCTGCTGCGAGAAGGTGGCGTGGAGCACCTTGATGGCCGCCTCGAGCGGCGGCTGGACGCCCCCCGCGCCGCGGGGGTGCAGCATCGCGTGCCACACGACACCCATGCCTCCTTCGCCGAGCTGGCGATCGAGGACGGCGACGGCCCACCCGAAGTCGATCTGGGTGCCGGGGCCGAGGGCGGCCGCTGCCGCGTAGATGCCGGTGGGCATCGCGGCCTGACACCAGGGGCACACGCGGAAGCCCATCGCCGACACGCGCCCGCACGAAGGGCAGCGGACGACGGCTTCGGCTTCAGCGCTCACCTCGCCGAAACGCTAGCACGCGCCTCGGTGTATGCTCGGGGGCCCGTGACACCCTGTCGCCGCTGCGGATTGCCTGTCCAGGCCGGCGCACGCTTCTGCACGGAGTGCGGAGCGTGGGTGGTGCACGGGGATCCGGTCGAGCCCGTGGCCATGCCGGCGGCGCCGGCCGCGCTCGGTCCGCCCCCCATCGTCCTGCCGGACCTGCCTCCCCCCCGCATCACCAAGGCGGCCGGGGGCGGGGTCAGCAGCGCATACGCCGCGACGGCGTTCGCCCCGGACGAGGGCACCACGCCCTCCGGGGTGCGCCCCGGTGCCTTGCCGGCCGCGGCGATCGCGGTGGTGCACGGCGACGAGCTGATCGGTGAGACCCTCCCCGCCGCCATCAGCCAGCGCGAGCCGCGCAAGCCCGTGGGCCCCACCGAGGTACGGACGAGCAGCGCCCCGCCTCTGCCGCGCAAAGGCGCCACCGTCGTCGACGACCGACCCAACAACGTGCTCTCCACCTCGATGGGTCGTACGCCCCGACCCCTCGGCGGATTCCTGGTCTCCTACCAGTACGAACCGCTGGGCACGTTCTGGCCCCTCGCGACCGGCCCCAACCTCGTCGGGCGCGCCGGCTCGGGGCGGCCCGACCTGGACGTCGGGATCGCCGACGGCACCGTCTCGACCGAGCACGTCGCCATCACCATCGAGGCCCGCGGCGCCCAGGTGGAGGATCGCGGGTCGCGCAACGGTTCCTGGCTCAACGGCCAGCCGCTCGTTCCGCGGGCTCCCATGCCCCTGCGCCACGGGGATCGGCTCCGACTCGGAAGTTTCGAGACGGTCGCGGTGCTCGTGCCCTATCCTACCGCCCCGCAGCCAGGCTCCCCCGGGGGGGTCTAGGCGGGACGCCGTTGCTCTCGGAGGTCAGGTTCATGCAGCAGATGGGTCGCAGGTTGGGTCGCTGGTTGCGTCGGACGGGTCGGCGCGGGGTCGCGTTCGCTCCGCTGATCGCCCTCGGCGCGCAGATCCTCGCGCCGCACACGGCGAGCGCCGCCACCATGACGGCCAGCTTCATCCGCATCGATCCGGAGCCCACCGTCGACGAGAAGAAGGGCACGCCGGTCATCCCGATGCTGGTCGAGCTCGGTACCGCCAACCCGATCAACGACTTCATGGTCGGCTGCGCGGTCGGCGGCAGCGGCGCCAAGGTCACGCAGGCCCAGCTGTCCTGCATGTCCGCCAAGATCCAGAAGGACACCTACTTCAAGCAGTACGAGTTCCCGGCGCTCGAGGACTCGCACGTGATGGCGCTCGTCGGCGGCGACCCCAAGCCGATGGACATCGTCGACGCCAAGCTGTTCAAGGACGCGAGCGCGGCCAACGCCGGCGTGGCCTGGCTGATCCTCATGGACGCTTCCGACTCCATCGGGAGCTCGCGCTGGGCGTCGATGCAGGAGACCGCCGAGGCGCTCGTCAAGAAGATGGGCGAGCACGACGCCGTGATGATCCGCATCATGGACGACAAGGCCACCCGCGAGAAGACCAAGTGGCTCGCCGCGGGCAGCAAGCAGACCGCGCTGACCACCATCCGCAAGGTGGCCACCACCTACAAGTCCTCCGGCAACGTCGACTCCCTGATCAGCCGCGTCGAGACCGAGACCGTCGGCAGCTTCCAGGAGCTGCTCAAGAGCGGCGTCGACGGCGCCGACGACGTCACCCCGCTCATGCAGGCGGTGGTCATCCTCAGCGACGGCGGCGACTCGAGCGGCGAGGGCTTCGCCGGCGGCACCAAGGCCCAGGCCGTCCACGAGAAGCTCGTGAAGGGTGACTTCGTCGAGGGCATCCGCTTGCCCATGCCGGTCATCACCATCTGGTTCCCCAAGAACTCGTGGGTGGGCATCGGCGAAGAGGTGCGGCGCGCCAACGAGATGAAGTGGATGTCGAACATGGCCACGCCCGAGGTGGGCGGCTACTTCGACGTCATCCAGGAGGGCGAGACCGGCAAGGGCGCCAAGATCGCCTCCATCGTGCGCAACCGCTTCGACGGCATGCACTACCTCGAGGTGAAGGCGAGCTGCCTCGACACCTCGGGCGAGCAGAAGTTCAAGCTCGTGTTCGGCAAGGAGGCCGGCAAGGTGCTCGGCGGCACGTGGGACAAGGTCCCGGTCGCCTTCGACCCGACCAAGTGGGTGCTCGACATCGACAAGAAGAAGAGCGAGGAGGCGGCGAGCAAGAGCCCGCTGCTCCCCGGCGAGACCTTCACCGTGTTCGGCGACTTCTGCTGGGGCAGCAACGCCGGCGCGGCCGAGGCCTACTTCGTCACCGAGTCCGACGCGGCCGAGGTGAAGAAGGCCGCCAACGACAAGTCCGGCAAGGCCGCCAAGGCGCTCCTGCAGTCGCTCGCGAGCAAGGGCCAGAAGGCGGAGACCGTGTCGGCCTCGCCGCTCGACGCCAAGTTCAAGGTGCCGAACAACCCGGCCCTCTTCGAGAACAAGGGCGAGACGTTCTCGCTGAACGTGGTGGTGGTCGACAACAAGTCGCTCCGCGTCTCCACGCGCGACAAGAAGGACCTGCTCGTCCTCAAGGCCATCAAGCCCCCGGTCAACAAGTTCTTGATCGTCGGCGCGGTCGGTGGCGGCATCGTGCTCATCCTCCTCATCGCCATCCTCGCGCGAGGCGGTGGGGGCAACGGGCGTGGACGACGTGGAAAGCGTGGCGCAGGCGCGCCGCCGGCCCCGGGCCCGACGCCCGGGCAGCCTCCACCAGCGCCGGCACCGATGGCCTTCGCGATGCCGGCGCCCATGCCGACCGCGATGGCACCCCAGGTCGTCAACGTGCCACCGCCGCAGGCGTTCCCGCCGGCGCCGACGGCGTTCGCGCCTCCGCAACC
>CAZUZY010000283.1:0-11612 GCA_964624885.1 uncultured Polyangiales bacterium | reverse complement strand
CGAGGCGCGGGGCCTCGCGACGATCGCGCTCCGGATCGCCCACACCCGCCTGCTCCAGGCCGGCGCCCACGAGCGCGCCGCGCGCCGCGAAGACGTGCGAGAGAAGCTCGCCCTGGTCCACGCCGAGCGCCCGCTGCCGTTCCTCGAATCGGTCCGATCCACTCTCACCCAAGGAGCGACGTGAGCAACGCCGACCGGAGAGCCTACCTCGCCGACAAGCTGACCGTGGCCGCCGAGATCGAGCACGGGGTGCTCTGTCAGTACCTCTACGCGGCTCTCTCGCTCAAGAAGAGCCCGGACGAGGGAGTGAGCTGGGTGCAGCTCGAGCGCATGCGCGGGTGGGAGGCAGCGATCCTGAAGATCGCGCGCCAGGAGATGGAGCACCTCGGCATCGTGTGCAACCTGCTCTCGGCACTCGGGGGCGCGCCGCACTTCGGGCGACCCCCCCTGCCGTTGCCCCCGAGCTTCTACGGCGTCGGCGCGCGGTTCACGCTGGAGCCGTTCTCGACGGCCGCTCTGCGCCGGTTCGTCCGGCTCGAGCACCCCGCCGACGGGCCCGTCCTCACCACGCTGGCGCCCGACGGTGTCGCGCTCCTGCAGGGGCGTGCCTCGATCGCCGAGCTCTACCTCGAGATCCGGCGGGTGGTGGACGCGACCGACGACGCCTTCTGGATCGGGCCGAGCTCCGCGCAGATCGTGACCCAGATGCTCAACCCCGCGCCCGGACAGCGCACGGTCTACGACGTCTCGCTCCCGGCGGTCACCGACAAGAAGAGCGCCCTCGCGGCGATCGACCAGGTGCTGATCGAGGGCGAGGGAACAGAGGGCCACCGGCAGGGGAGTCACTTCGCCGTCTTCCACCGGATCCTCGAGGAGCTGTCGGCGGAGCTGGAGCGCGAGCCCGCGTTCGAGCCGGCGCGCCCTTGCGTCGCCAACCCCACGCTCGACGACCCGGGCCACGCCGGGCAGACCGTCCTCACCGCGCCGGCCACCCGCGCCCTCGCCCGCGTCTTCGATCGCTCCTACGGAGTGATGCTCGTGATGCTCGCCCGCTACTACGTGCACACCGACGAGACCCCGGCCGAGCTCTCCACGCTGCAGACCACCGCGTTCTTCCCGTGCATGACCCTGCTCATCCGGCCCATCGCCGAGATGCTGACATTGCTGCCAGCCACGTCGGACCCGGCGGCCGGGAACGCGGGGCCGGCGTTCACTCCTCCGCGGGCGACCCTGTTCCTCCCGGACAAGCGCTCGGCCTGGCAGGTCATCGCCGAACAGCTCGACGAGATCGCCGCCGAGACCGCGGCGCTGGTGCCGACCGACTACCCCGAGGGCCTCCGGGCTCGGGTGCAGATGCTCCTCGAGAACACGGCCCGCATGGCAGCGAACTTCCGCGCCGCGATGGCGGTGGGGGGGGCCTCGTGAAGCTCATCGTCCGTTTCTCCGGGTCGGTGCTCTACCGCCTGCCCACCGACCCTGATCCGATGGACGAGACCCGTGGCGTCAGCGGCTACACGTTCGCGCTGGCGGGCGAGCCCGACATGGATCGCACGATCCGCATGCACGACTACGGAGGGTTCGCGCTGCGCTCGGGGTCACCCGCGAACATGGGGGTGTTCGTGACCAAGGCGTACCGCACCGACGCCCAGCAGTCGCCGGTCGACGCCTTGATCGGCGCGAAGGTCGACCTGCTCGGCGAGCCCAAGCTCGAGAACCGCAACTGGCTGCTGACCCTGCCCGGCAAGGAGCCCATCGTGCCGTTCGAGCTCGAGATCACGGGCGCCGCGGGGCTCCGCATCCGCCGCGACGACTACTTCGATCCGGCCCAGCCCGACCTCCCTGTGTGGAAGGCGACCCCTGCGCAGCTCGCCCGGAGAGGGGCCTCGGGCATCGCGCTCGACCCGCTGACCATCGGGGAGGCCACCGCCATGTGGGACCCGATGGAGGTGATCGCCGGGCGGCTCGCCTTGCTGGTGCCGGAGCGCGAGGCGGCGGAGCGGCGGGGCGACGAGGTCGCGGTCGCGGCCCTCACCCGCCGGATCGCCGAGCTCGAGTTCGCCCTCGTGAACCCGACCGATCGGCGGGTCATGGCGCGCCAGGCCATCGAGCGGTTCGCCTTCGCGATGAACGGCAAGGTGGCGATCGACGACCCGCGCGGCGCCCTCGGAGGTACGCTCGACGCGACCCGTCCCTGGCCGATCGCCTACTGGCTCGGGGGCTGGGACGCTGACACCCTGACGTGCTTCTTCGACGGTGCTCTGATCGCGCCGTACACGTGAGCGTCGCCCCACCCTGCGGGGCGACAGTCCAGAGAAAGAGAGAGCCTCATGGCATTGATCGCGAATCGCAAGCGGGACGCAGCGCTGGCGCGCGTCGCGCAGTGGGCGACCAAGTCCTCCGCAGCCGGTGCGGGGGTGAATCCCGACCAGGTGTTCGCCGAGCTCCAGAAGAACATCCTCGGGCGGGTCGTCCGCCCCGGTGACCCGGACTACGACAAGGACCGCAAGATCAGCAACCCGGCGATCGACGCGCACCCCAAGGTCATCGTCTACGCGGCGACGCAGGCCGACGTGCGCTGGGCGTTGTGGGCCGCGCGCGAGCTCGGCTGGGCGCTCACCTCGCGCTCGGGTGGGCACAGCTCGGCGGGCTACTCGGTCAACGACGCCTTCGTCCTCGACACGAGCGAGCTGAACGGGATCATGGTCGACGAGGGCGCCATGTTGGCGCGGGTCGGCCCCGGCACGCCGCTCGCGATGCTCAACGACACGCTCGACGCCTACGACCTCGCGGTCCCGGGCGGCCTGTGCGCCGACGTCTGCGTGGCGGGTCACATGTCTGGTGGCGGCTTCGGCCTGCTCTCCCGCCACTTCGGGCTCAACCTCGACCACGTGGTGCAGGTGAAGATGGCGCTCGCCGATGGGCGCTTCGTGGTCGCCGATCGGCTGCAGAACCCCGACCTGTTCTGGGCCGCGCGCGGCGGGACCGGCAACAACTTCGGCGTGCTCCTCGAGGTCACCTACCGCCTCGAGCGGCTCGGCGCGGTGTTCGGGCTCGGGGTGACCTGGCCGCTCGACGAGGCCGCCTCGGTGCTCGCGTTCCTCCAGGAGCACTACATGCGCCGCGGCTCGGTGGCCGATCGCAAGACGGGGACGCCCCGCTTCGGCTACATGCCGGTGCTCACCTACGTGACCACGGCCGACGGCAGCGGCACCGAGCCGGTGCTGCTCGTGGTCGGCGTCTACGACGGCACGCGGGCCGAGGGGCTGGCGGCGCTCGAGCCGCTGCTCGCCCAGGGCCACCCGACGATCCGCAAGGACACGGTGGACCGCTACTACCGGCTGAACGACTCGCTGCTCGACATCCTCCCCGGGCCCAGCGGCCTCGAGACCAAGCGCGGCAAGCTGGTGAACAAGCGGATGGCGGTGGCCGACTGGCAGAAGCTGGTCGACTACTTCAAGAGCTCTCCCAACCACTACAACCTGATCGCGCTCGAGCCCTACGGCGGCGCGGTGAACGCCGTCCCCACCACGGCGACCGCCTACATCCACCGGGACTGCGACTTCAACGTGTTCATCGACTCGTTCTACCCGGACGCGAGCCAGTACGACGCGGCGGTGAAGTGGATGAACGACGGCCTCGCGCTGGTCGACGCGTTCTGGAACGGGCACATGTACCAGAACTACCCGTTCGATCCCGACCCGGAGTACCGGTGGATGTACTGGGGCGACTCGTACCCGAGCCTCCTGTTCGTGAAGCACAAGTACGACCCCCACGAGGTGTTCCGGTTCCCCCAGGGGATCTCGGCGTACCCCGACGGGGTGAAGCGCTCGCACGCGGCGTCGCGGTTCCACGACCCGCACATCGTCGCGCTGCCTTCGCCGCCGCCCTTCAAGTGACCTAGGTCGCGAAGCGGTTCCGGAAGCGGAGCGACTCGGGGTAGGGGAACAGGTCGCCCTGCTCCCCTTGCCGGCTCCGCTCCTGCGCGCCGACCCAGAACGCTGGGTCGGCGAGGTCCGCGTGGTGCTGCAGGAACAGCTGCCGCGGCTTGCCGGGCGGGAGCAGGAACGTGGGGAACTGCTCGGGGAACACGTCGTTCTCGCTCACCGAGAACCAGTCGTTGCTCCGCGTGTCGTCGTCGTCGTGGCTCGCGCTCGGCATGCGCCGGAACGTGTAGTCGGTGAGGTAGCCGATCTCGTCGTAGTCGTAGAACACGACGCGGCCGTAGCGGGTGACGCCGAAGTTCTTGAGCAGCAGATCGCCAGGGAAGATGTTGGCCGAGGCCAGCTCGCGGATGGCGTTGCCGTACTCGACGACCGCGTGCTCGAGCTGCTCGTCGTCGGCGTCGCGGACATAGAGATCGAGCGGGATCATGCGTCGCTCGACCCACAGGTGCTTGATGATGAGCCGGTCGCCGTCGTAGGTCACCACCGAGGGCGCGAGCCGCTCGAGCTCGGCGACCAGCTCCGCCGAGAACCGTTCGCGCGGGAACGCCACGTGCGAGTACTCGAGGGTGTCGGACATGCGCCCGACGCGGTCGTGATCCTTCACCAGCTGGTAGGCCGCGCGCACCTTGGCCGCGTCGCCCTCCTTGGGGGGCTGGAACCAGTCGCGGATGATCTTGAACACGTACGGGAACGACGGCAGGGTGAACACGACCATCACCATGCCGCGCGTACCCGGCGCGCTGACGAACGCGTCGGTCGAGTGCAGGAGGTGGTGGTGGAGATCGCGATAGAGCAGCGTCTTGCCCTGCTTCTGCAGCCCGACGACCGTGTAGAGCTCGGCGTTGCGCTTGCTCGGCATGATCGAGTGGAGGAACGCCACATAGGCCGAGGGCACCTCCATGTCGGCGAGGAAATAGGCGCGCGCGAGGCTGAACACCCGCCCGATGTTCTCGGGCTTGAGGCAGATGGTGTCGAGGTAGAGGTGGCCTTGCTCCGTGCGCAGGATGGGGATGACGAACGGGCTCTCGACGGTGCCAGCCACCACCTTGCCGACGAGGTAAGCCGCCTTGTTCCGGTAGAACAGCGACGAGAGCACCTGCAGCTGGAAGTTCGGAGGGCGCTTCTTGCTGAACGTGTCGCCGAGGGCGCGCCGCACGAAGCCGAGGTCGCGCTCCAGATCCTCGAACGGGCACGCGAGGCCGAAGCTCTCGACCACCTCCCGGAACGTGGGGACCAGGTCTTCTTCCTTGGGGTAGAAGCAGCGGTAGGTCGGGGCCTCGCCGGAGAGGTGCTCGGTGGAGATCGCCGGGCGGAAGAAGATGTAGTCGTTGCGGTAGTACCGCCGGTGCAGCACGCGACAGGCGACCGAGTTGTAGAAGGTCTCGGCGCACTCGGGCTGCTTGTGCTCGTAGAGCAGGCCGATGTACGCGAGCTTCACCGCGGGCCACAGCGCCTCGTCGGCGCCGCTCTCGGGGAACCGCTCCTCCAGCCGCTCGGTGGCCTCGGCGACCCGCAGATCGTAGAACTGGATGCGGGCCTTGCCGGCCTCGCGCTGCGCGGCCCACTCGCCGCGCTCGAAGCGTCCCTTGGCACCAGCGCTGATCTCGCGGAACAGGCGGTAGTGCCGATCGAAGCCCTCGAGGATGGTCTTGGCGATCTCGGTCGCTCGGTCCATGGCGCGCTCCGGGTGCGAGTCGTTGACGTGAAAAGCAGAGAGGCACGCGACCCTTGGGCCCGCGCGCCTCCCCCGTGGCTCAGCGAGCCGCGATCACATGTGGGCGATGATGTTGTCGCCGAAGCCGCTGCAGGACACCTCGGTCGCGCCCTCCATGAGGCGGGCGAAGTCGTAGGTGACCTTCTTGCTCTGGATGGCGCCGTCGACGCCCTTGATGATGAGGTCGGCCGCCTCGATCCAGCCGAGGTGGCGGAGCATCATCTCCCCGGAGAGGATGACGCTGCCCGGGTTGACCTTGTCGAGGTCGGCGTACTTCGGCGCGGTGCCGTGGGTCGCCTCGAAGATCGCGTGGCCGGTCGAGTAGTTGAT
The DNA here is from genome assembly GCA_964624885.1 of uncultured Polyangiales bacterium. Lineage (GTDB taxonomy): Bacteria > Myxococcota_A > Polyangia > Polyangiales > JADJMO01 > JADJMO01. Next base: position 5,624 of record CAZUZY010000283.1, on the reverse strand, counting down.
GTTGCCGCCGGGGGCGATGCCGATGCCGCCGACCTGCGCGGCGAGCGCGTCGGAGAGGTAGTCGCCGTTGAGGTTGAGGGTGGCGATGACGTCGAACTCCTTGGCGCGGGTGAGGACCTGCTGGAGCGTGATGTCGGCGATCGCGTCCTTGACCAGGACCTTGCCCTTGGCGAGCTCGGCCTTCTGCTCGGCGTTGGCGGCCTCTTCGCCCTTCTGGGCCTTGGTCTTCTCCCACTCGGCCCAGGTGTAGACCTTGTCGGCGAACTCGCGCTGGGCGAGCTCGTAGCCCCACTTCATGAAGGCACCTTCGGTGAACTTCATGATGTTGCCCTTGTGCACGAAGGTGACGCTCTTGCGCTTGTGGTGGAGCGCGTAGTGGATCGACTCGCGGACGAGGCGCTCAGAGCCCTCGCGCGACACGGGCTTGATGCCGAGGCCGATGTCCTGCGGGAAGCGGATCTTCTTGAACTGGCCCGGGTAGTTCTGCTGCAGCCAGCCGAGGAGCTTCTTGCTGTCCTCGCTGCCCGCCTCGAACTCGATGCCCGCGTAGATGTCCTCGGTGTTCTCGCGGAAGATCACCATGTCGACGTCGCCGGGGCGCTTGACCGGGCTCGGCACGCCGTTGAACCAGCGCACCGGGCGCAGGCAGACGTAGAGGTCGAGCATCTGGCGGAGGGCGACGTTGAGCGAGCGGATGCCGCCGCCGATCGGCGTGGTGAGCGGGCCCTTGATGCCGACCAGGTACTTGCGGAAGGCCTCGATGGTCTCGTCGGGGAGCCAGTTGCCCGTGAGCTTGAACGCCTTCTCGCCGGCGAGGACCTCGTACCAGGCGATCTTCTTCTTGCCGCCGTAGGCCTTCTCGACCGCGGCATCGAGCACGCGCACCGACGCGCGCCAGATGTCGGGGCCGGTACCGTCACCCTCGATGAAGGGGAGGATCGGCTGATCGGGGACTTGGAGCTTCAGGCCTTCGCCCATCGTGATGGGGGAGCCGAAGCTGGGGAGCGGCGTTCCGGACATTGGCAATCTCCGTGGAGTCACGCACGGCGGGAAAAGCGCGCCGGCGGAGGCGGGACCTTACACCCCCGTGGCAGCCGAGACCATGCCCTGCCGCCGGACCGAGCGGGGCGCGAAGGCACCGTCTCGGAGCGACGAAAGGAAGGCGAAGGACCGGGGGTTTTGTCGCGGACAGCTCTTCAGCCGCGGCGGCGACGGCGACCCGCGACGAGCGCGGCCAGGCCGAGGGCGGCCAGGCCCGCGTGACGCGACGTGGCATCGGTGCCCGGGGTCTGGCAGCCACATCCACCGGCGTCGTCGGTGCCGGGCGTGACACCGCTGTCGTCGGTGACGCCGCCGTCGTCGACGGAGCCGTCGCTCCCGGCGTCGGACACCGAGCCGTCGCTCGGCGTGCCGGTGTCGGTGACGGCGCCATCGGGCGTCGTGCCCGTGTCGGCGGGCGTCCCGGTGTCGGCCGGGCCCGTGTCGGGCGGTCCGGCGTCGGGCGTCGTGCAGGTGACCGGCGCCTTGAGCGAGAACCGATACAGGAAGCCGTTGAGCGACAGCGCGTAGAGCGCGCGGTCGTTGCCGGTGTGGATCGCGACGATGCCCGCAGCGGTCGCGAAGTTCTTCCGGCTGCCGGTCACCACGCCGTCGCGGGTGGCGTTCGGGGTGAGGGTCCACATCTGCCCCGCCGAGTAGTCGGCGAAGAAGTAGAGGCCGCGGAACGTGGTCGGCCAGTCGCACGAGTCGACGATCTGCCCACCGGTGATGGTGGTGCAGTCGCTGCGGGGGCAGGCGTAGCCCGGGTCGACGCAGTTGCTCTTGTCGGGGGTGAACTCGGCGCACTTGGTGGCCGGGTCGCCCGTCGCGCCCTCACGCCACGGCCAGCCGTGGTGCTGGCCCTTCTTGTTGATGATCGTGATCTCCTCGAACGAGACCTCGCCGACATCGCCGACCCACACGTTGCCGCTGACCGGGTCGCCCCACACGCGGAACGGGTTGCGGAAGCCGAAGGCGTAGATCTCCTTGCGCGGCGCGCCGGTGGTGGTGGCGACCGGGACGGTGCCGCAGCTCGAGCCGCACGCCACCACGGCGGTCAGCGCCGAGAACGGGTTGTCGGTCGGGATGCTGCCGTCGAGGTTCACGCGCAGGACCTTGCCGTTGGCGTTGGTGAGGCAGGTCCCGAAGAAGTTGGAGGCGTTGGCGCTCCCCGGCGGCTTGCCGGAGTTGCAGCCGGTGTCGCCCACGCCGATGAACAGCTTGTCCCCGAGGACGCTCAGCGCGCCGCCGTCGTGGTTCGCCGGGCCGCGGAGATCCTTCACCAGGATCTTCTCGGTGGTCATGTCGAGGGTGTTGTCGTCCTTGAGGGTGATGGAGACGACGCGGTGCCGGTCGAGATCGGTGCCGCCGGAGCCGCTGGCGAGGCTGTAGTAGATGAACAGGGTCTTGTTGGTCGCGAAGCTCGGGTGGACCTCGATGCCGAGACCGCCCTTCTCGGAGGACGAGTCGACCGGCAGGGTGCCCGCGTTCACGACGGTCCCGTCCGTGCGGCGCACCCGCACCTGGCCCGTCTTCTGGATGATGACCACCCGCCCGTCCGGCAAGAACCGGAAGTCCGTGGGCTGGCTGAGGCCGTTGGCGTAGGTCGTGACGTCGAAGGTGTCCTTCGGGGCGCCCGTGGCGAGGGTCTGGGCAGAAGCAAGACTGGCGGCGAAGAGGCCGGCGAAGGAAATGCCGACGGCGAAGGCTTTGCGCATCCGTCGAGTCTACGCCGGACCGAAGGCCGAGCTAGGCGAAAACGCAGCTCTGGCCCAGGGCGGCCACCCACCTGTCCAGCTCCTCGCGGCCCGCGGTCAGCTCCCCGAGCCCGCGGTCAGCTCCCCGAGCCGAGATCGACGATCACCACCCCACGCTCCGCCTCGTCGTCCAGCTCGCGCCGCACCCGCGGCGGCGGCATCGGCAGCGGCAACTCGAGCCGGGGCTGCTCCGACTGACGCCGGGCCTCCTCTTCTCGCTTGCGAATCTGCTCGATGATGAACGGAGGAAGCATGGCCCGCGAATCTCCTCGGAACCTGCCCAGGTCTCGATCGTCTGCTGAAATCGGCTCGGCGTGAGGGAGTGGAACGAACCCTCACGAAGACAATAGCAATGGGGGTATGCCGGTCAAGTTGCACGCGGTACAGGAGAAGGGATGGGTCGCGTCGGGGCACTGCGCAGCCGTATCGTGCAGGGAGGGGTCGTCTGGGCCCTCTCTTCGATCGCGTGGTCGGTGAGCGCAGCTCCCTTCGATCCGAACGGACAGAACTGGGAGAGCTGCAGCAAGCTCGTGGAGATCGCGCGCGAGGAGCTCGGCCCGTCGCGCGTCGACGTGACCGACGAGCTCGACTACGAGAAGCTGGGCCCGACCGACGGGATTCTCCTGATTCACCCGCAGGGCGCCTACGACCTCGACGAGCTGTCGGCGTTCATGCGCGGTGGCGGGCGGGTCGCGGTGGTGGACGACTTCGGCGACGGCGATCGTCTGCTCGATCGATTCCGCATCCAGCGCGGCCCCGCGCCGGCGAGCCCGCTCGAGATGCTGCACGGCAACCCGCAGCTCCCGGTGGCGGTGCCCGCGTCGGGTCACCCCATCGTGGCCGACGTCGGCAAGTTGATCCTCAACCACCCGACCACCGTGCGGCACCCGGATCTCTCCTCGCTGCTGCGCATCCCGATCCAGGGCGGAGACGTCGGGCCCGACGTGGCGCTCGCGGGTCAGGTCGGCGAGGGGAGGCTCGTCGCCATGGGCGACCCGTCGGCGTTCATCGACTCGATGATCCGCTTCCCGGGCAACCGCGCGGTCGCCAAGAACCTCGTCGTGTACCTGCTCGAGGGCGCGGGTGAGCACAAGCGCGAGGCCCGCCTGCACATCCTCCACGATCGCTTCAAGGAGCGCGGCAGCCTCGGTGGAGGCCTGCGCGGCTCGATCCGCGATCGGTTCCGTGGGCTGCTCGGCGCCCTCGACGCGGTCCGCCGGGGTGGCTTCGAGAAGACCGCGGCGCGCATCGTCGCCCTCGGGATCGCCCTCGCCGCCGCCATCTGGGTCACGCTGCGCGCTGGCTCTCGGCAGCGCATCCCGCGTGCGCGCTACGCGGGCGCCGACCCCGACGCGGAGAGGGTGGGCTTCGGCGAGGCCGACCCGCGGGTCGAGCCGCTGTTCGGCAAGAAGCGCTGGTTCTCCCGCGAGCCGCCGCTCACCACCAAGGGCCTGCAGACCCTGCTCGAGGGGCTCGAGGCCGCCATCGTGGCGCGCGAGGACCTCGTGGGCCAGGAGCGGCCCGTCGCGCTCACCAGTCTGGCCAAGGAGGCCAAGCTCGAGGCGCGGGAGATCAAGCGGGCGGTCTCGGCGTACGAACGGCTGCGGCGCGCCTCCGCCGGCATGGCCGGCGACACCTGGAAAGCCTCCGCCGCCGAGGTCCGCCTCTTGGGTCGCGTGCTCGCGCCGGTTGCTGGTAGCCTCCGGGCCTCCCGATGAGCGCCCCGTCCTCGCCCGCCACGCAGCCCGAAGTCGACGCCGCCCGTGCCCCCCTCGACGCGCTGCGCGCCTCGGTGGCCGCGGTCTACCTGGGCCCCGCGCGCACCATCGACCTGCTGCTCGTGGCCCTGCTCGGGCGAGGACACGCGTTGCTCGAGGGCGTCCCCGGGGTCGCCAAGACCACGCTCGTGAAGGCGTTCGCCACCGCGCTCGGCTGCAGCGTGCGACGCGTGCAGTTCACCCCCGACCTCCTGCCGAGCGACATCACCGGCACCTACGTGCTCTCGCCGAAGGAGGGCACGTTCCAGATGCGCGCGGGCCCCATCTTCGCCAACGTGGTGCTCGCCGACGAGATCAACCGCGCGCCCGCCAAGACCCAGTCCGCGCTGCTCGAGGCCATGCAGGAGCGGCAGGTGACCATCGAGGGCGATCGCTTCGAGCTGCCCTCGCCGTTCATCGTGCTCGCGACCCAGAACCCGATCGATCTCGAGGGCACCTACCCGCTGCCCGAGGCGCAGATCGACCGCTTCCTCGTGCACGTGGCGATGGGCTACCCGTCGCCCAAGGAGGAGGTGGACATGCTGCGGCACCACGGCGCTGGCGCACCGCCGGTCGCGGCCCAGCTCGACCCGGCGCGCGTGGCGCAGCTGCAGGAGCTCACCGTGCGCATCCACGTGGAGGACGACGTCCTCGACTACGTGGTCGCCCTCACCACGTTCACCCGCAAGCACCCGCGGGTGGTGCTCGGCGCCTCGCCGCGCGCCTCGCTCGCGCTCCTCACCGCCTCGCGTGGCCTCGCGCTGCTCAAGGGCCGCACGTTCGTCACCCCCGACGACGTCCGCGAGATCGCGACCGCCGCGCTCTCGCACCGCCTGGTGCTGGTCCCCGAGCTCGAGGGCGACCCCAAGGCCCGCGCGCAGATCATCGAAGACGCCGTGCAGCGCGTCCCCTACCGCCGCGGCTGATGCACACCAACCCGCGTCGCGCGACGATCGCCACCGCCATCACGGGTGTGGCCCTCGCCGTCGTCGCGATCGCCTCGGGGAGCCCGGAGGCCGCGCTCGCGAGCGGCGCCTTGCTCGCGGCGGTCGCCTGGGGGCGCGCCTCCACG
>CAZUZY010000282.1:0-11699 GCA_964624885.1 uncultured Polyangiales bacterium | reverse complement strand
CACGCGTCGCGGCTGCATTGGGACCTCAGGCTCGAGCGCGACGGGGTGCTCGTGCACCGAGAGGCCGAGCCGCAGGAAGTCGGTGGCGATCCGCTCGTTGCGCGTCTCGCTCGGCAGCGATGGCGCGGCCCGCTCGAACCCGGGCAGATCGAGCGGTCCGGCCTGCCCGCGGGCGACCCGCAAGACCTCCCACACCGCGCGCCGCCGCTCGGGCTCCAGCGCTGCGAGGGCGTCGGCGTGGGCGAGGGCGAGCAGCTGCTGCGCGTCGAGGCGCGCGCGGGAGGCCAGGTCGCGGATCGAGCGCGGTCGGTCCTGCAGACAGGGCCGGAGCTGCTCTTCGGCGCGCTCGCCGAGGCCGCGCACGTAGCGGAGGCCGACGCGGAGCGCGAAGGGGATCCGCGCGGTCGCCTGCTCGGTCGGCAACGGCTCCACGGTGCAGTCCCACGCCGAGGCGACCACGCACGGCGGGCGCACCTCGACGCCGTGTCGCTTGGCGTCCTCGACGAGCGAGGAGGGCGCGTAGAACCCCATGGGCTGCGCGTTGAGGATGGCGGCGTAGAACTCGGGCGGGTGGTGGTGCCGGAGCCAGGCCGAGGCGTAGACCAGGAGCGCGAACGAGGCCGCGTGGCTCTCGGGGAAGCCGTAGTCGGCGAACGCGGTGAGCTGCTTGACGATGCGCTCGGCGATCTCGGCGGCGATCCCGCGCGCGCCCATGCGCTCGACGAGCATGGCGCCGAGCTCGTCCATCTCGCGCCGCGAGCGCTTGTGGGCCATGGCGCGGCGCAGGCGGTCGGCCTCCACCGGCGAGAACCCGCCGACCTCGATCGCGACCTTCATGCCCTGCTCCTGGAACAGCGGCACGCCGAGGGTGCGCGCGAGGTGGGGCTCGAGCGAGGGGTGGAGGAAGCTCACCGGCTCCTCGCCGCGCCGGCGCCGCAGGTAGGGGTGCACCATCTCGCCCTGGATCGGCCCCGGTCGGATCAGCGCGACCTCGACCACGAGGTCGTAGAACTTGCGCGGACGCAGGCGCGGCAGCGTGTTCATCTGCGCGCGCGACTCGATCTGGAACACACCCACGGTGTCGGCGGCGCAGATGTCGTCGTAGACGGCGGGGTCGTCGTGGGGGAGCTGCCAGAGATCGAGCGAGAGGCCGCGACTCTCGCGCACGAGGGCGAGGTGCTTGCGCAGCACGGTCAGCATGCCGAGCCCGAGCAGGTCGAACTTGACGAGGCCGAGCGTGGAGAGATCGTCCTTCTCCCACTGCAGCACCGAGCGGCCGGGCATGGCCGCCCACTCGAAGGGACACACCTCGGCGATCGGGCGCTCCGAGAGCACGAAGCCGCCGGTGTGCGTGGCGCGGTGGCGCGGCAGACCGACCATGCGCTCCACGAGCCCCGGCACGAGCCGCACCCGCGCGTCGTTCGGATCGAGGCCGGCCTCGCGCAACGCGGCCTCGTCGTGCAGGCGACGCGCGACCTGCTGCTCGACGGCGCCCTCGGGCCCGGCCTTCTCGTGCTTGGCCTTCTCGGCCGCGTGGTGCCCGCGGTGGATGCCTCCCCACGGCAGCGCGCCGACCCACCGATCGCACAGGCTCGCGAGCGCGGTGCCCTGGTCGGCCGAGAAGCCGAGCGCGCGCGCGGCGTCGCGGGCGGCCTGGCGCGGCTGGTAGGTGTGGACCGCGGCGACCATGGCGGCGTGGTCGCGCCCGTAGCGGCGATAGACGTACTGGAGCAGCTCCTCGCGGCGCTCGTGCTCGATGTCGAGGTCGATGTCGGGCGGCTCGTCGCGGCCCTCGGAGAGGAAGCGATCGAACAGCAGCGCGCGGCCGATGGGGTCGATCGCGGTGATGCCGAGGCAGTAACAGATGGCGCTGTTGGCCGCGCTGCCGCGCCCCTGCACGAGGATGCCGAGGCGCCGCGCCTCGCGGACGACGTCGTAGAGCACCAGGAAATACCCGGCGAAGCGCAGCTTGCGGACGAGGGCGAGCTCGTAGCGCAGCTGACGGGTGACGGTCTCGGCGTCGGGCGCGTCGGCGCTGGTGTCCCAGGGCCCTCGTCGCGCCTCCGCAGGGGCCAGCGGTTGCGCGAGGCCGTAGCGCTCGGCGGCGCCCTCCCAGGTGAGGCGATCGAGGGTGTCGTCGGCGTCTTCTCCGCGGACGATCTCGGGAAAACTCGGCAGCGGCGCGACCAGATCGCGGCGGAGGTGGAAGGCGCAGCGCTCGGCCACGACCAGCGTGTTGCGCAGCAGCTCGGGGTGGTGCCGGAAGCGCCGCCGCATGGCCGCGGGCCCCCGCAGATGGCGCTCGTCGTTGGGGAACAAACGGTCGCCGGCCTGGTCGAGGGTGCACCGGTGCTCGATGCAGCGGAGCACGTCCTCGACCTGTTTCCCCGGGCGATCGACGTGGTGGACGTGCTGCGTCGCGACGACGGGGACACCGTGGTGGGCGGCGGCACCGAGCGCGATCTCGGTGGCGCGACGCTCCTCGGGGAGCAGGTGGTCCTGCACCTCGACGAACAGCGCGTCGCCGAAGAGATCCCGGTAGGGCGCGAGCAGGCGCACGGCCTGCTCGACGGTGCGCGCGGGCGCGAGCGGCCCCTCGAGGAACGCGGTGAGCGCGACGAGGCCCGCCGCGCGCTCTCCGAGCTCCTCGAGCGTGACGTAGGGCCGACCGCGCGGCCGCTCGAAGCGACCCTTGGTGACGAGCGCGGAGAGGTTGGCGAAGCCCTCGGCGTCCTCCGCGAGCAGCACGAGGCCGAACCGCTCGTGGCCGGCGTTCGAGCCGTCGAACAGCGGGGTGGGGCACACCGTGAGCTCGGCGCCGACGAGGGGTCGCAGGCCGGCCTTGTCGGCGGCCTCGAGGAAGCGCACGTGGCCGCCGAGATCGTCGCGATCGGTGAGCGCCATCGCGGCGTAGCCGAGGTCGGCGGCGCGCTCCGCCAGCTGCTCGGGCAACGCGGCCGACTCGAGGAACGTGAAGCCGCTGTGGGCGTGGAGCTCGACGTAGGACACTGAACGCATGTAGAGTAGCGCGAGGCGCGGGGCTCGCGGACGCTTTGTGGATGCGCGCCCTCCTCGCTGGCTCGACCGTCGCGGTCCTCGGGACCTTCTTCGTCATGCACGCCAACGCCCAGGCTCCCGTCGGCGGGGGCGTGTCCGTCTCGGTGTCGGCGACCGTCGGAGCTCCCGGCGGGCCACCGCCCGCGACGCCTGCGCCTGCAGCGCCGCCTCCCGGACCGGTCGCCGCGCCCGGGGCGCCTCCGCCTCCACCACCGCCGCCTCCTCCGCCCCCCGCCGATCGCCGTCGCGCGGGAGAGCTCTGGGTCGGGCTCGGGTTCGGCAACGCCGTGTGCGACGACAAGAAGCCGAAGGAGGAGTGCGTCGTCGACAAGGCCGGCGGCGCGCTCGATCTCGGCGGCGCGTGGCGGTTCGATCCGCACTGGGCGATCGGCGCCGAGTTCGGCTTCAACGGCTTCAACGCCAACCAGACGTGGAAGTCGACGCTCCCGGATCCGAGCATCAGCGTGAAGTTCTCCGGCTGGTACCTCGCGCCCACGCTGCGCTGGTACTGGTTCGGTCGCGGCGTCGCCGATCCGTACCTGCAGATCGGGCTCGGCCTCGGCGGCGTGTCGGCCCACGCCGAGGACGGCAAGGGCGGCGTCGCCGACTGGCGCGTGACGGGCTGGACGTTGCCCATGGGCATCGGCGTCGAGTTCTACGTGGCCGAGCGCTTCCGCCTCGGCCCGCAGCTGCAGACCTGGTTCCTGCGCGGCACCAAGGCCTGCGAGACGACCAACGGCAGCGAGACCTGCCGCGACGCGCGGAGCGACGAGCGCCTGCTGGCCTGGCGGTTCTCGCTGCAAGGCACGTTCGGGCTCTGACGGTCTCTGTCCGCCCCCGGCTTGACGGGCGTTCAGGGCTGCCGCTAATGCCTCCCCCGCATGGCAGCCACAGAACGCCGCGCCACGGCCGAGACCATGGCCGCGCGACAGCGGGAAATCTCGGTCAGCGAGTTCTTCACCAAGAACCGGCACCTCCTCGGCTTCGACAACCCGGCCAAGGCCTTGTTGACGAGCGTCAAGGAAGCCGTCGACAACGCGCTCGACGCCTGTGAAGAGGCGGGCATCCTCCCGAGCATCCGCGTCGAGATCCTGGAGGTCGGCCAGGTCGCCGGCGCGCAGAAGGACGCCGACCAGCGCGCCGCCCGGTTCCGTGTGGCCGTCGAGGACAACGGCCCCGGCATCGTCAAGGCGCAGATCCCCAAGATCTTCGCGCAGCTCCTCTACGGCTCCAAGTTCCACCGGCTCAAGCAGTCGCGCGGCCAGCAGGGCATCGGTATCAGCGCCGCGGGCCTCTACGGCCAGCTCACGACCGGCAAGCCCATCGTCATCACCAGCAAGACGAGCAAGCGCAAGCCGGCCATGCGCATCGCCCTGCGCATCGACACCCGCAAGAACGCCCCCGAAGTGCTCGAGGAGCGCGAGCTCCCGCTCGACGGCAACGACGCGGATTGCGTCTACTGGGCCAGCATCGATCACGGCACGCGCGTCGAGATCGAGATGACCGGCACCTACCGCGCCGGCCGCACCGGCGTCGACGCCTACCTCGAGCAGACCGTCGTCGCGAACCCGCACCTCGAGCTCTACTACCAGCCGCCCAAGGGCGAGCCGGTCTCCTACCCGCGGGTCACCCAGGAGCTCCCCCGCGAGGCGCAGGAGATCAAGCCCCACCCGCACGGGATGGAGCTCGGCATGCTGCTCAAGTTCATGCAGGACGCCGAGGGCCGCACGGTCCAGAAGACCCTGCAGGAGGACTTCTCCAAGATCTCGGCGGCGGTCGCGGAAGAAGTGTGCAAGGCGGCGAAGGTCTCGCCGCGCAAGAAGGCCGAAGATCTGAGCAGCGACGAGGTCGAGGCGCTGCACCGCGCGCTGTCCGAGGTGAAGATCCCGCCGCCCAGCGCCTCGTGCGTGGTGCCGATCGGCGAGCCCCTCATCGTCGAGGGCCTCAAGCGCCGGTTCAAGGCCGAGTACTACACCTCGGCGGTGCGTCCGCCGGCGGTCTACCGCGGCAACCCGTTCGTGGTCGAGGTGGGCCTCGCCTACGGCGGAGACCTGCCGACCGACGAGCCGGCCGAGGTGCTGCGCTTCGCCAACCGCGTCCCGCTCCAGTACCAGCCGCGCGCGTGCGCCATCACCGAGGGCGTCTACGACACCAACTGGAAGAACTACGAGCTCGGCCAGCCCAAGGGCTCGCTGCCCGTCGGTCCCCTCGCGATCTTCGTGCACCTCGCCTCGGTGTGGGTGCCGTTCACCAGCGAGGCCAAGGAGGCGGTCGCCCACTACCCCGAGGTGATCGGCGAGATCATGCTCGGCCTGCGCGAGGTGGGCCGGCGGCTCGGCATCCACCTGCGCGCCCGCCAGCGGGCCCAGGCCGACGCCCAACGCCGCTCGCTGTTCGAGCGCTACATCCCCGAGCTCGCCACGGCGATCGGCAAGATCCTCGGCGAGGACCGGCAGCCCATCGCGCAGGCGTTCCAGGACGCGCTGCCCAACTTCGTGCGGATGAACGAGCCGGAGCTCGATCTCACGCCGCCCTCCGACCCGCCGTCCGCTTCTCCCTCGATGCCACCGCCGGCCGACGAGGCCCCGGACAGCGAGCCGCGCAAGAAGCCCGCCGCCGAGGCCAAGCCTGCCGCGCCCAAGGCGCCCCCCGCCAAGCCCGCCGCCAAGGCGGCTCCGGCCAAGCCCGCCGCCAAGGCCGCGCCGGCCAAGGCGGCCAAGGCTCCCGAGAAGCCCGCCACCAAGGGCAAGCCCGGAAAGCCGGGCAAGGCGCAGCAATTGGATCTGATCATCCACGATCTCAAGCGTTGAGCGACTGAAATGGCCACCAAGAAGAAAGCCCCGCCCCCCGCCAAGAAGGCCGAAAAGACTCCGGCGCCCGCCGCCAAGGGCAAGGAGGCCGCCGATCCGCCGATGACCGCCGCCGAGAAGCGCGTCGCCGCGGAGAAGCGCGAGCGCGCCGAGAAGACCCTGGCCAAGATCAACCGCATGGCCAAGGGCACCCTTGCCGAGGTGAAGAAAGGCCACAACCCGGCCCTCTCCATCCCGATTCGCGCCCTCTCCAACGTGTCGTTCAACGAGAAGAAGCGCCTGATCGAGCTCGGTGACAAGGCCCAGAGCCGCGAGTTCTTCAACAAGGCGATGGCCAAGAAGTTCATGCAGACCTTCCTGGTGGCGGGCGCGGTCAAGGAGCTGCTCGACAGCGCCAAGACGACCAGCATCCGTGACCTGTTCTACATGACCAAGCACACCATCGCCGGCTCGCGCGAGAACACCTTCGACGATCAGTCGGAGAGCGACCCGGTGATCGAGGACCTCGAGGTGGGCATCGACTCGCTCCGCGAGGAGCTGCACCTGTTCGCGAACCCCCGCGGTCGCGTGGTGGGCCCGCTGGTCATCGAGGACAACGGCGACGAGATCGACCTCGCCCGTCTCGGCAGCGGCGGCTACGCCATCCCCAGCATCGTCGAGGACTACGCGATCAAGTTCCGGCGGAGCGACGCCGAGTTCGTGCTCCTGGTCGAGAAGTTCGCCGTGTGGGCTCGCCTCAACGAGGACAAGTACTGGCGCAAGGCCAAGTGCATCCTCATGACCAGCGAGGGTCAGGGCGCGCGCGGTGCCCGCCGCCTCCTACAACGCATCGCGACCGAGCTGAAGCTCCCGGTCTACGTGCTCGTCGACAACGATCCGTGGGGTCTCTACATCTACTCGGTGCTCAAGCAGGGCTCGATCAGCCTCGCCTACGAGTCCATGCGCCTCGCGCTCCCCAACGCCCGCTACATCGGGATGTCCACGTTCGACTACGACAAGTACGGCCTCGGCGACAGCGCCAAGCTGGTGCTCGAGAAGGACGACGTCTCCCGCGCCAAGCAGATGCTCGGCTACCCGTGGTTCGCCGCCAAGCACTGGCAGCGCGAGATCAACGGGATGCTCGAGGCCGGCTTCAAGATGGAGATCGAAGGCCTCTCGGCGCGCGGGATCTCGTTCGTGACCGAGGAGTACATCCCCAAGAAGCTTCGCGACAAGGACTGGCTGGTCTGAGATGCTGCGCGTCGCCGACGTCGAGGGCGCGATCCAGGTGTGGACGATCGACCGTCCGCACGCAGCGAACGCGCTCGATGCGGTGACGGTCCAGGGCCTCGAGGCGGCCGTCGACGGGCTCGCGCGGGGCGACGTGCGCTGCGTGATCCTGCGGGGTGCAGCGCGCGATCGCGGCCGCCCGGTGTTCGCCGCGGGGGCGGATCTGCGGGAGCTCGCCGCGGTCGACGAGGCGTCGGTGGCCCGCGCGTTCTCCGAGCGCATGATCGTGCTGTTCACGCGCTTCGAGGCGCTCCCGGTGCCGATCGTGGCCGCGGTCGACGGCGACGTCCTCGGCGGCGGCTGCGAGTTGCTCACCGCGTGCGACGTGGTCGTGGCCGCCCGTTCGGCGCGGTTCTCGTTCCGCCAGGCGCGGATGGGCGTGGGCACGGGCTGGGGCGGCGCCACCCGCCTCGTCCGCCGCGTCGGCATCGGCGCTGCGCGCCGTCTGCTGTTCACCGCGATGGATTTCGACGCCGCCGAGGCGCTGCGCATCGGGCTCGTCGACGAGGTGGCCGACGCCGCGATGCCGCGCGCCCTCGCGATGGCCGAGGAGATCGCCGCCGGTTCGCGCGCCGCGATCGCCGCGCTCAAGGCCGACCTCCACGACGCGGCCACGCTTCCCACGGAGGCGTCGTACGCGCGAGAGGTGGAGCGGTTCGTCGAGACGTGGGCGGGCCCCGATCACCGCGCCGCGGTGGCACGCATGGGTCGGGGCTAGGTCAGGTCGGGCAGATGCCGAAGTCGGGGGGCATGGTGGGCAGGGCCTGGCACACCCCGCCGTCGCTGCAGCCGGCGCCGGTCTTGAGGACGCAGATCTTCCGGCAACGCCGCTCGCTCGTGCCCATGCACACGTAGCCCTGGTCGCACGGGTCGACCTCGCAGCGCGCGCCGTCGCGCCCGGTGCCGCGGGGCACGCACGTGGTCTTGCCGTCGTTGGTCACGACGGTGCAGGTGGTGTTCTTGGGGCACTGCAGCTCGTCCTGCAGCAGGGTGCAGTTGTCGAGCTTCACCCAGACGGGCACGCGGTCCTCGGTGCGCGCCGCGAGGCGCTTGGGCGTGCAGTAGTGGGTGCCCGCCGGATCGGGCGCCGAGGGGGCGACGGCGGCCTTGCAGCAGTAGCGGAGGCAGCGCCCCACGCCGGGCTCGTCGCCGACGCACGCGAGCCCCGGCTCGCAGACCTCGTCGCCGGAGCACAGCTCCTCCTCGGCGGCCTTGCCGGCGGGGGCGCACGCCGCCGTGATCTTGTTGTCGTTGCGGACCACCCGGCACGCGAGCAGGGAGGGCGCGTCGGCCACACCGTCTGCGCCATCGCTCGCGTCCACCGCGACACCGGTGTCCTTGCCGATAGGCGTGCAGATGGTCGGGAAATCGGGGTCGCAGAGCTCGAGGTTGCCGCAGAGATCCTGCTTGGACGAGGTCTCGTCGGCGACGTCGAAGACCTGCACGCGGGTGTCGATGCCCGTGTCGACGGACGGGCCGGTGTCCTCGGGCAGCGCGCTGTCCGAGACGCTGCAGCTGGTCTCGGCGGCGACGCTCAGGAGACCGAGCGGCACGAGACAGGCCCAGAACAACCCCCAGCGACGGCGGAAGCCCACCGCAGCGAGGTCGGTCGGAGGAGTTCGGGCAGGGGGCACGAGGGATCGACCTGCACGAAGTCTGCCGAACAACGTTGCGGCCCGCCACCCCGAACGGTCAGAGCCCGGACTTGTGGGTCGGGACCGGCAGCACGTAGCCGCCCGTGCCCGTGCCCACCGGCGGCGGCGGCGGCGGCTTCCAACCGCCTGGCTGGCCACCCGGCTGCCCGCCCGGCTGTCCACCCGGCTGTCCACCCGGCTGTCCGCCCGGCTTGCCCGGCAACGGCTTCGGCATCCCCGGGATCGGGAGACCGCCGGGATCGACCCCGGGCTGACCGGGCTGCCCAGGCTGACCCGGACCCCCGGGCACCGGCTGGATCAGCATCGGGAGCACGACGTCGCGCGCGAACAGGTTCATGTCGATGCGGACGCTGGCGGTGGCACCGGTGGGCGTGGGCTCGAGGCCCAGCGTGAACCCTCCGGGCGACGGCGCCTCGCCGAGCAGCTTGGCGATGCCGGTGTCGGCGCGGAGCGGCGCCGAGAGGGTGGCGAACATCACCCGCGCCGGCATGGCCGCGAGCATCGTCCGCACGTCCGGGTCGCCGCCCGCGCGGTCCTCGGGCTTGCCACTGGTCGCGCGCAGCAACCGCGCCTTGGGCGTGGTTCCGCGACCGAGGTAGACGTAGCCGTCCTTCACGAGCCACGCGATGCCGATGGGCGGCGACGCGGGGAGGTTGCCCTCCGGCGGGAGCGTGATCTCCATCGCCTCTCCGCCCTCGAACGGGGTGATCGGGCCCGGCGGCTTGTCGCCGAGGATGAACGCGAGGGTCTCGTGCGCGGCCTTCTTCGCCGCCTCGTCGCTCTTGACCTTGATGCGGATGACCAGGCCGTTGCCGGCGCCGTTCTGCGGGGGATCGATGAACGTCGCGAAGAGGACGTCGCCGGTGAGGACCGCGGCGAGCTGGTTGAACACCGCGTCGCGCTTGTCGAGGAGCTCCTTGGGCACCTGCACGCCGGGAGGCGGCGGGGTGGCCGCGAGCTTGCGGAGGGTCTCGATCCAGGCGTCGGGGAAGCGCACCGCCATCATCGACGCGGCCTCCCGCGGGGCGGCCTCGAGGGCCTGAGGGGCGCCGACGGGGAGGCCGGTGAGGAACGCGGCGAAGGGGCTGCCGGCCTTGGCGGCGAGGTTCGCGGTGGCGACCGCGTTCTGGTCGCCGAAGTCGGCGAACAGCTCGATCTGCTCGGCGCCCACCCACGACGAGCGCGCGGTCTTGGCGAGGTCGGTGAGGATGGAGTCTCCCCCCGGCGCGACGCCGCCGAGTCCCTGACTGGCGGTGGCGAGGATGGTCTTCTCGAGGGTCTGGGTGAGGCTGCCCGTCAGCCAGTTGCGCGGGGTCTTGCCGACGAGATCGTGGGGCTGCGCGAGGGCGCCCGCGTAGCCGCCGAGCAGGCGGCCGGTGCCGACCTCGAGCGCCGCGAGGTCGCTCGCGAGCAGGACGTGACCGCTCGAGTAGGCGAGGTACTTGCCGGTCTGCGCGCCCTTGTAGACGTCGCCTCCGAGCTTGGCAGAGTGCTCCTTGGTGGCCTTCACGCCGTCCGCGAAGTGCGCGAGGTGCTGCGGCGCGGTCACCGGATCCTTGACCGCGATCGCGATCACGTTGCGGAGGCCCTTCTCGCCCTCCAGCATCAGCACACCGAGCGGCTTGTCGAAGTCGAGGACCGCGAGGTCGGCGTGGAGCTCCTTGGGGAACCCGCCGACGATCAGCTGCGGCATGTACGGCGGGGGCGCCATCTTGACCGGCAACCGAGGGGCGATGCGCGCCGCGAGGGCCTCGGGGCTCTTGAGCCAGAGCTCGATGGCGAGCCCCGGGGGGTCGTCGGTGGTGACGGGCACGGCGATCGACGCCACCGGTCCGGTGGACGAAGAGGGGACGAGCGCGCCCGCGGCCGGCTTGCCGGCGTGGCCTCGGTGGTGCCGGTGCTTCTTGAGCCAGAGCCCGCCCCCGAGGGCGACGCCGGCCACGAGCGCCACGATGATGGCGCGACGGGCGAGGAGGGAGTCTTCGTCGAGGTGCTCGGCGCTCATGTCGGCGCGCCGCCTACCACGGGGCGAAAGAGCCGTCACCCAGGGGTTCAGAGGGCGACGAGGAGCCGCGCCACCGCCTCGAGCTCGGCCGCGCAGGCGACCTCGAGCACCCGTGTGCACCGGGGCGCGTAGGCGTTCATCGCGCTGTCGCCGATGCTCCAGCTCCCGCGACGCTCGGGGTTGATCCAGAGGAGCGCCCGCGCGCGACGCCGCACGTCCTCGAGGGCCCACGCTTCGTCGGCCTGGTAGTTGTTCCTGCCGTCGCCGATCACCACCACCGTGGTCCGCCGATCGACGGCCCCGAGGTGCTCGCGGTGGAAGCGCGCCAGCACGCGTCCGTAGTTGGAGTTGTCGGTCAGCGACACGGCCTCGCCGGCGAACACGCGGGCGAGCGCGTGCCCGACGCTCTCCTTCGCGAACAGCCTGGTCACCTCGCCGAGCTCGCTCACGAACACGAACGAGCGGGTGTCGGCGAAGAGCTCTTGCAGCGCGTAGACCAGCTCGAGCATGAAGCGCGCGGCGAGACGCACCGAGTCGCTCACGTCGCACAGCACCACGAGACGCGGCCGATCCGGGCGGCGGCGCCGGCGCACCGGGGCAACGGGGACACCGAGCGTGCTGAACGACGCCCGCAGGGTGCGGCGCACGTCGATGGCGCCCGTCTCGGCGTGGCGGCGCCGCACCCGCGCCTTGCCGCGCAGCTTCTCGGCGAGCCGGCGCACCGCGCGCCGCACCTCGGCCACTTCTTCGTCGGACAGCGAGGTGAACGGCAGGTGCTCGAGCCGCTGGCGCTGGTCTTCGCGCGGGCGCAGGGTGCGCCGCAGGAGCTCGTCCCGCACGTGGTCGCGCACGCCGAGGCGGGTTCGCTCGAGCTCCTCCTCGAGGCGCGCCGCGAGCTGCTCG
>CAZUZY010000281.1:0-11701 GCA_964624885.1 uncultured Polyangiales bacterium | reverse complement strand
GCCACGGCGCGCCGCCTCGCCGAGGAGGGCGCCCACGTCGTGTGCCTCGATCGCCCGGCCGACGACGGGCCGCTGAGCCAGCTCGCCCGCAGCCTCGGCGGCAGCGCGCTCGCCGTCGACCTGCAGGACGCCGACGCCCCCGCGAAGGTGGTGGCGCACCTCGGGGCGCGCGGCGTCGACGTCGTGGTGCACAACGCGGGCATCACCCGCGACAAGACTCTCGCCCGCATGAAGCCGGAGCTGTGGGACGCGGTGCTCGACGTGAACCTCGGCGCGGTCGAGCGGCTGCACGAGGCGCTCCTGCCCCAGCTGCGCGACCAGGGCCGCGTGGTGTGCCTCTCCTCGATCGCCGGCCTCGCCGGCAACATGGGGCAGACCGCGTACGCCGCCTCCAAGTCGGGCGTCGTCGGCTGGGTGCGCGCGGAGGCGCAGGCCCTCGCCGCGCGCGGCATCACCGTCAACGCGATCGCCCCTGGCTTCATCGAGACGCGCCTCACGGCCGCCATCCCGGTGGCCATCCGCGAGGTCGCGCGCCGCCTCTCGGCGCTCGGTCAGGGCGGGCTCCCCGGCGACGTCGCCGAGGCCATCACCTTCCTCGCGACGCCGGGCGCGCAGGGACTCACCGGCCGCACGCTCCGCGTGTGCGGCGGCGCCTTCGTCGGCGCGTGACAGGAGATTGACAGCAATGGCAGCATCGAAGAACAAGGGCCGCGCGGTCATCGTCGCCGGCGCGCGCACCCCGTTTGTGAAGGCGTTCGGCGAGCTCACCAAGGTGGACACCATCGCGCTCGGCGTGGCCGCGACGCGCGGGCTCCTCAAGAAGACCGGCCTCGGCCACCGCGACGTGCAGTCGATCGTGTGGGGTGGCGTCATCCTGCCGAGCGGCGCCCCCAACGTCGCGCGCGAGATCGCCCTCGACCTGCGCCTCGACCCGGCCTGCGAGGGCATGACCGTCGTGCGCGCGTGCGCCTCGGGCCTGCAGGCCATCACCCTGGCCGCCGCGGCGATCGAGCGCGGCGAGGCCGACGTGGTGATCGCGGGCGGCAGCGACTCGACCAGCAACGCCGAGATCAAGCTCCCCCAGAAGGTCGTGCACGCGCTCGCGCCGGTCGCCCTCGGCAAGCCCACCGCCGCCGACTACCTCGGCGTGCTCGCGCACTCC
This sequence comes from uncultured Polyangiales bacterium, assembly GCA_964624885.1. Classification (GTDB taxonomy): domain Bacteria; phylum Myxococcota_A; class Polyangia; order Polyangiales; family JADJMO01; genus JADJMO01. The sequence continues at coordinate 10,539 of CAZUZY010000281.1, read as the reverse complement.
GCCCGTTCTCCGAGATCCTCCCCCAGCGCCCGCGCATCGCCGAGCGCACCACCGGCGAGGTGATGGGCGAGGCGGCCGAGAAGATGGCGCGGCGCAACGAGATCTCGCGCGAGGACCAGGACGCGTTCGCGGTGCGCTCCCACACCCGCGCCGCGGCGGCGATCGAGAGCGGGCGGCTGGCCGAGGAGATCGTCCCCGTCGAGACCCCGGACGGCCGCTGGGTGCACGCCGACGGCCTCGTGCGCGCCGACACCACGGTGGAGAAGCTCGCCAAGCTCCGCCCGGTGTTCGCCAAGGACGGCACGCTCACCGCGGGCAACTCGAGCGCGCTCACCGACGGCGGGGCCGCGGTGCTGCTGATGCGCGAGGAGAAGGCGCGCGCCCTCGGCCTCGTGCCGCTCGCCGCGTTCGCCTCCTGGTCGTACGTCGGCGTGGACCCGGCCGACCAGCTCCTGATGGGGCCCGCGCTCGCGATGCCGACCGCGCTCGAGCGCGCCGGGCTCTCGCTCGCGGACGTCGATCTCGTCGACATGCACGAGGCGTTCGCCGCGCAGGTGCTCTCGATCCTCAAGATGCTGGCGAGCAAGCCGTTCGCCGAGCGGCGGCTCGGTCGCGGCGCGGCCGTCGGCGAGGTCGACCCGGCGCGCCTCAACGTGCACGGCGGCTCCCTCGCGCTCGGTCACCCGTTCGGCGCGACCGGCGCCCGCATGGTCACCACCATGGCCCACGAGCTCCATCGCACCGGCAAGCAGCACGCGCTGCTCGGCATCTGCGCGGCCGGCGGCCTCGGGGCGGCGGCGGTGCTCGAGCGGTGCGACTGACGCTGGGTGTACCGCGGACGCGACGGACCTACATCGGCGCCGAAATGCGCGTGTGACCGAGGCGCGCGCGCGACCCGCGGAAATCAGGCAGTTGCCACGCGTCCCTGGCTGGTCCGCGGCGTGCAGTGCGCTCGGACATGCCCACGCTCCGCCTCGCGCTCTCCGCCCTGCTCGCCCTCTCCGTCGGTCCGCTCGCCGGCTGCGCCGTGCAGAACGCCGACCCCGAGAACGGCGAAGAGGAGGAGCAGGCGCCGGAGCTCGACGGGCGCGAGGCCGAGGCCGCCGCGGTCGGCGTCGACTGCAGCAACCGTCGCTCGGACACCGGCTACAAGAGCGGCTCGGCGTTCGCCATCACCGTGGTCGACGCCGACAACAAGCCGGTCGAGCTCGCCACCGCGAGCGCCTACGCGAAGATGCAGAAGGCCGCGGCCGCCGACGGCGTGCACATCCGCGTGGTCAGCGGCTTCCGCACGATGAGCGAGCAGAAGTACCTCTACAACTGCTACCTCACCAAGAGCTGCAACGGCGGCAACCTCGCGGCCAAGCCGGGGTACTCGAACCACCAGAGCGGCCACGCCCTCGACCTCAACACCTCCGGCGCGGGCGTCTACTCGTGGCTCTCGGCGCACGCCGACGAGTACGGCTTCAAGCGCACGGTGCCGTCCGAGATCTGGCACTGGGAGTACTGGGGCAGCACGGTCGGCGGGTCCTGTGTCTCCACCGTCACCGGTGGCGGGAGCGGCGGTGGCGGCTCCACCTCGGGCTGCTACTCGTCCACGCTCGGCAAGCAGGTCGTCCTCAACACCTGCGTCCAGAGCCGCGCCGACAGCAAGTGGTACCAGTGCACCCCGGGCGGCAAGTGGGAGATCCGCTGGGGCGTCGCCGCGAAGTGCGTCTCCGAGCACCCGCTCTGAGCGAGCGGAACGAAGTGGAGCGAGCATCGGCCGCCTCCATGGGCGGCCGACAAAGAAGACTGGCGCTGATGCCGTCGACCGCGGGGCGCGCTAGGACGGCCCCGTGATCGTCCTCGTCACGGGCGCCTCCTCAGGCATCGGTGCCGCCGTCGCGCGGCGGTTCGCGCGCGAACCGGGCGTGAAGCTCGTGCTCGCGGCGCGGCGCACCGACCGCCTCGAGGCGCTCGCGCTGCCCGTGCCCACCCACCTGCTCACCCTCGACGTGCGCGACCGCCACGCGGTGCGCGCGGCCCTCGAGGGCCTGCCGGCCGAGTTCGCCGAGGTCGACGTCCTCGTGAACAACGCGGGCCTCGCGCTCGGCCTCGCGCCGGCCCAGGAGGCGTCGCTCGACGACTGGGACGCGATGATCGACACCAACGTGCGCGGCCTCGCCTACGTCACGCGGGCGGTGCTCCCCGGCATGGTCGCGCGCGACCGCGGGCACGTGATCCAGCTCGGCTCCGTCGCCGGCACCTACCCGTACCCGGGCGGCAACGTCTACGGCGCGACCAAGGCGTTCGTCGCGCAGCTCGCGCTCGACCTGCGCGCCGACCTCCTGGGCACGCGCGTGCGCGTCACCTCGGTGGAGCCCGGCATGGTCTCGGGCACCGAGTTCAGCGACGTGCGCTTCCACGGGGACCGCGCCCGTGCGGCCGGCGTGTACGACGGCGTGCAGGCGCTCACCCCCGAGGACGTGGCGGAGGCCATCGCGTGGTGCGCGCTCCAGCCCGCCCACGTGAACGTCAACCGTATCGAGCTGATGCCGGTGGCGCAGGCGTTCGGGCCCTTCGCCGTGCGCCGCACTTGACCGCGCTTTGCCCCGGCCCAGTGTTTTGCTAGGACTCCGCGCCCCATGTCGTCCGTCGTAGGCCCTGTCGCGTCCCCGAGCGTGGCGCCGGTGAGCGCGAGCTCCGCCATGGGCTTCGCGCGGGACCTCGTCACGCTGACGAAGCCGCGCATCACGATGACCGTCCTCATCACCGCGGCCGCGGGAATGAAGCTCGCCCAGCGCTTCCTAGGGGGTGCTTCGGCGAGCGGCGGGCGCTGGCTGTGGACCCTGCTCGGCACCGCGCTCGTCGTCGGCTCGGCCAATGCACTGAACATGTGGCTCGAACGCGACGTCGACCGCCACATGGCGCGGACGCGCTCGCGGCCGCTGCCCGACGGGCGCCTGCCCTCGGTGGCGGCCCTCGTGTTCGGGCTGCTGCTCGGCGTGGTGTCACTCCCGATGCTCTGGTTCGGGGTGAACCCGGTCACCGCCGGGCTCGGGGCGTTCGCGCTGTTCAGCTACGTCTGCGTCTACACCCCGCTCAAGCTGCGGTGGGTGCGGGCCATGTGGGTCGGCGCCATCCCGGGCGCCATCCCGCCCTTGCTCGGCTTCTCGGCGGTCACCGGGCGCATCGACCAGGCGGGCCTCGCGCTGTTCGCCATCCTGTTCGTCTGGCAGATCCCCCACTTCCTCGCCATCACCGTGTTCCGCGCGGAGGACTACGCGCGGGCGGGCCTCAAGGTCATCCCGGTGGAGATGGGCGATCGGGTCACCGACGGCATGATGCTCCGCTACTCGGTGGGGCTCCTCGCGGTCACCGTGTGGCCGTACCTGCTGGGCCTCGGCGGCAAGCTCTACCTCGGCGTGGCCGTCGCCCTCGGCGCGGCGTTCGTGGCCCTCGTCGCCCGGAGCCTCCGGCAGGACCTCGCGAGCGTGGAGGGTGGGCGCGCGCGGTGGGCCCGTTCGGTCTTCGCGTACTCGATCGTCTACCTGGTCGTCCTGCTCGCGACGCTGGTCCTCGCGGCCACCTGAGCCGGGTCGATGCCGCGGTTCCTGAAGGTCCTCATCGGAGCGACGACGCTGGTCTTCGCGTTCCTGGTCGTGCTCGTGGCCCTGCGCCTGCGTCGACCGGCGGCGTTGCCGGTGCTCGCGACCGTCCCGACCTTCACCATGAAGGACCAGAACGGGCAATCGGTCACCGACCTCTCGCTGCGGGGCACGGTGTGGATCGCCGACTTCTTCTTCACGAGCTGCCAGGCCTCGTGCCCAAAGCTCACGGCCCGCATGAAGGGCGTGCAAGACAAGCTCGTCGCGCTGAAGGCGCCGGTGAAGCTCGTGTCGTTCACGGTCGACCCCGAGAACGACGAGCCCACGCGCCTGCTCGGCTACGCGCAGAAGTACGGCGTCGACGCGACCCGCTGGTCGCTGCTCACGACCCACCCGGCCGAGCACCCCAACGCCGAGCTCGAGCGGGTGATCGTGCAGGGGTTCAAGGTGCACTTCATGCCCCGCGCGCCCGGGAGCACCAAGGTCGAGGAGTCGGTCAACCTCATGACCATCATGCACGGCGACTACTTCGTGCTGGTCGACCGCGAGGGCCGCATCCGCGGCTACTACGACACCAAGCTCCCCGAGAAGGTCGATCAGGTGGTGGTCGACGCGCTCCGCCTGACCCACTGAGCTCACGAGTCGAGGGCCTCGAGATGACGACGACGACCGACCAGGAGACACGGCGGTTCTGGACCTTCAACGGCACCGTCAGCGCCGCGGCGCTCGCGTTCCTCGCGTACATCCTCCTCGTGCGCAAGGTGTCGCCCGGGAGCGGCGCCGATCTCTCGTTCCTGCCCGCCGTGAACGCGTCGCTCAACGCGACGGCGGCGGTGCTCCTCACCCTCGGGTGGGTGGCGATCAAGCGCGGCCGGCGCGACCAGCACCCGTACTACATGGTGGGCGCCTTCGCGGCCTCGTCGCTGTTCCTGATCTCGTACCTCGTCTACCACTGGGCCCACGGCGACACGAAGTACGTCGGCGCGCACCGTGGGCTGTATCTCGGCCTCCTCGCGAGCCACGTGCTCCTGTCCATGCCCGTCGTGCCCCTCTGCCTCGCGGCCTTCTACTTCGCGTGGCGCAAGCGGTTCGTGGCGCACCGTCGCGTCACCCGCGTGCTCGCGCCGGTGTGGCTGTACGTGTCGGTGACCGGGGTCTTGGTGTTCTTCTTCCTCCGGCGCTAGAACCTCCGGGTGGCAGCCCCCTCCTCCCGCGACCAAGGCCCCGAGCACGCGCGCGCCCGCGAGCAGGCCGAGGGCCGGGTGGGCACGGTGCTGCGCGGCAAGTACCGCCTCGACGCGCTGCTCGACGTGGGTGGCATGTCGGCGGTCTACGCGGCCACCCACCGCAACGGCGCGCGCGCGGCCATCAAGCTCCTGCACCGCGCGCTCTCCGAGCACGAAGACGTGCGCGAGCGGTTCCTGCGCGAGGGCTACGCGGCCAACAAGGTGGGGCACCCGGGCGCGGTGCAGATCACCGACGACGAGGTGGCCGAGGACGGCGCGGTGTTCCTGGTGATGGAGCTGCTCGAGGGGGAGTCGCTCGACGCCCGCCTGCGCCGCCTCGGCCCGCTCGCACCGTTCGAGGTGCTGGCCTTCGCCGCGCCGGTGCTCGACGTGCTCGCCTCGGCCCACGGCCAGGGCATCGTCCACCGCGACGTCAAGCCCGGCAACGTGTTCCTCGCCCGCGACGGCCGCGTGAAGCTGCTGGATTTCGGCCTCGCCCGCGTGCGCGAGGGCACGTTCGAGCAGCGCCGCACGCGCGACGGCGTGGTGATGGGCACCATCGGCTACCTCGCCCCCGAGCAGGCGCGCGGCCTCTCCACCGAGATCGACGCCCGCACGGATCTCTGGGCCCTCGGCGCCACGATGTTCACGGTGCTCTCCGGGCGCCACGTGCACGAGGGCGGCACCCCGATGGACCGGGTGATCACGGCGGCGTCGGTGCCCGCGCGCAGCCTCGCCACGGTGGTGCCGCACGCGCCGCCGCAGCTGGTCGCCATCGTCGACAAGGCGCTCGCGTTCAAGAAGGACGACCGCTTCCCCTCGGCGGACGCCATGCGCCACGCCGTCCTCGCCGCGACCCATGCGCTCGAGCAGTCCTTGCTGCGCACCGCCGACGAGGCGCCGCCGGTCGACCTCGATTTCGGCGGGGAATCGTCGTCGCCGAGCGTGATGCTGGTCGAGGACGACCCCGGCATGTCGTTCATCGACGCGGTCATCGGTCACGGGCGTCGCTAGGTTTCCGTTACACTGGCGGCATGCGCCGACCCCTCTTCGTCGTCCTCGCGCTCCTCGCCGCCTGTGGTGGCTCCAAGAACCCTCCTGCCGGTTCGGGGGGCGGTGGCAGTGGTGGCAGCGGTGGATCCGGTGGCAGCGAGTCCGGGGGCCCGGCGTCGAGCGGCGCGGCGGGTGCCTCCTCGTCCGCAGCCGGCCCCGGCGGCACGACCGCCGCCGCTGCGCCCAAGGCCGACCCGATCGACGCGGCCACGCCCGAGACCAAGGACACGAAGCCGTTCGCGCGGCGTCAGGTGTGCGAGAAGCCCCCCTGCCCCACCGCGATCGTGCCCGCGGGCATGGATCAGACCGACGGCAAGCCCGCGCCGATCGCCATGTTCGAGGTGGTCCTCGGGCGCAAGGTGATGTGGTCCATCCCCAAGAACGCCAGCGTCGTCGTCTACGGCTTCCTGCTCGACGGCGAGGTCTCGGTGATGGCCGACGACATCAAGGACAAGCAGAAGCGCTGCTGGAAGCTCGACGCGTTCCGCGCCCCCGGCGGCGGCGTGAACGTGTTCGCCAAGGAGCCGACCCGCATCCTGGTCGGCGTGGGCGCCGTCGGCGACGCCAAGACGGTGACCGACGCCCTGGCCAAGCCCGCGCCCTGGGCCAAGCGCCCCTCGCCGGTCGAGTCGGTCGAGCTCGGACGCAAGCCGCAGGTGAGCTGGGGCGGTGGCGCCTACCACGCGCGCATCGGCTTCGAGGACCCGAGCGGCCCGAGCTTCACGCTGCTCCTCATGTCCAAGAACGCGCCCGTCGCCGAGCACGTGCACGCGACCGAGTGGGAGTTCCTCGCCCTGATGGACGGGGACGGCGAGCTCACCCGCAAGGAGGGAGGCAACGTCAAGACCACGAGCGGCACGTTGGTCGCGATTCCCCCCGGCGTCGCGCACGGCTATCGACCGAACGGCACGACGCCGACCCTCGCCGTGCAGATGTACTCCCCCGCAGGGCCCGAGCAACGCTTCAAGAAGCTCGCCGAGAAGCCATGAGCATCCCCACCTTCGACGACGCCGCCCTCACCGCCCTCTGCGACCTCGGCTTCGACTACCTGTGCGGCCGCCCGTTCGGCGAGGTCGTCGACGTGGACGAGGTCCTCGCCGCGATCGACGCGACCCACGACCCCTCGGTCGTCACCCGCGTGCTGCAGCGCTGGGTCACCCCGAGCCGGGAGCGGCTGGTCGCCCGCGCGGCCGCGAGCACGCTCACGCTCAGCGTGTGGCTCCCCGAGCCGCTCAAGGACGCCATCGCGGCCGAGCTCGGCAAGCCCGCGCCCATCCCGCAGAAGCTGATCGACGAGGTGGTGGCCTCGGAGGGCGTGCGCGACGCGGTGCGCGAGATGCTGCGCGAGCAGCTCCAGAGCTTCATCGCTCGCGTGAGCAACGCTGGCAGCAGTGGCAGCAGTGGCAGCAGTGGCAGCAGCGGCGGGGGTGGGCTGCGGGGCGCCATCGGCCTCGGGGCGCGCGCGTTCGGCGCCGCCGGCAAGTCGCTCCTCGGCGGCCTCGCCGAGCAGCTGCAGGACAAAGTGCGCGAGTTCGTCGACGGCTCGGTCGAGGCGCTGCAGGCGCGCATCGCCAAGCAGCTCGCCGACCCGGGCACCGCGGAGGCCCTCGGCAAGCGCCGCAAGAAGGCCTTCCTCAAGTTCCTCGAGACCAAGGAGTCCAAGGCGGCCGAGACGGTGCAGAAGGCGCCCCACGACCTCATCCAGGGCTACGTGCCGCAGGTGGTGGCCCACAACCTCGCGCGCAAGGAGCTGCGTGAGGCGGTGCGCGGCGAGGTGGAGGCCGTGCTCGCGGATCTCGGCAAGGGCACGGTCGGCGACGCGCTCGACGCGCTCGGCCTGCGCACGATCGCCCGGGACGCCCTGCGCACCCACGGCCTGGTCCTCGCGCGCGGCTTCGCGGCGAGCCCCGAGGTGGCCGTGTGGTGGGCCACGCACGTGAAGTAGGCCTCTCGGTGAGGATTGTCCTCGACGACCTCGATTTCGGGGCGCTGCGCTGGGTACTGCGACGGTTCATCCCCAGCGTCGCCCTGCTCGTGGGCGTCGTGCTGGCCGTCTTCACCACCATCCGGGCGCGACGAGCGCGCCTGCGCAAGATCGCGCTCTACGGCACCATCGGCACCAAGCTCGAGCCCACGGCGTTCGTGGCCTGGCTCGCGGCCCACAGCATCACGGCGCGGGACGGTGAGTTCGACGACGGTCGGCGGTGGGTGATGGTCGAGACCGAGCTGATGCTCCTGTATCGCTGGGACTCCTACGAGATCGCCGGAGTCACGAGCGAGCTGTCGCTGGCGTCGGCCATACGACTCGCTGCCGCTCTCCGCACCGAGGAGATCACCTTCCGCTTCGAGCGGAAGCGCGGCGACGGCGTCTCGCTGGGCGTCGACGCGTACCCCGATCCTCACACCTCGAGCACCTGATCCGGCGTGACGATCGCGCGGCGGAGGGGGGCCATCAGGCGCGCCCTCGGCCACGCCACCACCTCGTCCAGCAGGCCGTAGCCGCCCACCAGCGCCTCGTCGCCGAGCACCACGCGCCGCACGTCGATCCCCGGCGTCACGCGCGCGATCGGCGACACGTAGGGCCGCGCGAGGTTGGCCGCGAAGTAGCTCGCGAGGTCGCCGATGTCGTGCCAGAGGCCGCCCGTCACCACCGCGCGCACGTCGGCGCCCGCGGCGAGCGCGGGGAGGAGGAGATCGCCCACCAGGCAACCACGCGTCGGCGCCCCTCGGACACCCTCGGGCGAGAGGCCCATCACGGCGGCGTAGTGTGCGCCCTGCACCTCTCGGCCGAACGACTGCTTGCGCAGCCGCACCACGCGCCCCTCGGCGTCGAGCCCCACGTTGCCGGTGCCCGCCGCGCCCACCTCGCGCACCGCGAGGCGCGCCAGCTCGGGCCCTACTGGGACCAGCGGCGCCGGATCGAGCTCCGCCACGACGTCGCCGTTCCAGATCAGCACCGGCCCCTCACCCAGCGCGCCGCGTGCGTGCGCGAGCCCGCCGGCGGTCCCGAGCGGGCCGTCCTTCTCGACCACCACCTCGATGCCGAGCCGCAGCCCCGCCGCCGCGACCTGTTCGGGCAGGTGCGCCGCGTTGGCCACGATCGTCCGCGCCCCGGCGTCCCACAGGCGGGCCACCGCCGCGGCGAGCGGGGTCGTGTCCCCCACCGGCAGGAGCGGCTTGGGCACGCGCACGCTCAGCACCGAGATGCGGGTGCCGAGCCCCGCGGCGAGCACGAATCCGGCGATCTTCATGGCTTGCTCGGAGGGTCGATCCACACGGGGTTGGTGAAGGCGATCGCGCGACGGAACCCGAACAGGCCCACGCCGTCGCCGACGACCTCGGTCTCGACGACGACCACCAGCGCCGTTCGCCTCTCGACCTCGGGCACCTTCGTCTCGAGCACGTAGCCACGGAGCGGGTCGAGCACGAGGGTCGCGTCGGCGAGGATCTTGGGGCCGAGGCGCACCCACACCCGCGGCGCCGACTGCCAGCTGCTCGGGTGCACCACGACGCGGGCCTTCGACGGCGCCTTCACCGCGCCCCCGAGCCCCGCCTCGCCCACGCGCACGTCGACGATGGGGCCGCTCGTGACCCACGCCTTGCCGGCCTTGAGCGCGGCGACGATCGCCCCGATCGGCCGGCCGCTCGGGCGGAACTCCGGGCCCACCTCCACCATCGTCCGCGGGAAGCCGGCCCACGGCACCGTGAGCTTGTGCGAGTCCGAAGAGCCCGTGGCGGTGTGCACCTCGCCGCGATCGAGCATGCCGATCCACTCCTCGATCAGCGCGTGCACCGCCGCGGGGCGATCGAGGTCGAACCCGTTGAACAGCTCGATCGCGTCGTAGTCGCGACGGAACCCCTTGGCCGGCGTGGCGCCGGTCTTCTTGTCCACCGCCTGCGCCTCGAAGTAGCCGATGGTGCTCCCGTCCTGCAGCTGCGCGCGCGGGTGGTTCACCTGGATCACGTGCTCGCCCGGGAGCGCGTGCATGGCGTCGAACAGCGTGGTCGGGAGCGTGGCCTTGGTCTTGGGGACAGCCGCGCCGTCGGGCCACGGGTAGACGTTGAAGTGCCCGAACGCTGGGCTCAGGGTGGTGAGCTCCACGCCCTTCATCGCGCGCAGATCGAGGCCCAGCGCGGCCGCCGCGGGGCCGTGGTCGCCCACCGCGTCGTGCTCCGTGGCCGCCGCGCACTCGATGCCCACCGCCACGAGGGAACGCACGCGGTCCTCGTAGGACACCCGCTTGGCGTCGAAGCTCGGGCGCGCGTGCACGTGCAGATCGCAGGCCACGGTGTGCTCGCGCACCGCGCCCTCCGGCATCAGGTCGAGCGGCACGCGGAGCGCATCGCCCTCCTTCACGTCGATCACCTTCTTGCCCACGCCGAAACCCGGGCCGCGCGTGGCGCGCAGGGTCCAGCGGCCGGGCGTGAGCGGCAGCGCCATCCGCGGGGTGGTGAGGTCGACGATGGGCATGGTGGGCTCGGACTCGCGCACCGGATCGAGCACGATCGGCGGCGCCCCCGGCGGCCCCTCCGCGTAGAGGCGCGCCGCGAGGAACGTGTTCGTGGTGGGATCCCGCGGCTCCATGGCGAGCGCCGCGGAGGTGCGCGGGGCCACAGCGGCCAGCGCCGCGCCACGCGCCAGCGCCCCGCGGAGATCGGGCACCAGCGCG
>CAZUZY010000280.1:0-11727 GCA_964624885.1 uncultured Polyangiales bacterium | reverse complement strand
CGCCGCCGCCACCCACCGGGGCGACCTGCGCGAGGCTGGCCAGGGCGACGTCGAGACGAACGAGGTGCGAATACAGGGACGAAGGGTCGAGCGACATGCGATCTCACAATCCGGGAGCGAGGCCTGTTCGGAGCGGCCTCACAGCGACCGGTGCCGACCGAGAGAGCAGCCGCGGACGGGTACAACACGATCCCCCCTCCGTCAACCGCGGGCGCGGTGATCTTGGCCGATGGTGGCCTCCTCTGCGACGGGGAGACATGGCCGATCAGCCCGAGAACCGGGGCGCCGAGGCGCCCGCGCCGCCCCGTCCGTCCAAGCGCACCCCACGGAAGAGCCGCCCGCAGGCGCCGGACGAGCGACGGGCGGGCGATCGCCGCGCTTTCCTGCGTCAGACGCCGGATCGCCGCCGGGAAGGCTAGCCGTTCAGGGCCCGAGGAGGCTGTCCAGGGCTTCGAGGAGCGAGGCCGGGCCGACGGCGGCCCGGGACACGATCTGGTGCCGGGGCACGGCTCCGACGCGCGCGAGCCGTGCCTCGACGGCGGCCGGGTTCTCCCGGGTCCAGACGAGCAGCGGCAGGTCGTGACGATCGGTGAGGGCGGCGAGCACCCGCTCGCTGCCGGCGTCGTCGAGGTCGAACAGCAGGACGTCACAGGGCAGGCGGTCGAGGAGGTGCGCCTCGACCTCGGCCGGCTCGTCGAGGACCACGACGTCGAACCCACCCCGCACGAGGGTGCGCGCGAGGCTGGCCCGCCCGAAGCGGTCCTGGTTCCAGACGACGATCACCCGGCGGGCGGCGTCCACGGGGGGCGCCTGGATGGCCGCGTGGAGCTGGGCGAGGCTCGCGGGCTCGACCGCGCTCGGGGCGAACGCCGGCGCGGGCTGACGCTCCGGGACCCGGGTCGCGATGGCCATGCGGGCGGAGCTGTGCGGGTCGGCGCGGAGGCGGTCGTGCTCGGCCTCGGCCTCGATGTCCTCGACGAACGTGCGCACGATCCAGGGGCGGGCGGGGTCGTCGAGCTCCCTTACCAGGTGGGGCACGAGGTACTCGATCAGGTCGTCGAAGCGCTCCGGCAGTTCGTCGAGGCCGGCGGCGGAGAGACCGGCGGTCACCACGGGCATGACCCGGTCTTCTTCGAGCAGGGTGCCGAGCACCCGCAGCACGGCGCGCTGCGAAGGGGTACGGGGCACCCGGTCCGCGTGGACCCTGGGCAGTCGGTCGTGGGACGCAGACACGCCCTTCCAGTGTGCCTGCGATCGTGCCGCGCGACCACCCCGCTGGGGGATGTCGGGGCGCGTCAACCTGCTCTGTCGCTCCGCTCGGAGCCTCATTGCAGCGCGTAGGTCCACCGGATTTCGACCTCCGCACCGCAGAACGGACCGAAGGTCGCCTTCTTGAGGCGCTCGGAGACACAACTTTCGGCGGTGGGGTTCCCGGTGGCCCCGACCACCCGCACCTTGGAGACCTTGCCGCTCTCCTGCACGGTCACGGAGACCTCGACCGTGGTGGCCGCCTTGCCCGGTGTGCCCAGCGTGAAGCACGTGCGGACGTCGCCCTCGAACGCCTTCATGCGGGCCTGGGCGTCGGTCGGCGAGCTCTCCGTGCCCGGTCCACACCGTGGCTTGCCGACGAACGCCGCCGAGGGAGCGGGGGCCGGCGCGGCGGCGGGCGGAGGTTCTCCGCAGCCAGTGAGCGACCCCACGCAGGCGAGCAACGCACAGAAGACCCGTTCCATGCGACCAAGAGAGACCATATGTCTGCGACGGGCAAGGTGCCGGGCGGGCGACGCTCTGGTAACAGGGGGCCATGTCGTCCACCCGCCTCACCCTCCTGATCGCCACGCTCGTGTTCGCCTCGGCCGCGCCCGCCTGCAAGAAGGAGGAGCCCGAGAAGTCCGAGTCCGACAAGGACAAGGACAAGGACGACGAGGGCAGCAAGAAGAAGAAGAAGAAGGCTGCCGACGACGACGACGAGGAGAAGAAGGAAGACAAGAAGAAGAAGGCGTCCGACGACGAAGAGAAGAAGCCGGCCGACGACGAGAAGAAGCCAGCCGACGACGAGAAGAAGCCCGAGGAGCCCAAGCCGGCCACCGCGCCTTCCCCGACGCCGGCGCCGACCGCGGCCGCCAAGCCGACCGCCACGGCGACGACCACGGCGCCGAAGCCGACCGCGACCACGGCGCCGCCGGCCACGACGGTGGCTCCGCCGGCGACCACCGGGAAGAAGCCCAAGATCGGCGGCGCCTGAGGCCGCGCTCGGTCACTCGGCGCCGCTCACTCGGCGCCGCTCACTCGGCGCCGCTCACTTCGTGATGGTCTTGCAGCCAACGGCGACCTGCAGGCGGCCGACCAGACCGGCCTTGATCTGCGCGCAGGCCTTGCCGTGCAGCTCGATGGTTCGATCCGAGGTCCAGGTCCAGCCGTCGACCGGATCCTGCGGGACGAGCAGCCCGTCGACGATGACGTTGGTGACGCCCGGATCGGAGGGCGCCGACTCGAGCGTGACCACGCAGTCGTCGACGACCTTGGCGGCGATGGCCTGGAGCGCCGCGACGAAGGCGTCCTGGGTGGTGGACTTCACGGCGTAGTAGCGCTCGCCCACCGGGGCACCCTCGCGCGGCGTGCCGCCCGCGACCGCGAGCGCGTCGAGATCCTTGGCGTAGGCCTCGGTCCCGGGGACGCCGAACACGAACGTCTTCACCCCCACGCTGGCGAGCGCCGTCACCGCGGCGACGGTCGCGTCGGCGTCGACGCAGTTGAGCGGGCTGCCGTCGGCGGTGGCCTTGGGGTCGCAGCAGTTGAGCACCGGCGAGCATTTTCGCCCGTCCGCGGTCACGTCGCCCTCGATGTTGCGCGTGCAGCGGTCGGCGGTGCACGCGGTGGTGGCGCAGTTCGGGGCACCGTCGGTGGCGAGCAGCACGAACACCGGCCGGCCGTCGGCGGCGAGCTTGGTGAGGTTCGGGGAGAGCGCGCGCAGGGTGGCGGCCGTCGGCGTCCCTCCCGCGGGGGTGACCTTGACGAGGAGCGACTGCAGCTCGTCGTAGACGTCCTTGTTGCCGGTGCTCGGGGCGCGCAGCTCGGCCCCGGCGGAGCACTGGGTGGCGCCGGCGGTGACCGCCGGGAACACGGCGAGCGCCGGCGCGATGCGGCCACCGAGCTTGCGCAGCACGCCGGCGGTGGGGTCGAACAGCGCGATGCGCACGAGATCCCAGCGGCTCTTGCTGCTCCCGACCTCCTTGGCCGTCATCGACCCCGAGCGATCGAGCACCAGGTACACGACCGGCGGCTTCTGCCCGATCTCGGTGCACGCGCAGATGCCCGCGTCCACGCCTCCGCTGCAGTCGAGGGGAGCGGTGTCGACGGCCACGTCGAACGCGGAGCCGTCGGGGGGCGGCGCGGTGTCGTAGGTCGCGTCGGGCTCGACCAGGAACGGTGCGCGCTCCTTGCCGCTGCAGCCCAGGAGCCCGAAGAGCGCGACCGCCGCCGACAGCGCCCAGCGACCGAGCCCGAGCGCGCGACGAGGCATCTGCCTCAGTCTAGCGCAGGCCGCCGACGAGCGCTCCTCGCGGCCGCAGTGAGCGTCGCGAGCAAGCTGGTCGGGGCGTCGCTGCGCATGAGGACCTCGCCGATCAGGGCGCCGTCGACCCGCGACACGGCCGCGACCCGCGCGACGTCGTCGGGGGTGGAGAGGCCCGAGAAGAACAGCGCCCGGGGACCGGCTGGGATCGCGGCGATCACCCGGTCCGCCCGCGCTCGGTCCATGACCAGGGTCGAGAGGTCTCGCGCGTTGACGCCGACGACGGTGGGGGACAGCTGCCACGCGCGCTCGAGCTCGGCCTCGTCCACGACCTCGACGATCGGGGTCAGGCCGGCCGCGATGCAACCCGCGTGCAGATCGGCGAGCGCCGGCTGCGGAAGGATGCGGGCGACGAGGAGCACGGCGTCGGCGCCTGCCCGTCGCGCGGCCTCGATCTGGATCGGATCGATGCAGAAGCCCTTCGCGAGGAGCGGCACGGTCACCGCGCCCCGCGCCTCGGCGAGGTGTGCGTAGTCCCCGTCGAACGAGGCGCGATCGACCAGCACGCTGACCATCGCGGCGCCGCCCGCGACATAGGCGCGCGCGCGGTCGGCCGGCGAGAGGGCGCGCGACAGCGGGCCCGCCGAGGGTGAGCGGTGCTTGATCTCGGCGATCAGCGCGAGGCCGGTCGAGGAGGCGAGCGCGGCGTGGACGTCGAGCGGCGTGTGGCCGACGTCGTCCGGCAGCGCGCTCTGAAGGCGCACGCACTCGTCGCGGGTCGCCGCGAGGATCGGGCCGAGGACGTCGGTCACGGGGCCTCCATCGCGAGACGCAACCGGCGGAGGGTCTCTCTCGCACGCCCCTCGTCGAGCGCCCGCTCGGCGCGCTGGCGGGCGGTCACGAGGTCGTGCTCGACGCCCGCCACGACGAGGGCGCAGGCCGCGTTGAGGAGCACCGCGTGACGCGCGGGGTGGGGAGCGCCGGCGAGGATGGCCTCGCTGGCCCGGGCGTTCTCGGCGGCGTCGCCGCCGGCGAGGGCGGACAGCGGTGTCGACGGCAGTCCTGCGTCGGCCGGCCGGACGACGAGCTCGCGCAGGGCGCCCCGATCGAGCTCGGTCACGCGCGTGGGCCCGGCGGGGGAGACCTCGTCGAGACCCCGCGGCGCGCCCTCGGTGGCCTCGCCGTGCACCACCCAGGCGCGGGTGGTGCCGAGCTCGGCGAGCACCGCGGCCAGCGTGGGGCGGCGGCGATCGTCGAACACGCCGAGCAGCTGGTGGGTCGCACCCGCGGGGTTGGCGAGGGGCCCGAGCAGGTTGAAGATGGTGCGCACGCCGAGCTCGCGGCGCACCCCGGCCGCGTGTCGCAGCGCGGAGTGGTGACGGGGCGCGAACAAGAAGGCGATCCCGACCTCCTCGATGGCCGCCGTCAGCCGCCCCGCGACGGCGGGCGATTCGTCCACGATGCGCACCCCGAGGGCCTCGAGCAGGTCGGCGCTGCCGGCGCGCGACGAGACGGCGCGGTTGCCGTGCTTGGCGACCGCGACCCCCGACGCGGCCACGACGAGCGCGGTGAGGGTGGAGATGTTGAGCGTCGACGCACCGTCCCCCCCCGTCCCGCACGTGTCGAGCAGGGGCGTGCCCTCGGGCAGCCGCGGATGGATCGAGAAAGCCCGCGCGCGGAGCGCCCGCGCGGCCGCGGCGATCTCGGAGGGAGACTCCCCCTTGGCGCGGAGGGCCACGGCGAACGCCGCGATTCGCGGCGCGGACCAGCTGCCGTCGAGGATCGCGCCGAAGGCCTGCTCGGTGAGGGCGGGCGACAGGTCCTCACCGGCGAGGAGCTGCTCGAGAACGGGGGCGAAATCCACGCTGGACACGGCGTCGCAGCCTAGCGGAACGCTCGCCATTGCTCCCGCACAAAGGACCCGGTACCGCCGCGCCATGTCGAAGGTCCCCGCCCCCCCGCTCGCCGATCTGCAGCCCGTCCGTCGCGCGCTCGTGTCCGTCTCGGACAAGCGTGGCGTCGTGGAGCTCGCCCGCGCCCTGGTCGCGCGAGGGGTGGAGATCCTCAGCACCGGGGGCACGGCGCGCCACCTGGTCGAGGCCGGCGTGTCCGTGGTGCAGGTGAGCGACTACACCGGCTCGCCCGAGATCATGGACGGTCGCGTGAAGACCCTCCATCCGCGCGTGCACGGCGGCATCCTGATGCGCGGCGAGATCGACGCCGACGACCTCGCCAAGGTGGGCGGCCGGCCGATCGACCTCGTGGTCGTGAACCTCTACCCGTTCGAGGAGACCCTCGCCAAGCCGGGCGTCTCGCACGCGGAGCTGGTGGAGGAGATCGACATCGGCGGCCCCTCGATGGTCCGCTCGGCCGCCAAGTCGCACCCGCGGGTCACCGTGCTCGTCGATCCGACCGACTACGACGCGGTGATCGCCGAGCTCGCGAGTCACGACGGGCACACCTCGCTCGCGACCCGCACCCGACTGGCCGCCAAGGCCTTCGCGCACACCGCGGCCTACGACGGCGCGATCGCCGGCTATCTCTCGCGGGAGCCCGAGGCGCCCCTCTACCCGCGCTACCTCACCCTCACCTTCGAGAAGGGCTACGGGCTCCGCTACGGCGAGAACCCGCACCAGACCGGCGCGTTCTACCGGCAGCGCGGGGCCGAGGCCGGCACGCTCGCCCGGGCCGAGGCGCTCGGCGCCGGCGGCAAGGAGCTCTCGTTCAACAACTTCGTCGACGTGGAGGCGGCCCTCGCCGCGGTCCGCGAGCACGCCTCCGACACCGAGCACGCGTGCGTCATCGTGAAGCACGCCAACCCCTGCGGCGTCGCCACCAGCGGCACGCTGGTGGAGGCGTACCGAGCCGCGCGCGACGCCGACAGCGTGAGCGCGTTCGGGGGCATCGTCGCCCTCAGCCACGAGGTGGACGTGGAGACGGCGCGGGCGATGGGCGAGATCTTCCTCGAGTGCGTCGTCGCGCCCTCGTTCTCCACCGGCGCCCTCGAGGTGCTGCGCCTCAAGAAGAACCTGCGGCTGCTCGCGGTCGGCGCCCCGCCGCCGCCGCGCTCCTCCGCCGAGCTCGACTACCGGCGGATCTCGGGGGGCATCGTCGCGATGAGCGCCGACGCCACCAGCGCGGGCGAGGTGGAGGCGGCCAAGGTCGTCACCAAGCGCGCTCCGACCGCGGACGAGCTCCGCGCGCTGGCCTTCGCCTGGCGGGTGACCAAGCACGTGAAGTCCAACGCCATCGTCCTCGCCCGCGCGAGCGGCCGGACGGTGGAGACCGTCGGCGTCGGCGCCGGTCAGATGTCGCGCGTGGTGTCGGTCGAGATTGCGCTCAAGAAGGCGGGCGACGCGGCCAAGGGCAGCGTGCTCGGCTCCGACGCGTTCTTCCCGTTCCCGGACGGCGTCGAGGCCGCGGCGCGCGGAGGGGTCACGGCGATCGCCCAGCCCGGCGGCAGCGTGAAGGACGCCGAGATCATCGCCTGCGCCGACCAGCACGGCCTCGCGATGGTGTTCACCGGCTTCCGCCACTTCCGGCACTGACACCCGCGCCGGCGCTCACAGACTGTGCATCTTCGTCGGCCGCCCATGGAGGCGGCCGATGCTTCGGCTCGCTTACGCTTGCCTCAGAGCCTGTGAATCTTTGTCGGCCGCCCATGGAGGCGGCCGATGCTTCGCTCCACTTCGTTCCGCTCAGCGCATCCAGACGCGGGAGCTGAACGGGTCGAAGAGGACGACGCCGGCGTCGACGTAGATCGAAGCGGCGACCTGGGCCGCGGGGGCGGTCCAGGTGCCGATGCCGCCGCACACCTTCGCGCCGACCGGCGTGCGCTTCACGAACAGCACCGCCTTCGGGTAGGCGTGCGCCGCGACCCCCGCCTCGGTGCGCAGCTCGGCGGCGTTGCCCGCCGAGAGGGTGTAGGCCTCCACGGGCTCGGACAGCCCCACCACGCAGGTCGACAGCACGAGGTCGCGCGAGCTGTCCCGCACGAGCGCCGTCGGCGACTTGCCCTTGATCGCGTCGAAGAAGGCCTGGTTGACGTTGATCGAGAAGGGGACCAGGCCGTCGTCGAAGCCCGTGTCGAGCTGCGCGTCCGCGCGCACCCCGGCGATCCACAGCGGCACGGTGGGCACGTTGGCGACCGTCACCCCGGACGGCGCGCTCGCATCGACCGCCGAGAGCGGCTTGAGCTTGCCGAAGTCGTTCGAGTAGAAGCCCGCCGTCGACAGCGGAGAGAAGCCGGCGCCGACGAGGGTCGCGTCGTCACACAGCGCCGCCTTGGTGGTGCGGCGCACCTGCTTGCCGGCGTAGTCGAGCGTGAGGGCGAGCACCGAGAAGAAGTCGGTGCCGAGGATCCCCGCCTCGCGGACCGGCCCTCCGATGCCGGAGTGGTCTGCGGTGCGCAGGGTGACGGAGCCCCAGCTGCCGAAGAAGTCGAGGTCGGTGAAGCTACACGACTGCCCGAGCAGCGCAGGGTTGCATCCCGAGGCCGTGGGCTTGACGCCGCTGAACGCGCCGAGGTCGATCGTGGAGCCGGTGGTCGCGAGGTCGAGCAGGAACTTGCCGGTCACCTTGGACGGTGACGTACCGACGGACACGTCGGTGAAGGGCAGACCGGAGGAGAGCACCATCGCGCGCGTCTCGCCGAGGCAAGCGGGCAGCGGGGGTTTGGCCGCGTCGGGGCCGCTGTCGGTCGCGGCGTCGAGCGGGGCGTCTGCCTTGGTGTCGGTCGACCCGTCGCCCCCGTCGGTGGCGTCGAGCCGGGTGTCGGCGCTGGCGTCGAGGGTGTCGAGGGTGCCGTCGCCCGTCGCGTCGCCCGAGGTGTCGGCGGCCGAGTCCGCCTCGGGGGGCAGGGCGGCCGGGTCGCTGCAGCCGACCACAGCCAGGATCGAGGACGAGAGCGCGAGGGCGTACCGCATCGGCCTCCGATAGACGCCGGGCCGCCGGACGTCACCGGCCGAGCGTGCGTCGCACCATGGCGACCATCTCGGCCGTCGGGGGGCCGAGCAGATCGCCGAGGTGGTGGACCAGCAGCGTGGTCGCGGTCAGCGACTCGTCGTCGAGATCGAGGGCCAGGTTGCCCAGCATGTCGAGGGCCCGCGCCGCCCCGAGGACGCTCACGCGCGCGCAGGCCGCGGCGCCGGCGTCGCGCACGGCCTGTCGCGCAAGGTGCGGCCACAGATCTCGGATCGCGTAGAGCACGGCCCCGAAGAGCTCGGGGTCGCGCGCACCCACGAGCGCCTCCGGGTCGGGCTCGGGATCGTGGGCGAAGGCCACCAGCAACGCCGCCTGTAGCAGGGCGTCGAGCGCATGCGGCCGCAGTGGCCCGGACTCGACCATGCTCACCGCCTCTTCGGTCCACATGTCGAGCAAGGCGATGCGGAAGCGGAGCGCGCGCTCCCGCCCGAGGAGGATGGACTCCTTGGACGGGCGCCCGTCGAGCGAGGTGGGGGCGCGTTCGACCGCGCCGATCGAGCGGAGCAGCTGGAGCAGCACCAGGCGGTTCTCGCCCACCACGGTGCTCTCGTTGGACGTGTCGACGCCGAGCTCGACGAAGCGCGTGACCTCGCCTTCCTCGGGGAGCAACTCGGCCACGTCGTCGATGTCCTGGACCGTCCGCGCTTCGGCCCGACCACGGGTGCCGGTCCGCGTGGTGCCCGTGGGATCCTCGCGGCCCGCGCCCCCGAGGGGGTCGGCGACCAGCGCCTCGGCGATCGCCGCGCGAAAGCCGGAGTCGACGCCGCGGTGCGCGTGCAGATCGAGCGGCGGGGCGATGAAGAGCGGCTGCTCCTCGGAGACCGGCAGGCCGCGCTCGGAGGCCAGGGCCTCGGCGCGCAGGCGCGCGGCCGTGCCCTCCCCCGACCCTCTTCCGCCCTCGCTCATCCCCGACGAGGATGCCACGGGCCCGGCCGACAGACCACGCTAAGCCTCGGCGAGGCCCACGAACGTCGAGCGAACCCCACCAAAGGCCACGCAAACCAGGCGCGCGGCGCCGGTCGGAGCCTCGTCGACCATGTCCTCGACGTGGGCCGGTGACACACGACGGAGGACCTCGATCGCCAGGGTGCGGTGCAGCCCCACCACATAGACCTCCGCGCCGCCGACGGGGTGACCGAGCTCGGCGCACGCCTCGAGCGCTCGCCGTCCGAGCGGATCGCGATCGTCGGCCACCAGCACGACCGCGTCGGCGAGGGGGAGCCCGCTGGCGCGCGCCTCGTCGACCAGCGCGAGCACCTCGTCCTTGCAGCGCTCGACGAGATCGCGACGCTCGGCGTCGGCGAGATCGACGCCCATCAGCCGACGCCGGAGATGGCTTCGAGGGCGGTCTTGAGGCCGGCGAGGTCGTCCTTGTCGTGGACCGAGAGGGCGCCGGCGGCGAGGGCCCGCGCCTTCACGTCGGGCCGCTTGGTGAAGACCAGGTTGCGGATGTGCCGCGTGGCCTCCACCTCGCGCAGCCGCTCGAGGAAGTGCACGCCGTCGAGCCCGCCCACCTCGGTCGCGACCTCGACGACGAGCAGATCGGGCTGCACCTGCGCGAGGTTGACGAGCGCGTCGACCGGATCGACGTAGCTCACGATCTCGAAGCGCTTCTGCAAGGTGCGCTTGAGGAGCGCCTGGGTCTGCGGATCGGCGTCGACCACCACGAGCCGAGGGCGGGTCGCGCGGAGGATGTCGGGGATCGCGTACCCATAGCGGCGAAGGAAATCGAGCACGTCGAGCCGGCGGAAGCGCAGGTGGCGACCCGGCGTGCGGAAGTGGGGGATCTGCCCCTTGTCGGACCAGTTGTGGATCGTCTTGAGGTCGACCTGGCAGAAGCGAGCGAGATCGGACGCCGTGAACAGCTCCGGCGGGAGGATCAGGTCACGGGCCGCGCGGGGTGCGCGACCATTCGGCGCCTGGATGCCGAGAGCCCGATCGCCCCCACGGGCGGCGGGCGACGCGGGCGATGACGAGGTCGGCTTGACGTCCATGGGCGGGGGCGGAGCCTGCCTTGGGGGCTGTCCACCCGCAATGGTTTTCGCCCTCACTCCGGCGCGTTCTCCGCCACCCACCGTGCGTCACGGAGCACGTAGCGAGATGCGCCGGCGATGCGGCGCTCACGCACCTCGTGGAGCGGATCTCCAGGCAACGCGAGCGTGGGGACACCCCTGTCGAGCGCGAAGCGAGGGCAGATGGGCTCGATGGGCGGGGCGCCCCGCGCGGCCTCGAGCACCGCGTCGACCGTCGCGTGGGTCGAAAGGAGCTCGAGGGTGCGGTGCGTGGGTGGGAAGAGAGAGATCGCGCCCTCGAGCGCCTGCGCGAGCAGCCCCTTCGGTGTGGCGAAGAGCACGCGGACAGCCTCGTGGTCGTCGCCCTGCGGGCTCTGGTCGAGCGGCGCGCGCGCGACGAAGAATCGCGCGTCGTAGCGACGCTTCTCGGCCTCGGGCGTGACCCACCGCGAGAGCGGGACCAGCGCGGCGAGATCGAGAAGAGCCCCGCTCGCGATCAGCCCCTCGAGCAGGTTCGCGCGCAGGCTCGCGGGCTCGGCGGCGCCGACCAGCGGCACGAGCCCCACCTCCTCGACCGACTCGCGACAGGCGCCGATGCGCGCGGCGAGGCCCTCGTCGTCGAGCCACTGACCCTCGTGCGGAGGGCGGAAATGCCCAGCAAACCGCGCGGGCGCGTCGGTCGGCTCGATGCGCCCACCGGGGAACACGATCGCGCCGCCCATGAAGGCGCTGTTTGGGCTGCGTTGCATGACGCAGACCTCGAGGCCATCGGGCCCGTCACGGAGCAAGAGGACGGTGGCGGCGGGCCGGGCGGGCACCGGCGGTTGGTCGGGCGCGAATTCGAGCACGGGCGCACGCTACCGCCGGCGGTCCGCCGGCGGAATGGTCTCACCGCCGGCGGTGGCGACGGAGTTCTCCGGGAATCGGCGTGGCACGCTCCTTCCAGGGCGACCGCCGTGGCGCAGCCCCTCGATCCGTTCCTCGTCGTCGCCGCCGCGGGGCTGCTCGGCGCGCTCGCGGTGGTGCACGTCCTGCCGGTCGCCGTGGTGCTCGTGGTGTTCGTCGTGGTGGCGAGGTTCGGGAGCTTCCGCCTGTCGTTCGTGGTCGCCCCCTTCGCGGTGGCCGCGCTGGCCGTGGGCTTCGGGTGCGCGCGGCGGGCGGTCGTGCGGGACCAGCGCGCCGCCGAGCAGGCGCTCGCCCTGGTCCCCCACGCCGACC
>CAZUZY010000279.1:0-11801 GCA_964624885.1 uncultured Polyangiales bacterium | reverse complement strand
CGCGTCGGGGTCGGCGTCCGTCGCGCCGTCGGTGGCGTCCGGGTCGGCATCGCCGCCGTCGGTGCCCGCGTCGCCGGCGTCGCTCCCGCCGGAGCAGGACCCTGCGACGCAGGTGCCGCCACCCGGGCAGAGATCGCCCTCGTCGGTGCTGCCGTTGCAGTTGTCGTCGATGCCGTTGCAGGACTCGGCGGTCGCGGTGCCGGGCTTGCACTTGGTGGCGTCGACGCCGTCGCACGCGCCCTTGCAGGCGCCGGTGCCCTCGCAGGCCGGACGGCCCGGGCGGGGGTCGCCGCTGTTGGTTGTGCAGGTGCCC
Source organism: uncultured Polyangiales bacterium (assembly GCA_964624885.1). Taxonomy (GTDB): domain Bacteria; phylum Myxococcota_A; class Polyangia; order Polyangiales; family JADJMO01; genus JADJMO01. The sequence continues at coordinate 11,488 of CAZUZY010000279.1, read as the reverse complement.
TCCTTGCCCTTGAGGTCGCAGCCCTCGCACTGACCGGTGCAGGCCTTGTCGCAGCAGAGCCCGTCGACGCAGAAGCCCGAGTTGCACTGCGAGGTCGCGCTGCAAGTGCTGCCGTTGGCGAGCTTCGGCTTGCACACGCCGCCCGAACAGAACGTGGTCGTGGTGCAGTCGGTGTCGGTCGCGCAGTCGCCGAGGCAGGCCTTGGCGCCGCAGGAGAACGGCGTGCAGTCCTGGGTCTTCTTGGCGGGGCAGTTGCCGGTGCCGCTGCACTTGGCCTCGAGGGTCGCGACGCCGCTCGTGCAGGTGCCCGCGCGGCACACGGTCTCGGCGCCCGGGTACTTGCAGCTCGTGCGCACGGTACCGTCGCAGAGCCCGCCGCAGAGCGAGCCGTCGCTCGCGCAGTCGGCGCGGGTGCCGACCGGGGCGCCGGTCACCGCCGAGCAGGTGCCGGCCTTGGTCGGCAGGTTGCACGCCTCGCACTGGCCGCTGCACGACGTGTCGCAGCAGACCCCGTCGATGCAGTTGCCCGCGCCGCACTGGGTGCCGGAGATGCACGGCGACCCGTTGAGCAGCTTGGCGATGCACTCGCCGCCGCCGCAGAACGTGCCCGTCGTGCACTCGCTGTCGGCCGAGCAGGTCGTCGCGCAGGTCGTGCCCGCGCACTTGTACGGAGCGCAGGGGGTGGTGGCCAGCGTCGGGCACTTGCCGCTGCCGTCGCAGGTGGCCGCCGCGGTCGCGACGCCGGCCGAGCACGAGGCCGCGCGGCAGCTGGTGGTCCCCGCCGGGTAGCTGCAGGCGAGGCCGTCGACGCCGTTGCACGCGCCGCTGCACGAGGAGCCGTCGGTCACGCAGCTCGCGCGGCCGCCGACCGGCGCGCCGGTCACCACCGAGCAGGTGCCGGTCGCGCACGACTGGCACTGGCCCGTGCAGCCCGCGTTGCAGCACACGCCGTCGACGCAGAAGCCGCTCGTGCACTCGTTGGTGAGCGCGCAGGCGAGGCCGTTGGCCTTCTTGGGCTTGCAGCTGCCGCCCGCGCAGTAGTTGCCCGAGGCGCAGTCGCCGTCGGTCGCGCACCCGCCGGCGCACACGCTCCCCACGCAGGCGAAGGCGCCGCACGAGACCGTGGAGATCGCCGGGCAGGCACCGGCGCCATTGCAGCCCGCCGGGAGAGTGGCGGTGCCGGCGGTGCAGGACGCGGCGCGACAAGAGGTGGAGCTCGTCGGGTAGGCGCAGGCCGTCGCGGTGACGCCGTCGCAGGTCCCGCCGCACGCGGATCCGTCGGTGGCGCAGGCGACGCGCGGTGAGATGGGCGCGCCGGTGACCGCTCGGCAGCTGCCGAGGCTGCCCGCGATGTTGCACGCCTCGCATTGCGCGGTGCAGCTCGCGTTGCAGCAGTACCCGTCGGCGCAGAACCCGCTCGAGCACTGGCCCGCGGAGGTGCAGGCCACTCCGAGGCCGAGCATCGCCGTGCAGTGACCGGTGGCGTCGCAGTAGTTGCCGCTCGCGCAGTCGCTGGTGGCGGCGCAGGTGCCCGGGCAGGCCGCCGTGGTCCCCTTGCAGAGATAGGGGGAGCAAGAGGGCGAGCCGGCGCCGCTCACCAGGGTGCAGTTGCCGTTCACCGTGGCGCCGAGCGCCGCCGAGCACACGTCGCAGCCACCGCTACAGGCGGTGTTGCAGCAGAACCCGTCGGCGCAGAAGCCGCTCGTGCACTGCCCGGCGGACGAGCAGCTCGAGCCCGGTCCGAGCTTGGGCGAGCAGTGACTGGTCGCGTCGCAGTAGTTGCCGCTCGCGCAGTCGGTCGACGAGGCGCAGGTGGCGGGACAGGTGGAGGTGGTGCCGAGGCACAGGTACGGCGAGCAGCTCGGCGAGCCGCCGCCGCTCACGTTGGTGCAGGTCCCGTTGGCGGTCGCGCCGAGCGCGGCCGAGCACACGTCGCAGCTGCCGCCGCACCCGCTGTTGCAGCAGAACCCGTCCACGCAGTTGCCGCTCGTGCACTGCACGGCGGAGCTGCAGGCCACGCCGAGGCCGAGCTTGCTCACGCACTTGCTCGTGCCGTCGCAGTAGCTGCCCGAGACGCAGTCGCTGGTCGTGGCGCAGGTAGCCGGGCAGGTCGCGGTGGTCCCCTTGCAGAGGTAGGGGGCGCAGCTCGGCGAGCCGCCGCCGCTCACGTTGGTGCAGGTCCCGTTGGCGCTCGCGCCGAGGGCCGCGGAGCACGCGTCGCACGCGCCGCTGCAGCTCGTGTTGCAGCAGAACCCGTCGACGCAGTTGCCGCTCGTGCACTGGTTGGCCGCGGTGCACGCGTTGCCGTCACCGAGCTTGGCCGTGCAGTGGCTCGAGCCGTCGCAGTAGTTGCCCGACCGGCAGGCCGCGTCGCTCGCGCACGTGGTGGGGCAAGAGGGAGACGACGCGCTGCACAGGTAGGGCGCGCAGCTCGTGGGGCTACCGCCCGCGCCGGCCACGTTGCTGCACGAGCCGTTGCTCGAGGCGCCGGCCGCGATGGAGCACGCGTCGCAGTTGCCCGCGCAGGCGCTGTTGCAGCACACGCCGTCGGCGCAGAACCCGCTCGCGCACTCGCCGGCCGCGGCGCACGCCACGCCGAGCGCCTTCTGCGGCTGGCACTTGGACGCGGCGGTGTCGCAGTAGTTGCCGGGCTGGCAGTTCGCCGAGCTCGCGCAGGTGGCGGCGCAGGCCGAGGTCGAGCCGCTGCAGTAGTACGGCGAGCAGGTCGAGGCCGAAGCCGAGGAGAGGATGGTGCAGGTGCCGTTGGCCGTCGCGCCGAGGGCGAGCGAGCACACGTCGCAGGCGCCGCCGCAGGCGGTGTTGCAGCAGAACCCGTCCACGCAGTTGCCGCTCGTGCACTGCACGTTGCTCGAGCAGGCGTTGCCGTTGGCGAGCGTGCCGCTGCAGGTGGTGCCGGAGCAGAAGCTGCCGCCGGCGCACTGCGCACCGCTCGAGCAGGAGCTGTAACAGGCCGCGGTGCCGCTGCAGACGTAGGGCGCGCACGAGGGGCTGCCGGTCGCGCCGGCGCCGAGGATCGTGCAAGTGCCGTTGGCCGAGGCGCCGAGGGCGACGCTGCACACGTCGCACGCGCCGCCACAGGCACTGCTGCAGCAGAACCCGTCCACGCAGTTACCGCTCGAGCACTGGTTGCTGCCGCTGCAGGCGACGCCCTGCGCCTTCTTGGCGGTGCAGGTCGAGCCGTTGCAGTAGTTGCCGCTCGCGCACTGGCCGTCGGCCGAGCAGCTCGCGTAGCACGCGGTGCCGCCCGAGCAGGCATAGGGGGCACAGCTCGGCGAGCCCACCGCGCCCGCGGCGAGCGTCGTGCACGACCCGTTGCTGCTCGCCCCGAGCGAGGCGGCGCACACGTCGCAGCTGCCACCGCTGCAGGCCGCGTTGCAGCAGAACCCGTCGGCGCAGAAGCCGGTGCTGCACTGGTTGGCAGCGCTGCACGCGGTGCCGGTCGCGAGCTTGGCGACGCACGCCGAGCCGTTGCAGTAGTTGCCGCTCGCGCACTGGCTGTCGGAGGAGCAGCTCGCGTAACAGGCCGAGGTGCCCGCGCAGACGTAGGGCGAGCAGCCGGCGAGCGCCGTGCCCGCCGCCACGTTGGTGCAGGTGCCGTTGGCCGCCGCGCCGAGCGACGCGGCGCACACGTCGCAGGTGCCGCCGCTGCACGCGGTGTTGCAGCAGAACCCGTCCACGCAGTTGCCGCTCGAGCACTGGTTGCTGCCGGAGCACGCCACGCCCTGGGCCTTCTTCGCGGTGCAGGCGGAGCCGTTGCAGTAGTTGCCGCTCGCGCACTGGCCATCGGCCGAGCAGCTCGCGTAGCAGGCCGCGGTCCCCGAGCACACATAGGGCGAACACCCGGCGAGCGCCGTGCCCGCGGCCACGTTGGTGCAGGTGCCATTGGCCGCCGCGCCGAGCGAGGCGGCGCACACGTCGCAGGTGCCCGAGCTGCACGCCGAGTTGCAGCAGAACCCGTCGACGCAGTTGCCGCTCGAGCACTGGTTGCTGGTGGAGCAGGCCGAGCCCTGCGCCAGCTTGAGCACGCAGCTGCCACCCGAGCAGTAGCGGCCGCTGACGCAGTACGTGTCGTTGACGCACGAGCCCGGGCAGCTCGCCGTGCCGGTGCAGACGAACGGCGAGCAGCTCGGGCTGCCCGCGGAGCCGAGGCTGTAGTTGGTGCAGGTGCCGGGGTTCGCCGAGCAGTCCTGGCAGGTGCCGGTGCAGGTCGAGTTGCAGCAGAACCCGTCCACGCAGTTGCCGCTCGTGCAGGCGGCCGCCACCGAGCATGCCGTGCCGTTGGTGCACTTGGTCTTGATGGTGACGGCGATGACGTTGGAGGCGTCGTTGGCGGTGCTGTCAGCGGCGTTGCTGACCGCGTTGCCCGCGCCGTAGACGGTGGTCGTGGCGCAGGTGGAGGCCGGGGCCGTGATCGCGAAACCGAACGCCACGGCGTTGCCGGACATGGGCTTGCGGGCGTTGTGGGTGACCTCGCCCGAGACGAGCTTGACGTACGCGTCGCCGTTCAGCGAGAGCGTGCCGCCGGCCACGTTCATCGACACGTCGAAGCCGCCCGAGTTGTTGTTGGGGGCGCCGCTGACGCTCAGGTTCAGGGTCGCGCCGACGGTGGACCCCGCGGTCAGATAGGCGGTCTGACCGTTGGTGTAGGTCGTCCCGTTGATGGTCATGGTGACCGTCGGCACGTTGCCGCCGCTGTGGCACGTGCAGCCGGAGATCGAGTACCCCGTGATGCCTGTCGAGTAGGCCCCGGCATCGGCGACCGTCCACAGACACGCGAACAAGGTGGCCCAGGCGAGCAGCACGCGACCCCATGCACCCATGTTCGACTCCGTGTTGATATGCGCCATGATCAGGGGCCCCCGTCCACTTCCTGCGGGTCGACCTTCCGACCCTTCACCCAGAGCTCACGTCGCACGCTGCCGTCTTCGGACCAGATCGTGGTCGGACCGTCGCGGTAGTCGTCCTTGTAGGAGATCTCCGCGAGCCGCTGCCCGGCCGGGCTCCACTCCACGAACACCCCGTCGGAGTGTCCGTTCTTGTACTCCTCGGTGCGCGCCGCGGTGCCGTTCGGGAACCAGATCACCCAGCGGCCGTGCTTCTGTCCGGCCACGTACTGGCCCTCGCTCACGTAGCCACCCACGTCGGCGATCGTCCACGAGCCCTCGCGCACTGCCTCGCCGCCGTCGCTCGGGTGGATGCAGCCCTTGAGGGTGCGCTTGAGCCCGAGCGGCTCGACGAAGTTCGTCCACTCCGTTCCGGGCGGGCAGGCCGGCGACGGCGATGCGGGTGCGGCGCTGGGTCGAGGTGCGACGCGCGCCGAGTCGACCGGCAAGACGCTGAGCGGGATCGTCGGCGGCGGCGCGGGGTGGGTGCGCACCGAAGGCGAGCCACTCGCGGGGATCGTGAGCGGCGGCGCCGTCGGCCCGGGCGCGCGGAACGCGTACGCGACGCCGGCGACCACGCCGCCGAACACGAGGAGCCCGGCGAGGGGCCCGCGCCACGCGCCGCTGGCCATCAGTTGTCCCAGGCGCCCTGGGTGATCCACTCCGAGACGTAGCTCTCGTAGGTGGAGTTGGGGGTGCCGCCCGAGGGCATGCGGGTACCGCTGACGCAGGTGCCGGCGAAGTTGCCGGTCATCTTGCGGTAGACCGCGCTGCCGAACGGCGAGCCGGGGACCACGAGCGGGAGCGCACCGCTCGAGCAGGTGGGCGGGTTGGTCTTGAACGAGGAGTACCCGCTGGTGAGCCCCGCGTAGGTGAACGAGAACGAGTGGCAGCCGCCCGCGCAGCCACCGCTCGCAGGCGCCGCGGTCCACACCGGCGCGAGGAACGTGGAGTAGCTCGTGGCGGTGGTCGCCGAGGCCCAGTTCGAGCCGGTCTCGACGTTGCTGGCCGCGTCCTCCGCGCGCACCGACACCGAGTAGCTCTGGCGCGAGACCAGGCCGGTGATGGTGTAGTTGGTGGCGCCGAACGCGGTGGTGGCGATCGCGCCGCCGCCCGCGCTGCACGCCGCGTAGGAAGTGAAGGTCGTGGTCGACCAGCAGAGCCGGTAGCGCACCGCGGAGACGTCGCTGGCCGCGTTCCAGGTGACGGCGAGCTTCTGGCTCGAGCTCGCCCCGGTGGCGAAGACCCCGGCGACCGTCGGGCCACCGCCCCACACCGGCGGCGTCACGTCGACGTCGGTGCTCTTGCTCAGGACCGCGGTGTTGCCGTCGAGGTTCCCGGCGGCGTCGCGCGCGCGGACCCGCACGTAGTAGGTGCTGCCGGGCAGGAGGCCGGTCAGCGTGGTGGCGGTGGTGCCGATCACGGTCTTGCCGACCGTCCAGCCCGGGTTGCAGTCGGTCGCGACCGTGCTGGCGCAGAGGTCGTAGGCGATCGAACCCGCGCCGGTGACCGTGTCCGAAGCGGCGGCCCAGTTCACCGCGAGGGTCGTGGTGCCCGTCGAGGTCAGCGAGACGATGCCGCCGAACGTCGGGGGGAAGGTGTCGGCCACAGTGGCCGCGCTCTTGACGACCGCGTTGGCGTCGCTGTTGCCCGCGACGTCCTGGGCGCGGCAACGCACATAGTAGGTGGTGCCCGGCACGAGCCCGGTGATCTGCGCGCTCGCTGCGCCGGGCGCGGTGGTCAGCGTCGAGGGCGAGGTCAGCGAAGGGCTCGTGGACCAGGTGAGGACGTAGACCAGCTGGGTGCTCGCGCTCACGTCGTCGGTGGCCGCGGTCCAGCCCACGTCGAGCGCGGAGGCGCCCGCGGCGCCCGCCGCGGCGGTGACCGACCCGCACCCCGCGAACACCGGCGGGGTGCCGTCGAGCACGGTCTTGCCGGAGACGACCGCCGTGTTGGCGTCGAGGTTGCTGCTCGCGTCGCGGGCGAGCACGCGGAAGTAGTAGTCCTTGGTCGGCGTGAGGCCGCTGAACGTGTAGCTGGTCCCGCCGGTGACCGTCGCGAACGGCACGAACCCGCCGCCGAGGCACCCGGTGGCCGTGAGCGAGCGGCAGACGAGGTACTGCATGGCCGCGTGCGCGGTCACGTCGTCGGTCGCCGGATCCCAGTTGACGGTGAGCGAGGTGGCCGACGCGCCCGTCACCGACTTGGCCCCGGCGAAGGTGGGCGCCGTCGTGTCGCCCGGCATGGTGACGCTCTTGGACACCGTGTTGGCGTCGCGGTTGCCGGCGGCGTCGCGCGCGCGCACGCCGAGGGCGATGACCTGCTTGGGCGCGAGCCCGTTGATGACGAACGAGGTCGCGCCGGGCGCGCTCGTGTAGGTGGGCGCTGCGGTGAAATCGGCGGCCAGCTTGCCGGTGAAGAGGTCGTAGAGGATCGCCGACTTCGCGGTGACGTCGTCGGTCGCGGCCTTCCAGGTGACCAGCAGCGAGGTCGGCGACTGCGGCACCGCGTCGAGCAGGCCGTCGAACACCGGCGCCTTGGTGTCGGGGAGCGTGGTGCCCACCACCGCCTTGGTGTTGCCGTCGACGTTGAGCGCGGCGTCCACGGCGCGCACGACGAAGTAGTACGTCTTGCCGGGGACGAGTCCGTCCAGCGGGAACGTCGTGACCCCCGGGTCGGTCACCGCGAGCGGCGTGGTGAAATCGACCGTGCTGGCCGAGGTGCCGGCGTAGATGCGGTAGACGAGCTCGGCCGACGAGTTCACGTCGTCGGTGGCCGCCGACCACGTGAGCCGGATCGCGGTGGGCCCGAGGGTGGTGGTGGTGTCGAGGCCCCCGAACACGGGCGGCGTGGTGTCGGCGAGCGTCTTGATGGTCCGCTCGACGACGTTCTTGTCCTGGTTGCCGGCCTGATCGCGCGCGCGCACCACCACGTAGTAGGTGGTGAGTGGCGTGAGCCCGGTCAGGGTGAACGAGGTCGCCCCGCCGAGGGTGGAGAAGCTCGGTGAGGAGAAGTCCTCGCCACCCGAGGTGGTGGCGGTGAAGACGTCGTAGAAGATCCCGTCCGCCTTCGAGTAGTCGTCGGTGGCGCTGCTCCACCGCAGGTCGATGCTGCGCGCGCCGAGCGCGGTCGCCGACTCGAGGCCGGCGAACGTGGGCGGGAGGATGTCGGGCGACGCCGCGGTCTTGGCACTCTTCTCCACCGTGTTGGTGTCGACGTTGCCCGCCGAGTCGCGCGCGCGCACCGTGAAGTAGAAGGTGGTGGAGACGTCGAGGCTCGTGGCCGTGTACTCGGTCACCCCCGAGGCCGTGGTGAACACCGGCTTGGTGAAATCGTACTTGCCCGCGACGGTGGAGCGGAACACGTCGTATTTCAGGTATTTCGCCGCGTCGACGTTGTCCTTGCCGTCGTTCCACAGGAGCTTGATCGAGGTGCCGATCGCGGTCGCGCTGAACAGGCCCTCGAACGTGGGCGCGGTCTTGTCGAGGGTCTGGCCGGACTTCTCGCGGAGGTTCTCGTCCATGTTGCCGGAGGCGTCGACCGCGCGCACGACGAGGGCGTAGGTCTTGGCCTCTTCGAGACCCTTCACGATCGCGCTGGTGGCGCCGGGGGCGGTCTCGAGGTCGGGCTTGGTGAAGTCGTAGGTGCCGGTCTTCGACGCGAGGAACACGCGGTAGCGGATGCCGGCTGGCTTGGTCCCGTCGTCGGTGGCCGCGGCCCAGCGGGCCTCGAGCGCGTCCTTGTCGGCGCCGCTCACGTTGGTGACGCCCGCGAACCGCGGTGGCGTCGAGTCGGTGGTCGCAGCGTCCTTCTCGACGGTGTTGGCGTCCTCGTTGCCGCTGCCGTCCACCGCGCGGACGACGAACCAGTAGTGCTGCCCGGGCAGGAGTCCGGTGAGCGTGAAGCCGCTCGCGCCGGCGGGGGACGTGGCCCAGGGCGTCTTCAGATCGACGCCCCCGGACTTGTCGCCGACATAGACCCGGTAGGCGATCCGCGCGGGCTCCGTCGTCTCGTCGCTCGCGGGCTTCCAGGTCAGGGCCACGCTGCTCTCGCTGGCCGCCGTGGCGGTCTCGAGGCCGGCGAACGTGGGCGCGGTCTTGTCCCCTGCATCCGCGCTGGTCTCGACGCCGGTGTCCGTCTCCGTGGCGGGCGGCGCGTCCTCGCCCTTGCAGCCGGCGGCGCTCGCCATCGCTGCGAGCAGCGCGACCGTAGCCCAGTCGAACGCGCCCGTGCGCACTCCGCTCCCCCTGCGGAACCCATCCAGCATCTCCACACCGCCCTCCAGCACGAGACTTAGCGAAGAACGACCTTTTGAGCCATCCCTGCGGTCCTTTTGTCGCGCCATGGGCGGTGGGCGTTTCGGCCCACCCTGGCTCATCCGTGGAACCGGCCGAAAAATCGGCCGTTCGCTCACCGTCGGGAGGTCGGCTCAGGTTCTCCGACACCGAGGGTCGGGTCGCTGACCGGCGCCGCCGGGAGGCGCATCGAGCTCGCCCGCATCGACGGCATCTCCCCCGTGGCCTCGGCGGGGTGCATGCCGAACTGCCGGAGCTTGGTGTAGAAGGTGACCTTGCTCACGCCGAGCGCGCGCGCGGCCCGCGTCACGCTGCGCTGGCTCTTCTCGTACGCGTCGAGGTAGGCGAGGCGCTCCACCTCGGCGAGCGGGAGGATGCCGGTCGCGTCCCGCAGGGCGATGGCCGACGCCGACGGCGGGCCCGACATGGGCGGGGGCTCGCTCATCCGCCCTCGCGAGAGGGCCGACGGCACGCGGTCCAGCGTCGGCGTGTCGGTCGGCAGCAAGCTCACCTCGCCCTCGATGACGTTGGCGAGCTCGCGCACGTTGCCGGGCCACGGATACGCGGCGAGCGCCTGCTCGACCTCGGGGGTCATCGTGCGGACCGTCTTGCCCTGGCGCGTGCCGACCTCGCGCAGATAGTGGCGCGCGAGCAGCACCACGTCGGAGGGACGCTCGCGCAGCGCGGGGAGGGCGATCTGGAGGACCCGCAGGCGGTGGAGCAGATCGAGCCGGAAGCGCCCGCGGTCGACGTCGATGGCGAGGTCGCGCTGCGCGGTGGCGAGCACCCGGGCCCGCACCGGCCGCTCGACGCTGGACCCGAGCCGCGTGACCACGCGCTCCTGCAGCACGCGCAGGAGCTTGGCCTGCATGTCGAGCGGCAGGTCGACGATCTCGTCGAGCAGCAGCGTGCCGTCACCCGCGAGCTCGAACTTGCCGACCATGCCCTCCGAGCGGGCCCCGGTGAATGCGCCGCGCTCGTAGCCGAACAGCTCGGCCTCGAGCAGATCGCGGGGCAGCGCCGCGCAGTTGATGGCGACGAACGGCTCGCGCGCCCGCGGGCCACCGGCGTGGATGGCCTGCGCGAGGAGCTCCTTGCCGGTGCCGCTCTCGCCGACGATGAGGACGCTCGCGTCGACGGCGGCGGCCCGCCGGGCCATCTCGAGCGCGGCGAGCAGCGCTGGGTCCTGTCCGCGCAGATCGGCGAACGTGTACCGCGTGCGCGGGCCGACCAGCTTCTGCGCCATCTTCTGCGCACGCTCGTACTCGACGAGGGTGACGACGAGGCCCTCGCCGGCGACGTCGCGGGCGTGCACGACGACCGAGCCGCTCGGCAGTCGCACCACCACGCCGTCGGGCCGCTCGGGCGTCGAGAGCGCGACGACCAGCGCGGAGAGCTCGGGGAAATCGGTGAGCCGTTTGTCGAGCAGACGCTGGTGCTCCACGCGGAGCGCGCGGGCGGCGGTGGCGTTGGCCGCGGTCACCACCAGCTGGCGATCGAGCGCGAGGAGGCCGTCGCGCATGGCGTCGATGGTGGCCGCGAGCTTGCGGCCGAGCGAGGCCGAGGCCGAGGTGGCGCGCATGCGCCCGAGCGCGAGGCCCCCGAACGTGGCGAGCAGCTCGAGCGCGGCGTGGTCGGCCCCCGAGAACGCGCTGCCGCGCCCGTGCTTGTCGACGTAGATCGCGCCCTCCACCCCCGACGTGCGCATCGGCGCGACCAGCACCGGGCCGGCCTGCGGGGCGTCGCTGCCGCCGCGGCGATCGCGCGCGATCGGGGGGCGAGACGGCGCGTCGACCAGGGCGTGCAGCACCGGCTCACGCCACAGATCCTCGTCCTCGCGACCGAGCCCGATCACGCCGAGCGGACGCAGGCGGCCGTGGCTGCGCTCGACGAGGGCGACGGCCGGGGCGCCGAGCTGCTCGCTCACCACCGCGATCAACCCCTTGATCAGCGCCCCTTCGTCGACCGCCCCCTCGAGCCGCGCGAGGGCCCGGGCGATGGCGCGCGCCCGCTCGCGCTCGGCGAACGTGCTCGCCACGATCTGCGCGAGGTCGCCCTCCACCCGCTCGAGCTCGGAGAGGGCCGCGCTGGCCGAGGCGTCGAGCAGATCGATCGAGTCGCGGATGGAGTCGACCGGGGCCCCCTGCGCCTCCAGCGCATCGGCGGCCCGCACCTGCCGATCGAGGCCGATGGCGAGGGTGGACTGCACGTGCGCGCGCATGCGGTCGCGCGCATCGAGGCGGACGCCCACCTCGCGGGGCATGGCGCGGTCGGCGTCGCGGCGACCGT
>CAZUZY010000278.1:0-11844 GCA_964624885.1 uncultured Polyangiales bacterium | reverse complement strand
GGGTCGTCGGGCGCGGGCCAGCCGAGGCGCGTGCGGGCGCCGGGACCGGTCGGCGTGTCGAGGCCGTCGGCGCGCCGCGCGAGGGTGTCGAAATCGAGGAGCAGGCCCTCGGCCGCGCGCACGACCTCGAGCGCGTAGAAGCTGGGCACCCGCGCGCGCCCCTGCTCGGCGTCGACGCGGGGATAGGAGAACAGCACCCTCTGCTCGGCCGCCCCGGCCGCGAGGCGGAGCGCGAGGCGCTCCTGGTCGGCGCGGTCGGCGTTGACCGCGAGGCGGCGGTCTCCGCTCGGACCGGCCTGGCCGAGCTGTGCGCGCGCGGCGTCGAGGAGGATCGGGTCCTCGACGAGCTTCTGCGGGAAGATGCGCTCGGCGAGCCCGGGCACCACCACGAGATCGAAGGACATGCCGCGCGCGTGGTCGACGGGGGCGACCGTGACGGCGCCGGCCCTGTGCAGCGAGGGGGCGACGGTGAGCTCGGAGAGCCGTTGCGCCAGCACGAGGCGGACCTCGGAGAGATGGATCGGGCCGACCGGCCCCATCGGGGCGAGCTCGGCGAGGACGCTCTCGACCCGCGCAGGAGACTCGAGCGTCTGCCGGGCCAGGGCGGTGAGCTGTTCGATCCAGGCAGCCCAGGTGGCGAGCTCGGGCAGGGCGGCCAGCCGCTCGATGCACGGCACCGCGAACGCCGTGAGCGCGGCGAGGTGCGCGCGCTCGCTCTCGAGGGCCTGCCCGCGCGGGCCTTGCCGGTCGCCGTCCTCGAGCGCGGCAAGCCTGGCCGAGAGGCTCTGATCGAGCCCCGAAAGCCGACGCTGCCAGCGCTCGCGGCCACCGAGCACCGCGGCCTCGACCAGCAACGCCTCCCACCGGCGCGGCGCCGGGAGGTGGCCGTCCTCGCCGTCCGCCGCCTCGATCCGCTGCCGCGCGACGACCGCGGGGAGGAGCTCGTCGTCGCCTGGCACCCAGCCTCCGCTCGCGAGCTCGGCCTCTGCGGGGGCCCTCCGCGGGACTTGTCCGAGCGAGAGGTACTCGGCGAAGCGCCGCGCGGAGAGGTTCTCGTCGGCGCACGCGAGGAGCGCGAGGAACGCGCGGCCGGCAGGGTCGGGGCGCACCGCACCTCGCGCGAACGACGCGGGAATCCCGGCGCGCCGCAGCGCCTCCTCGAGGTGCGGGCGGTAGGTGGCCGAGGCGCGCAGCAGCACCGCCATGCGCTCGAAGGGGATGCCTTGCTCGGCGGCGCGCAGGAGCGTGCGCGCGATCTCGGTGCACTCGCGGGCCTCGCCGGGGGCGCTGCGAATCTCGACGGTGCCATCGCTCGGCCGGGGCTGTCTGGCGCGGGTGGCGTCGTCCGCGGCGAAGAGGTGGACCTGCAGCGCAGCGAGGCACGAGGCCTCGCTGGTCGCGGGAGTCGGTGCGCGCGGCCCGAGCTGGTCGGGCGAGACCGGCTCGACGCCGAGCAGCGCACCGAGCAGCGCGAGCTCGGGCGCGCCGACCGGGCACGTCGCGAAGACGCGATCGCTCTCTCGCACGAGCGCGCGGACCAGCTCGGCCTCGGCGTGGTGGACGAGCGGCAGATCGAGCAGCACCAGCGCGCCCCATCGCCGCCCTCCACCCACCCCCTCGATCGCCGCTGCCAGGAGGTCGGCGCGATCGGCGAGCCCGGCGCCCACGCGCGCTTCGTCGAGCGCGCGGAGGAGCCCACCGAGGACCGGATCGTGCGCCTCGACCTGCGCGGGCGAGAACCCGGCGAGCCGCAGCTCGAGCCCGGTGCGGGCGAGGGCCCGGACGAGGCCGGGCCGATCGTGGACCCGCTCGAAGCGGCCCAGCCCGAGGCCGCCCGCGACCCGCCGACCCTGCGTGAAGGCCTCGGCGACGACGCGGGCCGCGAGCGCCTCGAGCACCAGCGGTCCCGCGACGGTGCGGCCGGCCTTGGCGAGGCGGGGACCCCCGAGCTCGGTGGCGAGCTGCCCCACCGTGCGGCGCTCCCACCCGAAGGTGGCGCCGAAGGACTGCGATGGTGTCGCGGTGGAGCGGACCGACGCGCGCAGCAGACCCACGCCGGCATCGGGGTGGGCCGACAGGACCAGGAGCGGGGTGCCGCGCGGTTGCTGCTCGAGGAACGCCCGCGCGGCCGACAGCCGGGCGCTCGAGCGGGGCGAGACGAGGAGCGCGCGGTCCATCCTCGCAACCTAGCGTGCGGCGTGCCACCCCCGCACCCCCGAGAAGTGCGGGATCGGACGTTGTTCGTCCGCGGCAGGCCGCCGCTTCCGCCGGCGGCCGCCGGCGGACCGCCACGCTCGACGGAGCAGGCACTATCTCCTATGGTCCAGCCCGTGCGCCGTTCTCCCCTCCTTCGCGTCTGTGTCGTCGCCGGCTCGCTCTCGGCAGCCCTCTTCGCGAGCGGCGTCGCCGAGCGCGTCGGCCTCGAGGCAAGGGCAGAGGCGGCCGTCGTCGAGCGGCTCGTCGCCATCGTCGGCGAGCAGCCGATCCTCCTCTCCGAGCTCACCCAGCGCGCCCGCCCGTTCCTGCTGAAGATCCAGACCAACGTCCCCGTCCCGCAGCAGCAGCTGGCCAAGGCGGAGATGTTCAAGGAGCTCCTCCAGAAGCTCATCGACGAGCGCGTGGTGGCCCTGGCCGCCGACAAGCTGAACGTCACGGTCACGACCAAGGAGGTGGACGACTCGATCAAGGTCAAGGCCGCCGACCTCAAGGTGAGCGTGAGCGATCTGCTCGCCGAGGCCACCAAGCAGGGCCTCAGCGAGGCCGACTACCGCGAAGAGGTCCGCCGGGAGATCTTGTTCGGCAAGATGCTCGAGACCCGCGTGCGCGCCCGCGTCCGCGTCACCGACGACGACGCGCGCGAGTACTTCAAGAAGCTCGAGGTCCAGGAGCGCCGCAACCAGCCGTTCCGCTGCTCGATCATCACCCTCGATCTCGGCCCCGGGGCCAACAAGGAGCTCCGCGCCAAGGCCGACGGCATCGTCAAGGCCGCCCGTGGGGGCGCCGACTTCGCCAAGCTCGCCAAGCTCCACAGCACCGACGCCTCCAAGGACAAGGGTGGAGACCTCGGCACCCGTCCGGTCGGCGCGAGCATGGGCAAGGCCATCGACGAGCCGGTGCTGCGGCTCGACGCGGGCGAGGTCTCCGAGCCCCTGGTGAGCGTGGGCAAGCTGTACATCGTCAAGGTGACCGAGCGCCCTGCCTCCCAGCTCCCGCCCTACGCCGACGTCAAGGACATCGTCCTCGCCCGCGTGCGCGACGAGATGCTGCAGAAGCAGATCAAGGTGTGGCTCGACGAGCTCAAGTCGGGTGTCTACATCGAGGTCCGTCTGTAGCCGTGCACGACGAGCTCGCGGAGCTGGTCGCCGCCACGCGCGCGTATCTCGAGTGGCACGAGGACGCAGGCACGATCGGGTTGCCCGCCGCGTCGCGCGCCCGCGCCGTCGAGCTGCCTCGGCACGAGCCGCCCCGGCACGAGCCGCCGCGACACGAGCCGCCGCGACACGAGCCTCGTCCCGCGCCTCCGAGCGAAGCGCGGACGACACGAGAGGAGCGTCCCGAGCCGCGCGTGCCCGTCACCCTCGAGCGTCCTGGCGCGCCCTCCGGGTCCCCCCGCCCCGAACCACGCCGTCTTTCGGTGGTCGAGGCCACGACGCCGGAGGCGCGGATCGCCCGGCTCGCCGAGATGGCCGTCGAGGTCGCGCGCTGCACCCGGTGTCCGCTGCACGCCGAGCGCAAGCAGACCGTGTTCGCGCGCGGCAACCCCGACGCCGAGCTGATGTTCGTCGGCGAAGGTCCGGGGGCCGACGAGGACGAGCAGGGGCTGCCGTTCGTCGGCAAGGCCGGGCAGCTGCTCGACAAGATGATCCAGGCGATGGGCTACGCGCCGAGCGACGTCTACATCGCCAACGTCGTGAAGTGCCGTCCGCCCATGAACCGCAAGCCCGAGCCCACCGAGCTCGGCGCCTGCGTGGGCTACGTCCACGAGCAGATCGCGCTCGTGCGGCCGAAGATGCTCGTCGCACTCGGCGCGACCGCGGTCGAGGGGCTGCTCGAGCAGACCGGCATCATGCGGCTGCGGGGCACGTTCCGCCTCTACCGTGGACAGATCCCGGTCATGCCCACCTTCCACCCCGCCTACCTGCTCCGGACGCCGGAGGCGAAACGCGACGTGTGGAGCGATTTGCAGCAGGTGATGGCCAAGCTCGGCAAGACGCGTCCCCGCTGAGCGGTGTTCGCACGCTGATTACGTCCGCGGTGCGCGTCGGCCCTGGACAGACAACGCGGCAGCCGCACACTACCAACATGGTCCGCGCGCCAGGTACCCGGGATTCGCTGTACGGCGAGCCGGTCGCCCGCGTGTTCCGACCCGTCCCCGCCCCGCCGACGCACAGCGTGCGGGTCGGCGCGTGGATGCTGGGTGCGCTCGCGCTGGTCACGACCTGCTTCGCCGTCACCGTGGTGCGGGTGCTCCACGTGCCCATCGGCAGCACCCTGCTCATCGCCGGGTGGCTGGCGATCGTCGCGGTGGGGGTCTACCTCGGCCCCGGGTGGTGGCGCCGCGAGGTGCAGGTCGTGCTCACCTCCAAGCACGTCATCTGGCGGCGCGGTCGGCTGCGTCGCTCGATCGACCGGCGTGCCATCACCTATGCCCGCATCCTCTGGCACCCCACGCTGCGCGGGGTCGGCGATCTCGAGCTGGTGCGCGCCGTGGCCGTGGGACCGCTGCGCCGCACGCTGTCGATCACCCTGCCCGATCTCGAGGCGCCCGACGCGGTGTGGGCCGAGATCCGCGGCGTCGACCCCACCCGCGCACTGGGCGACGGCGCGCGGCCGGTGGGGCAGCGCCTCGATCGCGGCGAGCGGCTGCTCTGGACCGCGCGCCCCGACGGCCCGGGCTGGGATCTGCGTCGGGTGCTCACCCTCGGCATCGCGCTCGTGGCGTTCGTCGTGAGCGCGCGGGCCCTGCTCGGCGGCATCCACGCGCTGCACGCGGTCTATCAGGCCGGCGTGCGTCCCGTCTCGCTGCCCGGCGCGGCGCTCATCCTGGCGCTCGCGGTCTCCATCGGCGCCGTGCTGTTCACCGGGGTGGTCGCCGCGTGGCACGCGCTCGTGCGCCCGCAGCAGCTCGTGCTCAACACCCGCTATGTGGTCACGGACCGTCGTGTGCTGATCCAGCGCGGCAAGGAGGAGCTGCTCCTCGATCGCGATCGCATCGTCGACGTCATCGACACGCCGAGCGACCATGGTCGGAGGGATCTGTTCCTGGTGGTCGGGGGTGGGAAGAACGCCCACGCCCACGCCCTCGCCGGGGCGTTCGGCGAGAAGGTGCAGGCTGGCGCACTGCTGCCCGTGCTGCGCGCGGTGGTCGACAGCGACACCGTCCGCAACATCCTGGTCACGCCGCGCGCGGCTTGACCCGAGGTCGACCTCGCTCGTAGCCGCCGCGCGACCTTCGCTCGCTGAGCTATGCTGCCGGCGATGAAACCCCTCGTGCTTGCCTCCTTCGTCAGCGTCGCCGGCCTCGCCGTGCTCTCCGTCGTCCCCGCGTGCAGCGGCAGCTCGGCCACCACCGACGGCCCCGTCGACACGGGCACGCTCGACACGGGCACGCCCGACACGACCCCGGCCGACACCGGTGACAAGGACACGGGCCTCGCCGATACCGGGACGCTCGACACGGGCTCGGCGGACGCCGACGCGCCGATCCCGTGGCCGACCTGCGACGCCAAGCCCGCGACGGCGACCACCAGCACCTTGCCGGAGATCTGGAAGGCCGACCCCAAGACCCCCGTGTTCACCTGGGTCTCGGGCGCGATCGTGACCGGCGTCTCGCAGGGTGGGTGCAGCGCCGGCAAGGCCTGCCAGATCTTCCTCCAGGACGGCAGCTACGCCTCGCTCGCCGCCTCGAGCGGCCACGCCATCCGCTTCTTCGCCTCGATCGCGACCGGCGAGCGGTTCGCGGGGATCGCGGTGGGCGACAAGGTCGACGTCGCGGCCTACGCGGTCCGCTACACCCTCGGCGGGCAGAACGAGCTCCTGCTCGAGGTGAACGATCTGCTCCGCGGCTGCATGAAGAAGACCGGCACTGGCACCATCGATCCGGTCACCGCCACGCTGGCCGACCTCGGTACCGTCGACGCCTACGAGAACAAGTACGGGCCGGTCCTGGTCAAGGCCGTCGAGCTCTCGGGCAAGCCCGACGTGTCGCTCGGCATGACCTTCGGCCTGTTCACGATCGGCCTGGACGCGGGGGGCGCGCCCAACGTGAGCCTGAGCCCCTACTTCCTGCCCGGCGCCGCGTTCACGGCGCCGCTCGTCCCCTCGACCAAGATCGACTTCGCGAGCGTCACCGGGGTGTTCGGCATGTTCGTGGTGAGCGCCACCGGCGACGCGGGCACCGCCACCAAGTACCTGCAGCTCTACCCGCGCACCATGGCGGATCTGGTGAAGAAGTGAGCGTCCGCATCGAACGCGACGGCCCCGTCGCCACCATCGTCCTCGCCCGGCCCTCGGTCAAGAACGCCGTCGACCGCCCCACCGCCGACGCCCTCGCCGACGCCTTCCGCATCTTCGAAGGGGACCACGACGCGCTCGTCGCCGTGCTCTACGGCGAGGGCGGTACGTTCTGCGCGGGCGCCGATCTCAAGGCCATCGGCAGCGAGCGGATGAACCGTGTGGCCAAGGACGGCGACGGCCCGATGGGGCCCACCCGGATGCTGCTCGGCAAGCCGGTCATCGCGGCCATCGAGGGGCACGCGGTGGCGGGAGGCCTCGAGCTCGCGTGCTGGTGCGACCTGCGCGTCGCGGCGCGGGACGCGGAGCTCGGCGTCGCGTGTCGTCGGTGGGGCGTGCCCCTGATCGACGGCGGCACCATCCGGCTCCCGCGCCTGATCGGCCTCTCGCACGCGCTCGACCTCATCCTCACCGGGCGCTCGATCGACGCCACCGAGGCCCATCGCATGGGCCTGGTCAACCGCGTGGTCGAGCCGGGTCGCGCGCGCGTGGAGGCCGAGGCCCTGGCCCGCCAGATCGCCAAGCACCCGCAGATCTGCCTGCGCGAGGATCGCGCGAGCGCCTACGAGCAGGCGGGCCTTTCGCTCGAGGACGCCCTCGAGGGGGAGCTCGAGCACGGCCTGCGCTCGCTCTCCTCTCCGGAGCTCGAGCGCGGCGTGCGACGGTTCGTGGCGGGCGAGCGCTAGAACGCGACGTGGAGCGTCATGGCGGAGGAAGCCGCCATGTGCGCGCCGACGTCCTTGTTGCCGACGAGGGCGAGCGCGCGGCCGGTGAGGTCGAGCATCACCATCTTGCTCTTGTAGATCTCGAGGCCGAGCGTGACGCCGGCCGCGAAGTCGTTGAGCCCGAGGGTGCGGGCGTAGCCCATGCGGAACCCGAAGTAGGGGTTGAGGAAGCGACGCTTGCCGCCGCCGAGGAAGTCCGAGTAGAGGTCGCCGCCGGCGGTGAGCAGGAAGGCGTCGAGCCCGGAGCCCGGGCTGGTGATGCGGCGGTAGCCCTCGACGTCGATCGTCCAGCTGCGATCGAAGTGCAGCGAGAGACCGAAGCCGTAGAAGCCGGTGTCGCCGCCCTCGCCGCGGAAGAAGTCACCGAGCCAGCCGACGCGGAGGCCGGGGTGCAGCTTGGCCTTGGGGTTGTAGGTGGGGTTGAGCTCGTCCGGCGCGGTCGTGAAGAGCGAGATGTGGATGGTCGCGCGGGCCGCGCGGTCCTTCATGAAGCTCATGTCGCCCTTGACCCGGTCGATCTCGGAGCGGAGACGCCGCATCTCGTTCTCGATCTGGAGGATCTCGGTGACGCTGTTGGCCTTGGCGAGGATCTCCTCGTAGCGCTTGAGCGAGACGTGGAGGTTGCGCAGGTAGATCTTGGCGTCGTGGAACTGCTTGGTGATGTCGCGGGCGACGACGTTGCGCGCGCGCACGGTGCCGAGGCCGCCGATCTCGTCGAGGAACGTGCCCGCGTCGCCGGAAGGCACGCGGATGGTGAAGTTGGCGCTCACGCGCCCGCGGTCGTCGGTGACCACGTCGTTGATGGTCTGGCCGGAGTGCTTCTTCACGAACTCGCGCAGCTTGGCGGCGGCGTCGTGGACCTTCTCGACCTCGACGGACATGTTGGCCTCGATGTCGAGCATGTCCTTCTGCTGGCCGACGTCGGCGGGCTTGGGCGAAGGCGGAGGCTGCTGCCCTCCACCGCCGCCGCTGTCGGCGACGCCGTCGTCGTCCGATTCCGAGACGTTCTTCTTGCTCACGCTCGCGACCTCGACGCTCTCTGCGTGGTAGGTCACTCCGCCGGTCGCGCCCGTGGCCACGCCGGGCGCGCTCTGCACCACGGGCGGAGGAGACATGGGGGCCGTGGGGATGTTGTCCCCGTAGCCGTAGCTGGCGCCGCCGTAGGCGGGGGCGGGCGGGGGCGCGCTGGGCGCGGTGCGGTAGGCGCCCTTGCTGGCGCCGCAGCCGGCGAGGACGACGGAGAAGAGGGTGAGGAGGAGATCGTTTCGCATGGTCGTCCGTGGGAACGGGGTCCGGGTCGGAACCTTACACCCGTCGCGACGCGCCGACCTCGACGACCTTTCCCTGGTGGAGCGGAGCGATGACCGACCCCTCGCGGTCGAACTCGTCGGGGTAGTGCACGAGGCGCATCTTCTGCCGGAGCGGCGCGGGCAGTGCGGCGAGCGCAGAATAGGGCGTGTGCGTGCCGTGGTTGGTCTCGTGGACCACCAGATCCGCGGTCGAGAGCCAGTCGATCAGCGTGGGGTCGAACGAGGTGTCGGCGCTGTGTCCGAGGGTCTCGCCGCCCGCGGTGATCCGGAGCGCCGTGGTGGGGATGTGGTGCAGCGTGGGGCGGCATTCCAGCGAGAAGGGGCCACAAGCGACGGCGCGCCCCTCCTCGAGCAGGTGCACGTCGAAGTAGTCGTCCAGGTGCATCTCGATCGGGGGGGCGCCGACGGCCGGCTGCAGGTGCCGCATCCCGGCGGCGAGGTGTCCCTGCCAGAGCTCCTCGAGCACGTCGCGGTGCAGGTACAGCGGGAGCTTCTTCTGCAGCCCGAAGCGAAGGAAGAAGGCGAACGACTCGAGGCCCGAGCAGTGGTCGGCGTGCAGGTGGGTGAGCACCACCGCCTCGATGCGCTCGGGGCCGACGGTGAGCCCGGCCTCCGCGGTCGCCTCCCGCAGCATCTTCTGGATGGGGTGTGGGCAGTCGACGAGGATCCAGTGGTCGTCGTGCTCGACGGCGAGGCACGTGGAGTAGTAGCGCGCGGTGAAGGCGTCGCCGACGCCGAGGGGCAGGACCCGCATGTGCTCGAGCGTAGGGTCGGCCCCCCGCGAGGGTCTAGCGGGCGCCGCAGGTGTAGACGAGCGAGTCCGCGTGCCGGTCGGCCGGGGTGTCGCCGAAGTCGCCGCGGAGCGACTCGACGGCGAAGCCGTTGTAGTGGAGCAGCGCCTCGAGCTCGGCGGGGAAGAACTGCCGGTGGGCGAGGGGGGTGACGAACGAGTGGGCGTCGGACTCGTGCTCCATGGCGACGAACAGCACCTGGCGCAGCGGCTCGTAGTCGAAGCGCTCGCGGTAGCGGTAGCGGCGGCCGTCGGGGTGGCGCACGTCGGGTAGGCGGTAGGTGCGCGCCGGGTCGCGCGCGAGGTCGATGGGGGAGGGCATGCTCACGTCGAACACGAACCGCCCCTTGGGCGCGAGGTGGGCGCGCACGCGCGCGAGGAACCGCTCGACGTCCTCGCGGGTGTAGAGGTGGAGGAAGGTGTTGAACGTGCAGAGCACGAGCGGGAAGCGCGCCCCGGCCACCCTCTTCTCGCGCATGTCGCCGCGGAGGAGGCGCACGCGCGCGCGCACGTCTTCCTTCTCCTTCGCGAGGCGCACGCGCAGGTCGGCGAGCATCTCGGCGCTCAGGTCCACGCCGGTGACGGGCACGCCCTCGCGGGCGATGGGGAGCGCGATGCGGCCGTTGCCGCACCCGTATTCGAGGACCGCGCGCGCGCCGCGGGCGAGCTCGACGTAGAAGCGAACGTCCTCGCTCCGGCGCGCGTAGGTGCGCGCGTAGAGCGCCGGGTCCTGGTAGTGCGCGGCGGAGCCGACCTCGAGCTCGCGATCGGCGCCGCGACGGGCCATCACTTCACCACGGCGCCGCTGTCGAGCTTCACCGACTTGAAGCCCACGGTGGTCGGGACCTTGAGGATGCCCCCCGCGGGCGCGAACAT
The DNA here is from genome assembly GCA_964624885.1 of uncultured Polyangiales bacterium. Taxonomy (GTDB): domain Bacteria; phylum Myxococcota_A; class Polyangia; order Polyangiales; family JADJMO01; genus JADJMO01. The sequence continues at coordinate 1,630 of CAZUZY010000278.1, read as the reverse complement.
GTTGCAGTTCACGTTGATGCCCTTCTTGGCGGGCGTCGCGGTGCCCTTGTAGTCGGCGCCGACGTCGACGCTCCAGATCTGCTCGGCCTTCTTGGCCGACCAGGCGACGACCGAGCTGGTCGCGACCACGACGAAGGTGTCTCCGGCGCAGGCGACGCCGAGGTCGAGCGCGCGGCCCTTCACCTTGAACGGAGGACCCTTGACCGGGGGCAGCTGGAAGGGGGTCTTGCCCTCGACGTCGAGCATGTAGCTGATGTCGAACTTGACGGTCATGCCGTCGTCCTCGCCGACGACCATGCCGACCGACTCGCCGTCGAGGTGGATGGCGAGCTGGGCCTTCTTGCCGCCCTCCATGGTGCAGGTGCAGCCCTTGAGGTCCTGGAAATCCGCGCGCGCGAGCTTCTTCGGCTTGGGCTTCTCGGCAGGGGCGGCCTTGGCCGGTGCCTCGTCGTCGTCGCCGGTCGCCGCGGCGCTCTTCTTCTTGCCCTTGGTCTCGGCGGGCGGGTCGGCGTTGCTCGTCGAGGGGCTCGGGGCGTTGGCCTTGGCCATGATGACGAAGACCACCGCGCCCACGGCGACCAGGCCCAGCACGCCGCCGACGATGGCCAGCGTCATGGCCTGCGACTTGGCCGCGGGGGCGTTGCGGGCGGCGTTCATCGCCTCCTGTCGGGCGACCGCGGCCTGTGCCTCGGCGAGGCGGCTGCCGCCGTGGTGGTGATGGTGGTGATCGTCGTCGTCGTCGTCGTCGTCGTCGTCTGCGTTGGGGTCGATGCCGAGGCGCAGGTAGGACTCGTCCTCGAACAGGATCCACCACGGACGCGACTTCGGCGCCGCGCCGAGCTTGAACAGCGTGCTGCTCGGGATGCGCGCCGGGTTGCGGCAGTAGGGGCAGGTGACGAGGCTGTCGAGCTGCTGCACGGGCAGGGCCGCGTTGCAGGTGGGGCAGTTGATGGCGACCGCGCCGGCGCCACCGGCGACGCGCACCGGCTGGCGATCGATGCGGTGGTCGTCGGCGAGGATCGCCGCGATGTCGACGTTCACGTCCTCGCAGTCGGGGGGCAGCGTGTACACCGCGCGGTCGGTGCTGGTCTGCACGTAGGCGTTGCCGCGCTCGTCGAGCTCGCACGGCAAGGGCTGCTTGGTCTGCGGATCGAGCGGGTGGCCGGGGGCGACCTTGAGGCGCAGGGTGCGGCTCCGCATGCCCTGACCGTCCATCACGAAGCCGCTCAGCTGGTGCTCGACGGTGGTCTTGTCGACGCCGATCATGGCGTAGGGGGTCTCGCACGGTGGCCTCCGCCCCGGTGGCCCCGCGGTGTCCGCGACGTTCTGCGCCGTGTAGAGCACCTCCTTCCACTGGTCGACCTCGAACTTCTGGGGGAGGCCACACTTGCGGCACTCGACCTCGCCGTCGATGTCGAGGCTGTCGAGCGGGGAGCGGAACCCGCAGCCGCGGCACTCGAAGTCGCACTCGACGATGCAGGCCCAGTAGCGATCGTCGGCGCGCGCGGGGACGATCAGGGGCTGGTTGCCCCAGGTGTGGTTGCACACCGAGCAGCTCGTGCGCGCCACGGGGGCGACGACGCCGCAGCCCGGGCAGACGCGGATCGACCCGGGGGGCGCGCCGCCGGCG
>CAZUZY010000277.1:0-11901 GCA_964624885.1 uncultured Polyangiales bacterium | reverse complement strand
CCGCGTGACGGGCGGCGGCAGCGGCGGCAGCGGCGGCGCCTGGATGGCGGTGGACGGCGCCGCGTCGTTGGCGCCCTTCGGCTCCACCTCGCGCAGCAGCGGGTCGAGCTGCTCGAGGATCGCGGCGATCGTCTGCGGGCGCTGCGCCGGCTCGGGCGCGAGGGCGCGCTCGAGGGCGCTGTCGATGCGCTGCACCAGATCGAGGCGGTCGGCGAGCTCGCGCGGCAGGCGGGCCACGTGCTCGATCAGCTTGGGCCGACGCGCGGTCGCGATGAGGCGCAGGGCCTCGAACGGGTTGCTGCGGTTGGAGGGGAACGCCTCGGTGCCGGTGAGCAGCTCGAACACGATGGCGCCGAACGAGAACACGTCGGTCCACGGGCCGACCCGCGGGTTGCCGGGCTCGTACTGCTCGGGGGGCGCGTAGGAGAGGCTCACCCCGGCGAGCGACTGGGTGCTGGTGGCGCGGACGTCGACCAGCTTCACGATGCCGAAGTCGGTGACCTTGGCCACCTCGCGCCCCGCCTCGCTCGAGATGAGGATGTTGGAGGGCTTGAGGTCGCGGTGGACGATGTTCTGCGCGTGGACGATCTCGAGCGCCTTGCCCACCTCACGCAGGATGCGTCGCACGCGCTTGACGGGCAGCCCGCTGTCGCGATGGGCCTCGAGCACCGCGTGCAGCGAGTCGCCGAACACGAACTCGAGCACCGTGAACGGCAGGCGCGCGCGGGCCATCGGGTCGGCGCCGGCGAGCGGCAGGGGGAAGTCAGCCTCGCCGTGGTCGAAGAAGCGGACGATGAACGGGCTCGGGTTGTGCTGGGAGAGCCGCTTGAGTGTGTCGGCCTCGCGACGGAAGCGGTCGAGCGCGTCCTTGCTGGTCGTGTCGGGTCGGAGCACCTTCACCACGACCGGGAAGCCGTCGACGTCGTCGTAGGCGGCCTTGAACACCCAGCCCTGGCCACCCTCGCCGATGACCGACTGGATGTAGTACTGGGCCGCGTTGCCACGCACCACCGTGCCGAGCATCGCTCGACAGTCGACGGGGAGGATCGACATCATCGCGGGACCGACACCTTGAGCCGAGCGAGTAGACCAGAGCGGCGCAGGGGACGCCACGGAGGCGGGTGGATCACCCGGTGCTCGACCCGCCGTTGCAGACCTCGGGGGTGGCCATGCCGATCGTGATGCTGCCGCACTTGCCGGCATCGCAGCTCAGGGAGGAGCACTCGTCGAAGGTCGAACAGGCCGCCCCGCCCGGCAGGCCGGGCTGGCACTTCAGGTCCTTGCACACGTTGCCCTCGATGCCGCAGCTCAGATCGCCGGGGCCGAGGCAGGCCTCGCCGGTCTTCTTGGCCACCTTGCAGGTGCCGCTGCCCCCGGCGTCGCAGTAGAGGCCCTTGTCGCAGTAGCGGACCGTGGAGCCCGTGTAGTTGCACAGGCTGCCGACGCCGTTGATCTGGTAGACGCGGCACCGCTTGAGCTTCTCGTCGCAGAACGCGACGCCCGCCCCGCCGGCCTTGCACTGGTCGGGGATCTTGGGGTTGCAGGTGTCGCCCGGCGCCTTCGTGCCGTCGAACAGCTGCGAGCAGGGCCGGATGTCCGAGATGTACGAGAGGAAGTCGACGCTGCAGGTGGCGAACGCGGCCACGTAGCCCTTGGCGCAGGCGTCGAGCTTGCTGCCGTCGAAGGTGACCAGGCCCGCCTCCACCTGATCCATCCGGAACCCGCACCAGCTGCGGGTGCCCGCGGTGCAGGCGTCGACGTCGAAGGGGACCTTGCTCGCCTCGCAGCACGCCTTGGTCGGCGCGCCGCAGATCGCCGCGATGAGCGCGTCGCAGGTCTTCTTGCGGTCGCCGGGGCCCACCTCCACCGGACCGTCGACCACCGCGTCGGTCGGAGGAACGTCGGCGGGAGTGGTGTCAGAGGCCGCGGTGTCGGTGCCGGAGTCGGTCGAGCCGTCGACCGCCGCGTCGAGACCGGGATCGACGCCGTCGCCCAGCTGTCGACCGCCACACCCGGCGAGCAGGAGGCCGAGGACCAGCGAGGTGGTGGGCGCGCGCATCAGCCACCCCCGCACAGGCCGCGGGTCGCGATCGGGAAGCTGGTGGGGCCACACTTGTTGCTGGTGCACGACCAGGAGGCACACTCGGCCTCGCGCGCGCAGAACGCGCCCGCCGGCTTGCCCTCGGCGCACTTGTTGGTGCCGCCGAAGGGCGAAGCGCCCTGGCAGACATAGCCGTAGCCGCACTCCCACCAGGCCGCGGGATCGCAGCTGTCGCCCGGTTTCTTGGTGGGCTGGCAGGTGCCCTTGCCCGAGCCGCCGGTCAGCGCGCAGTAGAGTCCGAGGTCGCACAGCGCCTGCACGTCGCCGGTGGTCGCGCACGGCGCGTCCTTGCCGACCACGGTGTACTGGCGACAGGTGGTGCTGGTGGCCGGGAAGGCCGGGTCGGGGCAGTCGGCGAACGCGCCCGGCGTGGCCGCGCAGTCGCCGTCGACCTTGCACGCACCCCCCGGCGCGGTCTTGCCGCCGAAGAGCTGCTGGCAGGCCGGGTAGATGCGCACGAACTCGATGAGGTTGACGTTGCAGACCGTCTCGAGCTTGTTCCACGCGTCGATGCACGCGCCGAGCGCGCTCGGGTCGAACTTCTTGGTGCCCGCCTTGACCGCCGCCACCGACTCCGCGCAGCTCGCCATCGTGTTCTTGTGGCAGGTCGGGTCGTCGTAGCCGAGCCCGCTCTTGGTGCAGCAGGTGTCGGCGGCCTTGCTGCACACGCCGTCGGCCAGCTTGGTGCACACCGTGTCGAGGGTGACCGGAGGCCCGGTGTCCACGCCCGTGTCCACGGCGCTCGAGTCCAGCGGCGCGTCGGAGGAGGACGAGTCCGGGCTCGCCGTATCGAGGCCGCCGCCGTCCACGCTGCCGTCCGCGGCGGCGTCGTCACCGCCGAACGCCGTGGCGTCGACGCTGCTGCCACACCCCGAAAGCAACGCGACGACCCCGATCCATAAGCTCTTCATGGGATTGCCCTCCGGCCGAAGCCAGAGCAAATCTAGCAGCCATCGTGGCCAAGCGACCTCGTGACGGCGGTGACGACCTGTTTTCCCGTGCGGCGGCCGGAGACCGCGGCACGACCCCGCTCGCCGAGCGCATGCGGCCGCGCACCCTCGACGACCTGGTGGGACAAGAGCGACTCGTGGGCGAGAAAGGCCCGCTGCGTCGCGCCATCGAGGCCGACCGGCTCCCTTCGCTGATCCTGTTCGGCCCCCCGGGCGCGGGCAAGACCACCCTCGCGCGGCTCCTCGCCGAGACGGGCCAGGCTCGCTTCGTCCCGTTCTCGGCCGTGCTCCACGGAGTGCCCGAGCTGCGGAAGATCCTGGAGGAGGCGCGAGAGGCGCGGGTCTACCGGCGCGCGCGCACGATCCTGTTCGTCGACGAGATCCACCGCTTCAACCGCGCGCAGCAGGACGCCTTCCTGCCGTTCGTGGAGGACGGCACCATCACCCTCGTCGGCGCCACCACGGAGAACCCCTCGTTCGCCGTCAACGCCGCGCTGCTCTCGCGGTGTCGCGCGATGCGCCTCGATCCGCTCTCGGTCCAGCACCTCGTGACCGTGCTGCGCCGCGCGCTCGCCGACGACACCCGGGGCCTCGGCGGGCTCGAGCTCGAGGCCGAGGACGAGGCGCTGGTCGCGATCGCCGAGCTGGCCCAGGGTGACGCGCGCCGCGCCCTGACGGCGCTCGAGCTCACGGTCGACCTCTTGCCCCCGGGCGCGCCGCTCACGCTCGCGGCGGTGCGCGAGGCGCAGTCCGCGCCCAACCTCCGCCACGACAAGAAGGGCGACGACCACTACGCGGTGGTGAGCGCGTTCATCAAGAGCATGCGCGGCAGCGACCCCGACGCGGCGCTCTACTGGATGGCGCGCATGCTCGAGGCAGGCGAGGATCCGCTGTTCGTCTCGCGGCGCATGATCATCTTCGCGAGCGAGGATGTGGGCAACGCCGACCCGCGCGCGCTCTCGGTGGCGGTGGCCGCCGACCAGGCGTTCCAGCGCATGGGCATGCCCGAGGGCATCCACCCGCTCGCGCAGGCGTGCACCTATCTCGCGACCGCGCCCAAGTCCAACGCCGCGATCGCCGGCTACATGGCCGCCGCCGAGGACGTGCGCGCCCACGGCTCGCTCCCCGTGCCGCTGCACCTGCGCCCCGGCTCCACCGCCATCGACCGCGCGGACGGGTTCGGCAAGGACTACTCGTACTCGCACGAGGAGGAGGGCGGCTTCAGCGGCGCGCAGCGCTACTTCCCCGACGCGCTGCCCGAGCCGCGGTACTACACCCCCAAGGGCTCCGGGTTCGAGGCGCAGCTCCTCGCCCGCATCGAGGCCTGGCACCGGGCGCGCGTCCGATGAACCTCGAGCGCTCTCCCGACCCCGACGGCGCGGACTGCGTCGCGTGCGGGCGCTGTTGCCACCACCCGCCACACACCGTCTCGGTGCTCGAGAGCGACGAGGCGCGCATGGGCGAGGAGACGGTCCGGCGCCTGACCGTGCTGCTCGATCGGCCCCCGTTCTTCCGCTTCGTGCTCAACGCGGGCGAGCGCTGCGGCGCCCTCGACGTGTCGGTCCCGGGCGCGTTCCCCTGCGGGATCTACGCGGTGCGACCGGAGGGGTGCCGCGAGGTGGAGCCAGGGTCGCCGTGCTGCCTCGAGGCGCGACGCCTCGGGCACCTCGGATCCAGCGTCGAGTTCAAGCGCCCACGAACGGCGGAGTGAACCCGGCTGGTGCCGCGACCTCGAGCGCGAGCCGGCCGCCGTCCGGGTGCGGCGCGTCGATGCGGAGCGCGTGCAGGTAGAGCCGCGGGAGGCCCCGCTGCAGCTCCGCCGGGCCGTAGAGCGGATCGCCGACCAGCGCGTGCCCCACGTGGTGCAGGTGCACGCGGATCTGGTGCCGTCGCCCCGTGATGGGGTGCGCGAGGAGCTGGGTCGCCTTCGGTCCGGCCTCGACCACCTCCACCTCGGTCTGCGACGGCTTGCCGCGCACGAGATCGACGCCCATGCGACCCGAGCCGAACTGGCGGAGCGGCGCGTCGACGAGGCGCAGATCGAGGGGCACGCGGCCGTGCGCCCACGCGAGGTAGGTCTTGGTCACGCCGCGCGCCTCGAAGGCCATCGAGAGCGCGCGGTGCGCCACCGCGGTGCGCGCGAACACGAGCAGCCCCGAGACCTCCTTGTCGAGCCGGTGCACCACGAAGAGGCGCTCACCGCGCGCCTCCTCGAGGAGCCGTTGCACCGACGGCACGGCGAGGTCGCGCTCCGGGATGGTGGCGAGGCCGAGGGGCTTGTCGACGACGAGGAGCGCCGCGTCCTCGTGGACGACGGGGATCGCGAAGCCGCTCACGGGGCGCAGGAGATCATCTTCTCGGCGCACGCCGTCTCGTGCAGCTGCTCGGACCAGGGCGAGAGGGCCTCGGGGTAGAAGTAGAAGCTCGAGCCCTTCGGCAGGGCGAGGAACTGCTCGGCCGTGAGGCCCTGCGAGGGCCGCGCACCGAAGGCCGGCGCGGGCGGGAGGCCTCCGCCCCCGGGGAGCCCACCGCCGCCGCCGGGCAGGCCACCGCCGAGGAGACCACCGCACTTGCTGCCGCACGTGCCGAGCAGGCAGGTGAACGTGGAGATCGCGGTGCCCGCGGCCTTGAGGTCGCCGTCGAAGCACTTGGTCACGCAGGCGAAGTCGAACCCACCGAGACCGCCGCCGCCGCCACCGCCGCTCACGCAGTTGGTGACCGTGCAGGCGAGACCGCTGCGGCACTTCGCGTCGTTGATGCACGCGTTCACCGAGGCGCCGCACTTGTCGCGCACGCAGCCGAGGCAGTCGCCGATCGGACCGCCGTCGGGGATCGGGAGCACCTCCCAGATGTCGATGAACCGATCGGGGCCGGCGTCGGGCTTGGGCGCATCGACCGGGGGCGTGAACGTGTCGGGCATCGTGGTGTCGACCGAGGCGTCGGTGGTGGTCTCGCTGCCGCCGTCGCTCGGATCGATCGCGCCCAGCGCGGCGAGGTCGTCGTCGGAGACGCCCGTGCGCCCGAGGCAGGCGGTGCCCGCGAAGGCCACGCCGACGAGGACGAACCCCAGGGTCCAGGAGCGACAGAACAAGTCAGGGAGGAAGCGGCGCATCGTGCCTCGACCCTACCCCCGGAGCAGACCCCGCACCAACGTCGGCGGCGGCAAAATCCGCGCTGACCGTCGCTGGAGCAAATTTCTTCGTACGTGAAGGACCGGGTCGGTCGCGCGCACGAAACGGGGACAAAAAGCACGAACGACAGGCGCCAGCGGTGCCTGTCGTCCGACCTACCCACGCGCACCGTCGCCGGCGCGCGCAAGAGGCTATTCGATCACGAAGAAGCGGCGGCCGGCGCGCTCGACGCCTCGGGCGCAGCGCTGCTGCCCGCACCCGCACCACCCGTCTCGGCAGGCTTCTTGTCGCCGCCGCAGGCGACGAGGATGAACGCACCGATGACACCGACTGCCATAACCGTCAGAAACCGCTTCATCTCAAAGCCTCCGAGGTAGCGCGCGGCGGCGCCGCGCAGGGATCGTTCCAGGGAACGGTGGGAGACGATACACCAAGTCGCCCGTTGTCACGCCAGAACTTTGCAAGGATTCGTCGCGGGCATGACGCAGTGCCGGCTCCCCCCCGGCGGCCGGGGATGGTAGACGATGGCACGATGCCGACGCTCCGGTGGTTTCCGCGGCAAGGCCCGCCGCGTGCTTTCGCCGTCTACAAGGCGGTGACGACGCTCGGGCGCACGTTGGGGAACGACGTCTCGCTCGAAGTGCCTGGCGTGGCCGAGCACCACGCGCAGGTGGTCTTCGACGGTCGAGACTTCAACCTCGAGGAGATCGACCGCCACGCCGACATCGCCATCAACGGCAAGAAGAAGCGCCGCGCGCGGCTCGTCCATGGCGACCGCCTCACGCTGGGCGAGGCCGAGCTCGCGTTCTCGATGTTCGCCGAGGCCACGGCCGCGCAGCACGCGACCCAGCGGGACCACGACACCGAGCGCGACCACGCGACCGACCCCGACGTCCACGTCGCCGGGGGCAGCGAGCTCGCGGGCGTGCGCAAGCTCCACGAGTTCTCCGAGCGGCTGATGGTGCACGCCAAGGGCAACATCGACGAGCTCCTGAACCTCATGCTCGACGCCATCGTCGAGCTCACGGGTGGCGAGCGGGGTGCGCTGCTCCTGGTCGACGAGTCGTCCGGGCCCGAGGCCACCCGCGCCCTGTCGCTGCGCGCCGCGCGCGACGTGAAGAAGGAGACCATCACCGACGCCACCGGCACCGTGAGCGACAGCGTGGTGCGGAGGGTGCTCGAGACCCGCCGCCCGCTCATCGTGAGCGACGCCCTCGCCGACACCTCGTTCGGCAAGAGCCAGTCGGTGGTGGCGCTCAACCTCTCGAGCGTGATGTGCGTGCCCCTGCTCGCCCAGAACGAGCTGCTCGGCGTGCTCTACGTGGGGAGCGGCAAGGTCAAGGGGCTGTTCGAGAAGCACGCCCTCGATCTGATGACCATCTTCGCCGGTCAGGCGTCGCTCATCCTGCAGAACGCGATGCTGCTGTCGTCGCTGCGCGCCGACAAGGAGAAGCTCAGCAAGGAGCTCTCCGACAAGCGCTTCGGCGACATCATCGGCTCGTGCCCCTCCATGATGGAGGTGTTCAAGAAGCTGCAGAAGGTGGCGGGCACCGACATCAGCGTGCTCATCACCGGCGAGACGGGCACCGGCAAGGAGCTCATCGCGCGCGAGCTCCACCGCCGCTCGCCGCGGGTCAACGGCCCGTTCGTCAGCATCAACTGCGGCGCCATCCCCGAGAACCTGATCGAGGCCGAGCTGTTCGGCCACGTGAAGGGCGCGTTCACCGGCGCCATCGCCTCGCGCCCCGGCAAGTTCCAGGCGGCGAACGGCGGCACGCTGTTCCTCGACGAGATCGGCGAGCTCCCGCTCAACCTCCAGGTGAAGCTGATCCGCGCGCTGCAGGAGCGCGTCGTCTACCGCGTGGGCGACAGCAAGCCAGAGAAGGTGGACATCCGCGTCGTCGCGGCCACCAACCGCATCCTCGAGGACGAGATCAAGCGCGGCACGTTCCGCGAAGACCTCTATTACCGCCTCAACGTGGTCAACATCTTCTTGCCGCCGCTCCGCGAGCGCGGCGACGACATGCACATCATCGCCAAGACTCTCCTCTCCAAGTACGCGGAGGAGATGAACAGCAAGGTCGCCGGGTTCGCGCCGGCCACCCTCACGGCGATCCGCAAGTACCCGTGGCCCGGCAACATCCGGCAGCTCGAGAACCGCATCAAGAAGGCGCTCGTCCTCTGCGACAAGTCGCTCATCCAGCCCGAGGATCTCGACCTCGGCCCCGAGGCCACCTCGCCGATCCTCCCGCTCGAGAAGGCCAAGGAGGAGTTCCAGCGCAAGTACGTCCTCGAGGCGCTCGAGCGCAACAACGGCAACCGCACCCAGACCGCCCGCGACCTGGGCGTCGATCCGCGCACAATCTTCCGGTACCTGGAGGCCGAGCGCGGAGCCACGCCGCCGGGCGGCGAAGAGGGGTCCTGACCGGCCCACTCTGCCCGACAGAGTCGACCGACGAGACGTCGGGAGGTGGTCCGCCGCTCCCCGGTCGGTGGCAGTGGATCGCCCGTAGAGAGCGGCTTCGCCGCACGACCGCCGTGCTATGCGGCCCGCCATGGTGCTGGCTGACCACCCGATCGAACAACGCGCCTCGGTCTCCGTCTCACGGGCCATGCGCGCACTCCGGTTCTCCTTCCTCGGCTTGGTGGTCGCCCTCGCGGCCTGCTACCGGCCTCCGCCCCGCCCGATGTACGCCGACGGTCCCCGCGGCGCCGACCGCGACGGCGACGGCGCGGCCGACATCGACGACGCCTGCCCCGACGATCCGGAAGACGGCCTCCCGCCGAAGGCGAACGACGGCTGCCCGGCGGACGACCCGGACCAGGACGGCATCGGCTACAAGTTCGACAAGTGCCCCTACGCCAAGGAGGACGGCCTCCCGCCGTATCCGAACGACGGCTGTCCGGGCAACGACGCCGACGGCGACGGCGTGGCCGACTCGCTCGACAAGTGCCCCACGGCCAAGGAGGACAACCTCCCGCCGAACCCGTCCGACGGTTGCCCCGCGGCCGACACCGACCACGACGGCATCGCCGACGCGGTCGACCAGTGTCCGACCCAGCCCGAGACGTGGAACGGCTACCTCGACGAGGACGGCTGCCCCGACGCGGCCCCCGCCGGCCTGCAGATCAGCATCGACATCAAGATCTCGCTCGTCGTCATCCCGAGCTCGCTCAAGATCGACTTCCAGCCCGGCACCGCGACCCTCACCGAGCCGAGCAAGGACGCGCTGGTGAAGGTGGCGGGCGTGCTCAAGGCGCACCCGGAGATCACCCGCCTCGAGGTCGAGGCCCACACCGGCATGAAGGGCGACCCGAACCAGAACCTCGCCCTGAGCGAGCAGCGCGCCAACACGGTCACCAAGACCCTCGTCGCCAACGGCATCGAGGGCTCGCGGCTCGTGCCGGTGGGCTACGGCTCGTTCTGCCCGGCGAAGGCCTCGGTCGACGACGTCGACGAGATGCTCAACCGCCGGGTCATGTTCCGCGTGGTGCAGACCAACAACGTCTGGACCGGCGTCCCGCGCGGCTGCTGGAGCGCGGCGACCCAGAAGGTCGATCCGACCAAGAAGAAGCCGCTCGTCATCGAAACTCACGGCGGAGGGGTGTGACCATCATGTTCGCGAAATCGATTCTCTCAGTCATCGCTGGCGCTTCGCTGCTCGTGGCCTGCGGGCCCAGCAAGATGCAGATCGACCCCAAGAACGTCGCCAACGTGGTGGTTCGCCCGGCCTCCGGTCAGAACCTGTTCTGCCCGGGTGACAAGTTCCAGGTCGAGGTGGTGGCCAAGCTCAAGGACGGCACCAACTGCAGCAGCATCAACCCCGACCTCGGCTGCATGGGCAAGAAGGACTCGATCATCGACGCCAACATCCTGCGCGTCGAGGCCACGCCGGGCGCGCCGGCGGGTGGGCCCCACCCGTTCGTGTTCGTGCCCGACCCCAACCCGCTCCACACCGCCGCCACGGGCATGCGCCTCAAGGCGTGGATCGTGGGCGCCACCGGCCAGCAGTCCGACACCGCGTTCGCGGAGACCGTGCTCAAGCCGGTCTACCAGTGTCAGGCCATGAACACCCTCGGCGCGCCGCCCCCCATGGGCCACGGCATGCACGGCGGTCCCGGCCCGGCACTGCGCGTAACCGCCACCACGCTCTCGACCCCGTTCTACCCGGACGCGGTCCTCATCCGCATCGACGCGACCGAGCTCGGTCTCACGCGCTACGTGATCAGCCAGTCGGCCGACATGATCGTGCGCATCGCGTCCAAGGGCCAGGACGGCGCGCGCGGCTTCCCGGGCGCCTCCGGCGTCGCGGGCGCGCGTGGCTCCAATGCCTCGAGCACCTGCGGCAAGGGTGGTCGTGGTCAGGACGGCGGGCCCGGCGGCCTCGGCGGCCCGGGTGGCAACGGCGGCCCCGGCGGCTTCGTCGAGGTCCTGATGGACTCCAAGGCCTCGGACAAGATCAGCGCGCGTCTGCGCATCTCGAGCCCGGGTGGCGCGGCCGGCCCCGGTGGCTGGGGTGGCTCGGGCGGTCCGGGCGGCTCGGGTGGCTCGGGTGGTCCGAGCGGCGCGGGCTGCACCGGCCAGAGCGGCGAGAACGGCAACTCGGGTCCCGCGGGTCCCCCCGGACCGTCGGGCATCCCGGGCCCCTCCGGCCCCGCCCCCACGTTCGGCACCGCGCCGCGCGAGAAGCTGTTCGCCGGCGAGCTCGGCGTGATCCAGCAGATCGAAGCCACGCCCGCGCCGAAGTGATCTGACCTAGAGCGCCACGAGCTCTTCGTCCCCGAACACGCCGACGTAGCTGCGGAGCAGCTGGCCCGAACAGAGGCCCAGCCAACCGCAGCGGTCGGCGTGTCGGCATTTCACGGTCGGCGTGCGGACACCGGTGGCGGGCGCCGGACCGCGACGTAGCTCGACGAGCGCCGCTGCGCGCACGGGATCCACTGCGCGGAGGGCGGCGTGCAGCACGCACGGCGCGAGGCCGGCCACGCCCGCGAGCGCGCGCACGTCGAGCCCGCTTCCGACCAGCGCGTCGGCGATCGTGCGCTGGGGCAGCGCGACGCGATGGAACGCGTCGTCCTCCGACTCGGTGTCGGGGAACGGCAGGTCGGCCGCGAACGGGAGCGCGCGCTGCTGCGCGAGCGCGACGATCGCGGGCAGCGCCGCGAGCACGCGAGGGGTGAGGACGGTGTGCAGCGTGACCGGCACCGCGCGGGCCGCGAGCGCGTCGAGCGCACCGATCACGAGGGCGAACGCGCCCGTGCGCCCGACCACCGCGTCGTGGATCGCCGCCTCGGCGCCGTAGAGCGGCACGTGGAAGCGCAGACGCGGCGGCGCCACCGCGAGGATCTCGTCGAGCAGCGCGGCGTCGAGCCGCGTGGTCGGGCCGTGCAGCTCCACCGCGGAGAACCCGCGCTCGCGCGCCGCGGCGAGCAGCGGGACGATCGAAGGGAAGGCGAGCGGATCGACCCCGGTCAGGCGCAACGCCCGCTGCCCACGCGCGGCGCCCTCCTCGAGCGCTCGCAGCAGCGCGGGGGCGTCGGGCTTCGGCACGCGCGCGAGCGGGATCGAGCAGAACTCGCACGCCTGCCCGCAGGGGCTGTCGATCTGCAGCTTGAGCTCGCCCACCTCCTCGAACACGGGGAGCCGGCGCGGCGCGCGCGCGCCGCCGGTGAAGTCGAGCAGCCACGGCGCGCCACGCGGGCGCGGGATCTCGCCGAC
>CAZUZY010000276.1:0-11916 GCA_964624885.1 uncultured Polyangiales bacterium | reverse complement strand
CGGTCGGCGGCCTCGCCGTCCACCTCGGGGGGCCCCGGGCCGCGTTCGCGGTGGGCACGGCCCTGCTCCTCGTGGTCGCTGCGCTCGCGCCGGCGCAGGCTCGAGGCACCGCCTCGGCGACGCTCCGCCCCTCCTCGCTCGACCCGACGGCCTTCGCGAGCGCCTTCCTCGGACGCTTCCTGGTGGGCTGCCTCGTCGTCACCTTCGCGCTGTTCGCGCACCGCGTGCACCGCCTCGGTGACGGGACGATCGGGGCGCTGTTCGCCGCGGTGACCGTGCCGTTCGCCCTCGCGAGCTACCCGCTCGGCCGGATCGCGGGCCGGGGCCACGCGGACGCGCTCGCCTCCTACGGCGCCATCGCCGCCGGCGCGGGGCTCCTGCTGCTCGGCTACTGCACGACCGCCCTGCTCCCGTTGCCGATGGTGGTCTTCGGGCTCGGCGGGGCGGCCCTCTTCGCGAGCGCCGTCGAGCGGTCCTCGACCGGGTCGGGGGACCGCGCCCGCGCGATGGGTGCGCTCCAGGTTGCGGGCTGCGTGGGGATGCTGCTCGGCCCGATCGTGGCCGGCGTCGTCGCCGCCCTCACCCGCAGCGCGGCCGACGCCGCCCGCGCGCCGAGGGCCGTGTTCTTGCTGGGTGCCGGGGTGAGCGTGGCCTTCGCGCTGTTCTGTCGGGTCCGGGCACGCACGTTGCTCGATCGTCCGACGTGCCCCTCCGTATCGCCGACGGTCTGACCCTCACGCGCGTGCCGCTGGCCGCGGTGTTCGTGGTCGTGGCGCGGCAGCCCCGGTGGGCCACCGCGGTGCTGGTGGTGGCCGGGCTCACCGACGTCCTCGACGGCTGGGTCGCGCGCAAGCGGGGAGAGGCGCACGAGCTCGGCGCGCTGCTCGACGGCATCGTCGACAAGATCTTCGTGCTGACCGTCGCCATCGCCCTGGTCGTGCAGGCCCGGCTCACCAAGACCGAGGCGGTCCTGCTCGGCGTGCGCGATCTCGGAGAACTGCTTCTGATCGGGGTGGCGCTCCTCCTGCCGATGCGGGCGGTGCGGCGGATCGGGGCCGAGTGGCTCGGCAAGGCGACCACGATCGCCCAGTTCGCCGCCGTCCTGGCCGCGATCCACAACGTGGCGGAGCGGCCGCTGCTCTGCGCGCTCGCGGCCGGGCTCGGCATCGCGACGACGTTCGCCCACGCGCGGCGGTCGCTGGTCGACCCGGGCGTGCGGGCGGCCGCGATCGTGAAGAGCTCGCCGTCGGTGGTGGTGTATCGAGGGCCCGAGCCCTAGTCGATCGGGCCACCCTCGCAGATCGAGGCGCCTTGCTGCGCGAGCACGCACGACCACCGCCCGCCGCCGCAGCGACAGACGTAGCCGTTCAGCGGTCCCGGGGCCGGGCCCTTGCACTGGATGGCGACGCCCATCGTGCAGGCCCCCTCGCCCTCGCAGGCGCCGGTCGGCAGCGCGCGCGCCTGCAGGTTGCCCGACGGCACGTCCGCGCCGCAGCTCGGCGTGCACTTCGGCAGGGTGCTCGCCCCGGCCATGTCCTCGTGGGGCAAGGCCAGCGCCTGGCCGTTGGTCATGCGCGGCCCGTCGGCGCAGACCCAGTGGGTGGTCGCCGGCGTCGCAGACGGGTCGGCCGCGCACCCGACGAGCAGGAAGATCGTGGCGCGTGCCTCAATCAACGGGGCCCCCGTCACAGATCGCGCCGCCCATCTGGCCGATCACGCACGACCACTGTCCGTCGTGGCAACGACAGGTGTAGCCGTGGACCGGCCCCCGGCCCGGACCCTTGCACTCGATCTGCACGCCCATCGAGCACGCGCCTTCGCCGTCGCAGGCCCCCGTCGGCAGCGCCCGCGCGGGACAGGAGCCTCCGCAGGTGGAGACGCCGCAGCGCGGCGTGCACGCGGGAAGCATCTCCGGGTGGTGCTCGTAAGGCAACGCCAGCGCCTGGGCGTTCGTGAGCGGCGTCGCGCTCGAACACGTCCACGTCGTCGCCGCGAGGGGTGCCGGGTCGCTCGAGCACGCCACGACCACGAGCGCCGCGAACGGGAGGGTGTGCCGCGCCTTCATGCGCTGCTCCTCCGTGCAATCTCCGAGCCACCCGCTTTCGGCCGAGCGTCTTGCCACTGCGTCGACGAAGCTGTGCCACGCCTGTGCCGAGACGGTCCGATGTCCAGGCAGTGCTATGTTTCACCATGGTCGGTGAGGAAGATCCCCCGGACTACGACGAGAACGGTGTGGACCGGACGCTCGTCCGAGCCATGCTGGCCCTGACGCCTGCAGAGCGGGCGCGGACCCACGATGCGCTCCTCGCCGACGTGTTGCTGCTGGCGGCGGCCGGGGAACGATCGCGTGAGGCCACGACGTACGAGGACCTCCTTCCCGACAGCGATCTCGTCGATCGGGGTGGGTTCGAGGTGCGCGTGCTCTCTCTGGCCCGTCTCCTCGAGGTCAAGCGCAAGCTCGCGCGACCCAAGGACCAGCTGATGGTCCTCCAGATCGAAGCCACCCTCGACGAGCAGCGTCGTCGCGACCGCTGACTACTCCTTCGGTCGCGAAGGCGGCGGCGGCGTCGGCAGCCGCGGCTCCGGCGTGCTGCTCCGCGGCGAGCTCAGGGGCGGCGGCGTGGGGAGCCGCGAGCCGATGGGCGGCGTAATGCTGCGCGGCGACCCGATCCCCGGCGTCCCTGTCCGTGCCGAGCCGATGGGCGGCGTCGTGGTGCGGACCCCGGGGGGCACGGAGAGCCGGCTCCGCCGCGGCGGCTCCTCGCCCCGCGCGATCGCCGCCTCCTCGGCCTCCACCGCCTCGAGCGCGTGCAGAGAGGCGACGAACAGCGAGAACGCCATCGGCCCGAGGATCACCCCCGGCAGCCCGAACATGCCGACCCCGCCGATCAAGGCGACGAGGATCCACAGGAAATTCAGCTCCACGCTCGACCGCATGAACAACGGCCGCATGATGTTGTCCACCACCGTGACGAAGACGGCGATGATCCCCATGACGATCGCCGCGGTGGGCCGGCCGTGCAGGAACAGCCAGATCGTGGCGCCGATGGTGACCGGCGTGGTGCCGACCACGGGCACGAACGACAGGAAGAACGTGAGCACACCCCACACGAACGCGCGGGGCACGCCGAGCGCGAGCAGGGTGACGCTGGCGATCACCGCCTGCACCATGCTCACGAGCACGTTGGCCACCAGCACGCTCTGGATGACCTCGGCGGCGATCTCGCGGAGGATCTCGCGCTCGCGCTCCCAGGGGATCAGCCGCGGCAGGATCCGCTCGCGGGCCGCGGGGCCCTCGACCGCGAGGAACAGCCAGGTGAGCACGATGACCGAGACGTTGAAGAGCGCGTCCGGCGTGGCGGACAGCACCGCACCCAGCATGAGCCCGCCCTTGGTGGCCGCCTCGCCGAGCAGCGTCCGCCCCTTGGCCGTGATCTCGGCCGCGTCGAGCTCGACGCCGTGGGTCTTGCCCCAGGCGGTCAGCGCGACGGCCGCGTCGTGGAGCTTCTTGCCCCACTGCTCCGCGTTGCTCGTCGCGAGCAGGCGCGCGAGGTCGCGGATGGCGACGTAGAGCGCCGCCGCGAGCGGCACCATGAACACGAGGAACGCCGCGAACACGAACAGGATGGCGAACAGCCAGCGGAAGTTCGTGCGCCCCTCGCGGTGGAACCGGCGCGCCATGGCGTCGATCGGGCGCTCGCTCACGTAGGCGAGCACCGCGCCCACGCTGAGCGGCACGAGGAGCTGCCACACGACGAGGAACGAGATGGCCAGCGACCCGAAGAACAGCCAGGTCGCCGGGGTCTTCTTGGTGGTGTTCAAGGGGCGCTCACCTTGCGGCCGGGGAGGCGCTCGTCCCAGCAGGCGAAGCACACCGGCAGGTAGCTCTCCTCGGCGCCGAGCTGCACCTGCGCGCCGTCGAGCGTGGGCCGGCCCCCGGCGAACCGCATGTTGAAGATCGCCTTGCGGTTGCAGAACTGGCAGGTGACCTTGACCTCCTCGATGGTGTCCGCGAGCTCGAGGAGGCGGCGGGCCCCGGGGAACAGTCGCGTGCGGAAGTCGGTGCGCAGGCCGTAGCAGATGACCGGCACGCCGTGGGTGAGCGTGGCGGCGCGGAGCTGCTCGACGAGCGACTCCGAGAGGAACTGGGCCTCGTCCACGAGGATGCAGTCGATCCCCTCGAACACGCTGGGGGCGAGCTCGGTGTCGGCGTCGACGAGCAGATCGGCCTCCTGCTCGAGCCCGGCCCGCGACACGACCTTCTTCGCGCCGAAGCGGTCGTCGAGGCGAGGCTTGAGGACGAGCACGCGCTTGCCCTGCGCGCGGTAGTTGTGCGCGACCGCGAGCAAGTTCAGGGTCTTGGCCGACCCCATGGTGCCGTGCCGGAAGTAGAGCTTCGCCACCCCCCCAAGGTCGGAAGGTCGGGCGCGAGCGTCAACGTGGATCTCACCGGGTTTCCTCCGTATCCTTCCCCCGATGCCCGAATCGACCCCGACCCCGAAGCGCTTCGTCGACCGCATCGCTGCGATGCAGGACTACGATCTCTATCGCGACCTCGCCTGGGAGGGAGGTTTCGAGGACTACCTCGACATCGTCCGCAAGCGGCCGCAGGTGACCCGCAACGCGTTCCAGCGGGTCTACGACATGATCGTCAGCTACGGCACCGAGGAGTACATCGACAACAAGAAGAAGCTGGTCCGCTACAACTTCTTCAAGGACGAGCTCGAGGGCGGCAAGGACGCCATCTTCGGCCTCGACATCCCGCTGATGCGGCTCGTCCACGTGCTGCGCGCGGCCTCCGAGGGCTACGGCCCCGAGAAGCGCGTCATCCTGCTCCACGGCCCGGTCGGCTCGTCCAAGTCCACCATCGCGCGCCTGCTCAAGAAGGGTCTCGAGCACTACTCGCGCACGCCCGACGGCGCGCTCTACACGTTCAAGTGGGTGAACCTCAAGGGCACCGGCCTCGAGGGGCGCGACGACGTCACCGGCGAGTTCCCCTGCCCCATGCACGAGGAGCCGCTCCGCCTCATCCCCGAGGAGTGGCGCGACAAGGTCATCGCCGAGCTCGGCCTCTCCAACGAGCACTTCAAGGTCAAGTCCAAGGGCGACCTCGACCCGGCCTGCCGGTTCATCTTCAAGAACCTGCTCGACCGCTACAAGGGCAACTGGGCGATGGTCATCGACCAGCACATCCGCATCAAGCGCATGCTGATCAGCGAGAAGGACCGCATCGGCATCGGCACGTTCCAGCCCAAGGACGAGAAGAACCAGGACTCGACCGAGCTCACCGGCGACATCAACTACCGCAAGATCGCCGAGTACGGCTCGGACAGCGACCCGCGCGCCTTCAACTTCGACGGCGAGTTCAACATCGCCAACCGCGGCGTGGTCGAGTTCGTCGAGGTGCTCAAGCTCGACGTGGCGTTCCTCTACGACCTGCTCGGCGCCTCGCAAGAGCACAAGATCAAGCCGAAGAAGTTCGCGCAGACCGACATCGACGAGGTGATCCTCGGCCACACCAACGAGGCCGAGTACAAGAAGCTCCTCGACAACGAGTTCATGGAGGCGCTGCGCGACCGCACGATCAAGATCGACATCCCCTACATCACGCGCATCAGCGAGGAGATCAAGATCTACGAGAAGGACTTCGCGGGCGCGAAGATCAAGGGCAAGCACATCGCCCCCCACACCCTCGAGGTGGCCGCGATGTTCGCCGTGATGTCCCGCCTCGAGCCGCCGAAGGGCCAGCTCTCCACGCTGCAGAAGCTCAAGCTCTACGACGGCAAGGTGCTCCCCGGGTACACCCAGGACACGGTCAAGGAGCTGCGCAAGACGGCCAAGCGCGAGGGCCTCGACGGCATCTCCGCCCGCTACGTGCAGGACAAGATCAGCAACGCCCTCGTGGACGACGCCGGCGAGGGCACCATCAACCCGTTCATGGTGCTCAACGAGCTCGAGAAGGGCCTCTCGCACCACTCGCTCATCACCAACGAGGAGATGCGCGACCGCTACCGCAAGCTGATCGGTGAGGTGAAGGGCGAGTACACCGAGATCGTCAAGAACGAGGTGCAGCGCGCCATCAGCGCCGACGAGGAGGCGATCAACAAGCTCGCCGCCAACTACATCGACAACATCAAGGCCTTCACCCTCAAGGAGAAGGTGCGCAACAAGTACACCGGCCACGACGACGAGCCGGACGAGCGCCTGATGCGGTCGATCGAGGAGAAGATCGAGGTCCCCGAGAACCGCAAGGACGACTTCCGGCGGGAGATCATGAACTTCATCGGCGCGCTCGCCATCGAGGGCAAGCGCTTCGAGTGGCACACCAACGACCGCCTGCGCCGCGCCCTCGAGCTCAAGCTGTTCGAGGACCAGAAGGACAGCATCAAGCTCAAGACGCTGGTCTCCGCCGTCGTCGACAAGGAGACGCAGGAGAAGATCGACGTCATCAAGGCGCGCCTCATCAAGTACTTCGGGTACAACGAGGTGAGCGCGACCGACGTCCTCAACTACGTCGCCAGCATCTTCGCCCGCGGCGACAGCAAGGAATAGCGCGCCGCGGTTTGTCGCGTCGTGTCACGAGGAGGGGAGCCTGCGCTCCCCTCCTTTGTTTTGGCTTCACCCGGCGGCGGCCGCGGCTGGCTCCATCGTTCGCTCATTTACGCTCGCGCAAAGCACCGCTACGTCCGCCGGCCACGCATGGCTGACATCTCCATCTCCCGCAATCACGCCCTCGGCAAAGACGTCGCGCGCCAGAAGGCCGAGTCGCTGGCCACCAAGCTCCAGGACAAGCTCGGCATCGAGTGGTCGTGGAAGTCCGACGCGATCCACTTCGAGGCCAAGGGCGGCGTCGCCAAGGGCGCCAAGGGCACCGTCGCGGTGACCGACTCGACCATCAAGGTCGAGGTCGGCCTCACGTTCGCCCTCAAGCTGATGAAGGGGACGATCGAGTCGAAGATCAACGAGAAGCTCGACGAAGCGCTCAAGAGCTGAGCGGCGAGCGAGCCGTCGGCGGCGCGCCCGTCAGCGGCGCGCCTTGACGGCCTCGAGCTCCTTGAGGAGCGCGATGGCCGAGAACGGCTTCACGAAGTAGGTGGTCGCCCCGGCCTCGGTGGCCTTGCGGCGCGACTCCGTGTCGTCGAGCGCCGAGATGATGATGATCGGCATGTTGGCCGTCGCGGCGTGCGCGCGCAGGCGGCGGCACACCTCGAAGCCATCGAAGGCCCCGGGAACCATCAGATCGAGGATCGCCACGTCGGGGGCGCGCTGCAGCGCCTCGTCCACGGCCTTGACCCCCGTCGAGACGCCGACGACCTCGAACCCACGCGCCTGCACCAGCGCGGAGATCATCCGTCGAATCGAGTCCTCGTCCTCCAGCACCAGGATGCGCATCGTGTTCTAGCCTTGGGCGGCTCCAGGCGTGGAAGGGACCACGACCGAGATCCGTCTCTCCTCCACCTCTAGCCGAAGACCGTGCGCGCGAGCAATTTCCTGGAGAAATGCGTGCGCCATCCGCCCCGCATCGACCATGGAGGGGCCTTTGCCCGTGGCCTCGACCACCAGGGCCGGCCCCCGCACCAGCAAGCGGACCTCCCCCTTGGGCGCGCTCGAGCGCAGGGCGCGGTCGAGCATCTCGGCCACCATCGCCCGCAGCGCGGCGGGCATCCCCGGCACGAGGAGCGGCTCGGCGGCCTCGGCCGGCGCCACGGTCAAGAGCACCGACCGGGAGGCGAACGCCACGGCCGCGAGCGCCGCCTCGTCCTGCGCCAGGACCGCCAGATCGACCTCGAGCGGACCGACGCCGCTGCCCACCTTGGCCATCTGCCGCGAGACCGCGAGCAGATCGGCGCCGCGCGCCAGCGTGCGCTGCACCTCCTCGACCAGCGCGTCGCCGTTGCCCACCCGCAGGCGGGCCGCGCCGAGCGGACCGAACACCGCGCGCAGATCGTCGGCCAGGGCCTCCGCGAGTCGGGCAGCGACCGCGAGGCCCTCGTAGGGGGTCTCTCCCACGAGCGGCGGGCGCGAGCCGAGCGACGGCTCCTCGAACACCGCGGCGAGCTCGCGGGCGTAGGCCTCGCCCTGGGCCTTGGCGGCCTCGAGCTCGCGCCGCAGCGTGAGCACCTCGTTCGCGTCCTCGGCCTCGAGCGCGGGGAACACCAGGCACTCGCTGTTGCCGTCGAGCTCGTAGCGGCCGCCGTAGCGGATCGACATGCGCGAGAGCCACGCGCGCTCGGCCGGCGAGATCGGCGCCGTGTCGGGGCCGAGCTCCACCGCGAGCCGCACGTCCTTGCCCTCGCGACGCACGGCGACCCCCTGCGGCGTGGCCCCGCCCGCGGTGCCGCCGAGGAGGACGTTGAGCATGCGGCGCAGCTCGGCCTCTTCGCCGAACACCTCGGTGCCGGCCCCCGGCTCGAGGGACACGCGTGCGCCCGGCGCGAGCTCCCAGAGCAGCGCCCCGAGGTCGATGCGCCCCCGCCGCGAGCGAGCCCCGGATGCCGGGCCCGAGAGCTCCGAGAGCCGCTGCATCGCCTCGTCGAGCGCATTCAGGGTGGACTCGAGCCCCTCCGTACCCTCGCCGGCCAGCGAGAGCGTCAGCGGACGCTCGGAGGCTGGCGCTCGATCGCTCTTGGGCGCCGGCGGCTCGGGGGGCTGGGTGAGGATCTGCACGCCCTGACGCAGGCGATCCGCGGCCCCACGGGCCTCTTGGGTGAGGAGCCAGGAGAGCTCCCTCCGGGTCAGACGATCGCTGCTCATCGAGCCTCCGCATAGCGCGCCCGGAGGTCGCGCTTGAGTACCTTGCCGGTCGGGTTGCGCGGCAAGGCCGCCCCCGCCTCGAGCACCACGAACTGCCGCGGGACCTTCGGCCCCGCGAGACGCTCCTTGCACCACGACTTGAGCGCCGCCTCGCTGCCGCCCTCGTCGCGCGGGACCACCACCGCCGTGACCCGCTCGCCCCACTCCGGATCGGGCAGGCCGATGACCGCCACCTCGTCGACCGAAGGGTGCCCCTCGAGGATGGCCTCCACCTCGGCGGGGTACACGTTGACGCCACCCGAGATGATCATGTCGCGCTTGCGGCCCTCGAGGTGGTAGCACCCGTGGGCGTCGCGCCGCGCGAGGTCACCGACCGAGAACCAGCCGTCGCGCATCGAGCCCCGCGTGGCCGCCTCGTCGTCGTGATAGCCGGCCACCAGCATCGCGTTCTTGGTGAAGAGCTCGCCCACCTTGCCCTCGGGAACGTCGTGCCCGTGGTCGTCGAGCAGGCGCACGTCGTTGCCGGGGACGGCCCGCCCGATGGTGCCCGGGGAGCGCCGCAGATCCTCGGGGTGCGCGAGGGTGACCACCCCCGTCTCGGTGGCGCCGTAGAGGTTGAAGACGATGTCTCCGAACAGGTCCATGGCGAGGTCGCTGTCGGGGCCGGGCAGCGGCGCGCTCGTGCAGAACAGCGCCGCGAGCGACCGCGTGTCGCGCCGACGGATCTCGGCCTCGCCGATCGCGAGGAGCCGGTGCAGCATGGTCGGCACGAGCACGGTCGTGGTGACGCGGTGGTGCTCGATGGCGTCGAGGAACCGGGTCGGGTGGAACTCGTCGAGCAGCACGACCGTCGCCCCGAGGATCTGGCTCATGGCGATGAAGCCGAACGCGGTCGTGTGGTAGAGCGGGCACGCCGCGAGGTGCACGTCGTCCGAGCGCATGGGCGTCTCGGCGAGGAAGCGCATCACGGCCGGCAGCAGCTCCTTGTTGAACTTGCGCACGGCGCCCTTGGGCTTGCCGGTGGTGCCGCTCGTGTAGACGACGACGGCGCCCTCGTCCTTGGCGTCGTGCTGGTGGAGGCCCGCCCGCACGAGCTCGTCGAACGGTCGCAGGCCCGGCACGTCGGCCCCCACCGCGAAGATGCGGTCGCCGAGCGCACCGAGCTCGCCGCGGGCCTTCTCGACCGTGGCGGCGACCTGGGCGTCGACCACCAGCGCTCCCGCGCCCGAGTGGTTGACCAGGTACGCGAGCTCGGAGGGGGTGCTCCGCCAGGAGACCGTCACCATGGCCGTCCCCGCGCGCGCGGCCCCGGTGCCGAGCATCAGGTACTCCGGCCGGTTCTTCATCATCACGAGCAAGGTCTTGCCCGTGAGGCCGAGGGCTCGCAGCCCGCCGGCGAGGTCGTCGGCCTCCTTGTCGAGCTCTCCGTAGGTCCAGCTGCGCGTGGCCTCGCCGGGGCGCGCCTCGCTGGCCGGGAAGATCAGCCCGAGCTTGTCGGGCGAGTTGGCCGCGTGCACCCGCCAGATCGTCGAGGGACCGCTGCGACCGCGGGCGAGCTGCGAGACGAGCGTGGTGGCGCCGCGCGCGGTGAGGTCGAACGCGAGCCCGGAGCGCACGCCGAGGCGCGCGGCCACCTGCAGGCGCTCGAACAGGGCCTCGACCGCGGCGCGCGGCGCCTCGAGCAGTGTCATGACCGAGGATTCTATCCTATGTTCCGCGCCGCCATGCAGCTTCGCTCGCCGTCCAGGTTTTCCACGGCCTCCGCCCCTCGGCCGGAGCTTTGCGCGAGCGGTCCCCGCTCGGGACGGCGCCGCGCGGCGGAGGTCTCGTGATGGACGACCGTCGCACGCTGCGGAGCGGTCTGCCGGTGGAGCTGCGCCGCGAGCTCGAGGGACTGGTCGGCGCCTTGTTGACCGTGGACAAGACCGAGGGGTTCCCGGGGCGCCTCCGCGTCGAACGCCTCCTCGGTCACGGCGCTCTCTTCGTCACCTTCGCGGCCACGCGCATCGATCGGCGGGGTGCGTTGCCGGTGGCGCTCAAGGTGCTGCGCCCCTCCATCGCGCTCGCCTGGCCCGACGGGCCCCGGCTGCTGTCGCGGGAGCAGGCGCGCCTCGTCGCCATCCTCAACGAGCGCGTCCCCCCGTCGCCGCACGTGGTCCGGCTGCTCGAGGCCGGTGAGCTCGGTCGAGAGCCCGCGCGCGGCCTCGATCTCGAGGTGCCGTTCCTCACCCTCGAGCTCGTGCCCGCACCGGTCGACGTCGCCGACGCGAGCCTCTTCACCCGCGTGCGCCTCGAGATCACGACCAACGGCTTCGCGCTCGACGCGAGGACCGCGCTCGCCGTGCTCCGCGGGGTCGCCAAGGGCCTCGACCTCGTGCACGGACACGGCCTGCTCCACCGCGGGCTCGGCCCCACCAACGTGCTGATGGCGGGCGACGTCGCGCGGGTCAGCGACCTCGCCATCGCCCGTCCGACCGGCCTGCCCCCGGGGTTCGGTGTGCTCACCGACACCCCCGCGCACGTCCCCGATGCGTACCGGGCCCCGGAGCAGCGCGAGGGCGCCTCGCCCACGCCCGCGGTCGACGTCTTCGCCTTCGCCGCCCTCGCGCGCTTCGTGCTCACCGGACGGCCCGGCCAGGCGCTGGCGACCGCCAACACGCTCCATCCTTCGCTCGCGAACCCCGAACGCCGTGCCGCGCTCGTGGCGCTCGAGGCGGCCCTCGATCTGGGTCTCGCGACCGATCCCGAGCAGCGTCCGGCCACCATCGAGTCGTTCTTCCGCACCCTCGAGCCAGCCCTCGAGACCCTCGCCCGAGGGGTCCGGATCGTCCGGCCACCGACGCCCCCGCTGGCCCTCGCGGGCTGGGTCTGGAGCGTGCGTCACGAGCCCCGCGCCAAGCTCGCCGGCGTCATGCGGGGGGTGGTCGACGAAGAGGGGCGCGCGCTGCTCCTCGCGCGGGAGCCCGCCGCCTCGTCCGAGCGCGCGACCGACGGCCTCGACGTGAGCGCGCCCGAGAACCGGTCCGCGCATTTCTTCGACGGGCGGCTCTACCGCCCTGTGCCGCCGATCCCGGAGCTCGACACGGCGGTGGTGGCCACCCATCGCGAGGGCGCGTGGGTGGTCTTCGGGCGCGGGCCCGACGGCCGGGGCGCCGGGGCCCG
>CAZUZY010000275.1:9257-11927 GCA_964624885.1 uncultured Polyangiales bacterium | reverse complement strand
CGGTGGGCGTCACGCTGGCGACGCTGCTGCACCGGGCCAAGCCCGCGCACGCGGTGTCGTTGCCGCCGGGCACCGCGCGTCGGTTCGCGCAGCGCTCGGTCGAGCCCGAGGACCCGTTCGCGGCGCTCCGCGGCGACGGCCAGGTGCGCGCCCTCTTGACGCAGGGCTACGACGGCCTCGTGGTGGCCGCGCAGCGCACGCGCACGCTGCTCGGCGAAGGGGACGTGTTCACCCTCGAGCACCTCGCGGTCCTCGAGAGCCTGGCCCAGCGCATCGCCCTCGAGGACGTGCTGCTGGCGCGCGCCGCGCTGCTCGAGGGGGTGCCGCGTCGGCTGCGCCACAAGGTGCGCCCGCGCGGCGCCACCAGCGCGCGGGCCGAAGAGGAGGACACCTACCCGGTGGGTGGCTTCTCGGCGCTCTCGACGGTGGGCTCCCTCGAGAACCTGGTCACGAGCGAGCTGGTCTACCTGGAGGATCACGGCGAGATCGACCTGTTCGACGTGCGCTTCGCGCAGGGCGAGCTGCTCTACTACACGCGCGACGAGGCCACGCTGCTGCGCACCCACCGCTTCGTGTCGTTCGTGCTCGAGCCCGCGCTGGTCGACGCGCGCTGCAAGGACCCGGGGGTGCCGGTGCAGCGAATCGTGTTGCTGCTGGCGGCGCTGCATGCACTCGTCGTGCGCCTGGTCGAGGAGCTCGGGCACGAGGATCTGCGCATCCGGCTGGCGTTCCCTCCGGGGCCCGCGCTGGCCGCCGAGCGGTCGCTCGCGTCGGTGCTGTTCCTCGAGCAGATCGAGCGTGGCGTGGTGGAGGTGCTGGACGGCGATCTCACCACCGAGATCGCGCAGGCCACGGAGGCGGCGGGTCGGGGCCTCGCGCAGGTGGTCCGCTGCGGCATCGACCCGACGCCGGCCGCGACACCACGCGCGGTCGAGTCGTTCGCGTTGCCCGCGGAGCGCGCCACGGTCGCCGAGGTGCGCGCGCGGATGCTCGCGCTCCTCCACGCGCTGCCCTGACGTCGAGCCGCGCGTCCCGTCGTTACCTTCCCTCGACGCGGGCGGCGTGGTGCTTAACGTGAGGTCCATGTCCCCCGCCGCGCCCGCCGCGCAGGTCCCGAACAACGAGGAGTGCTTGCTCGCCGCGCTCGCGCACGGCGCGATCTTCTTCGGCTTCTGGATGGTCGGACCGCTCGCGGTCTACGCGCTCAAGCGCACCGAGTCGCGCCACGCGTCGTTCCACGCCATGCAGGCGCTCGTGCTCTGGGCCCTCCACATCCCCGTCGCCGCGGTGGTCGGGATCGGGGGTCTCCTGCTCACGTTCGGGCTGGCGGCGGCCGTGCCGCACGACCGGTCCGGAATCCTCGGGGCGATGATCGCGCTCGGCTGGCTCGGGTCGGTCGCGCTCTTCACCGCGATCTTCCTCGTCGTCTCCGTCATGGCGGCCGTGCGCGCCTACCGTGGTGAGACCTGGTCGATCCCCCTCGTCGGGGGCATCGCCAAGCGCCTCATCGCGCTCGACAAGGACGCTCTGCAGCCCTGACGGGAACCCGGCTCCGTCGTCGTTGTCCGTCGGGCAGATGCGCCCGCTCGGCTTCGCCCTCCTCACGCTGTGCGCGCTCGCCGCCGCCCCGTCGGCCTCGTCGGCGCCCCCGCTTCCGCCCCCGAGTCCCTCGGCGAAGCCGAGCGCGACCCCGAGCGCCTCGGCGAAGGTCACGCCGTGCGCCCCGGTCCCCACCACCACGCTGCGTGCCGCGCTGGACAAGCGCTTCGTGCCGAGCGAGCCCAACCAGACGCTGAGCGTCTTCATCCCGCCCTGCGCTGCCGCCCAGGGGGTCGTGCAGGAGGTGGTCGTGGAGCTCGGCTTCGGTCACTCCTTCGGCCGCACGATCAGCATCCTCTCCCTGCGCCGCTCCGGCACCACGTGGAAGGCGACCGCGCTGGCCCTCGAGCGGGCCAAGGGGAAGAAGGTCTCGGCCTGGGCCGACGAGCACACCGACGGCGTCCGCGTGCGCGCGTTCGACGCCAAGGCCGGCGTCGGCCTCGAGGCGGCGGACTTCGCGAACGCGGCCCTCAGCGTGACCCTCGACGTGCCGAAGAAGCCCGGCAACGGGCTCGGCCTGAGCGGCTGGTCGAGCTCGGGCGACTTCTACGCCGTGGTGAAGGTCGTCGGGACCACGACGGCGGAGCGCCACTTCGCGGGCTACGAGGGGAGCGACGCCCAGCTCGGGTACCTGCCGCTGCGCGTGGCCGCGGAACGCGTGCTCGAGCTGCTCGCGCCCGACAAGCAGCCCGAGACCCCGGTCGACGCCGCCGCCCGCACGCTGTTCACCGACCGCGTGCTCGCCCGCAAGGACGACCTCGATCGCGACTTCCACTGGTGGGTGCGCGAGGCCTATGTGCGCGCGGCCGCGGACGGGGCCGACGCGCGGCTCCTCCCGCTCCTGATGGGCTGGCTCTCGCTGCCCGGCGGAGCCTCGGAGGACCGCACCCGCATCGCCGCGGTGCAGGCCATCGTCGGGCTCACCGGCGACGACCGCCGCTTCGGCCCGAAGGGCGCCGCGCGCCCCGTCGCCGACGTGGTGAAGGACTACCTCGCCAAGAAGCCCAAGGCGCCCTGAGGTGAAGGCCCGTCACGGCTGGACTGGCTGAACCGCCTCGAGCCCGGAAGGGA
>CAZUZY010000275.1:0-9157 GCA_964624885.1 uncultured Polyangiales bacterium | reverse complement strand
CGGAGCGAAGGGGCGCAGCGCCGAAGCGACGGCACGTAGGGCGAACAAGACAAACCCGTGTGAGCCCGGAAGGGACGGAGCGAAGGGGCGCAGCGCCGAAGCGACGGCACGTAGGGCGAACAAGACAAACAGGGCCGCAAAAACGCAGAAGAGGCCCTTGCGGACCTCTTCGCGTTCACCGACGACGACGCTCTAGAGCGTGCCCTCGAGCTTGGTGCGCTTGCGACGGCGGCGCGCGGCCTCGGCCATCTTCTTGCGGAGCTTGACGGAGGGCTTCATGTGGTGGCGACGGAGCTTGAGCTCGCGGAGCACGCCCTCGGCGGCCAGCTTGCGCTTGAGCTGCTTGATCGCGCGCTCGACCCCGCGATCTCCGACGATGACCTCGAGGGGCTTGCACTGGACGGCTTCGGACGGCATTCGACGCGTTCTCCTTCGAAACGTGGCCCACGGATCGGGGCCGAAAAGCGGAGGCGGAAGGTGCCACACCCCGCGCCGTTGCGCAAGGCAGGACCGACGAGGCTGTTCAGCGGGCTGTTCAGCGCCCGCAGGGCACCCAGCGCGCCGAGGCTACTCGAGCAGCTTCAGGTACTTCTTCGCGCGCTCGGAGCTCGCGTGGGCGATGGCGGCGGCCTCGGGCTCCGGGAGCTTGAGGTGCCCGGCCAGCGCGTCGAGGAACTCCTTCTCCTTCGGGTGCTGGTTGCCGTCGACCCAGGTGAGGAGCACGGCGTGCGAGTACAGCATGCGCCGGTCGTCGGCCGAGAGGGCCTTGAGCGGGATGTCGTCGATGTTGCGCGGGGTGTCCGCGTAGGTGCGGAGGTCCTTGGCTTCGTCGTCGGTCGCGCCGAACGCCGCCAGCAGGCCGTCGAGGGCTTGCTTCTCGGCTTCGGCGAAATCGCCGTCGGCCCACGCCACGGCGACCAGACCCTTGAGGATGGCGACGTTCTGCTCGTGCATACCCGAAGAGCTATCACTGCCGCGCGGCGGTGGGCAACCCGAGCATGAGCGCGCGAACCGGGACGGGCAGGGCGACCCCCGCGGGGGCCCGGGACAGCAGGGCCTGCATGGGCTCCGGCGCCGAGAGGGTGTGCCAGAAGAGCACCGTCGCGCCGGCAGGCCGGCCCCGCGCGTCGGCGAGGGCTCCGGCGAAGGCCTTGGCGGTGTAGGTCGCGTCGAGCACGAGGCCGTCGCGCGCCGCGAGGGCCACCGCGCGGCCGCCTTCGGCCGTCGGATGCCCGTAACCGTCGCCCAGGAAGGCCCGGGTGACCCGCAGCGCGCGCGACATGGCACCGAGGCTCGGTCGACGCAGCGAGAGGCCCAGCCGGCGGCGCACCGCCATGGCGAGGGCGAGGACGGAGGTGGCGCCCGTGAGCGGCGGATCGACGACCTGCACCGCGACGAGCTCGACGGGCCGCGGCCCGTGCAGGAGCCCCGCGCGCTCGAGGCCCACGAGGAGACCGGCCGCGGTGCCGCCGCTCCCGAGCGCGACCACGATGCTCGTGGGGCGCTCGAGCTCCTTGCGCTCGATCTGCGCGGCGAGCTCGGCCGCCGCCTCGACGTACCCGAGGGTGCCGCCGACCGAGGAGCCTCCCGGCGGCACGAAATAGGCCGATCCGCGCGAGGCGAGCCGCCGCGCGAGGGCCAGCGGCACGGTCACGAACGAGCCCGTCGGGTGCACGTTGGCCCCGGCGCCCAGCGTCGCGCGGGCCACCTCCTCCACGTGCGGCGTCCACGGCTGCGGGGCGAGGACCGCGTCGACCGCGAAGCCGGCGCGCACCCCGAACACGGTGCAGGCGAGCACGTGGTGGCTGCCGACGGCGCCGACGGTGACGATGCGCGCGGCGCCCCGGGCGCGCGCCTCGTCGAGGAGGTTCTCGAGCTTGCGGACCTTGTTGCCGCCGTAGATCGGGCTCGTCAGGTCGTCGCGCTTGCAGAGCAACGCCACGCCCGCCGGCAGCTCCGCCGCGCGCGCGGACTCGGGCAGGGGCGTGATCGGGGTCGGGTAGCGACCGAGCAGCACTGCCGCAGCCTATCACGCATGGTATGGCCTTCCGCGATGCGTCCGATCGTGATCGCGGTCCCCAAGGGGCGGGTGCTCAAGGCGCTCGCGCCGCGCCTCGGAAAGCTCGGGATCGACCCGGCCTCCCTGCTCGGCGAGGAGGCCGACCGTCGCCTGGTCCGCGAGCTGCCCGCCCTCGGCTGGAACCTGCTCCTGCTCAAGCCGGACGACGTGCCCACGTGGGTCGAGTACGGCGCCGCCGATCTCGGCATCTGCGGTCGCGACGTCCTGCTCGAGCGCGGGTTCGATCTCTACCAGCCGCTCGATCTCGGGATCGGGCGCTGCCGCATGGTGGTCGCGGCGCGCGAGGGCGCGGGGCCACTGCCCGACCCGCCGCGGATCGCCACCAAGTACCCGCGCATCGCGGCCGCGCACTTCGCCGAGAAGCACGGCGTGCAGGCCGAGGTGATCTACGTGCAGGGCTCGGTCGAGCTGGCGCCGCTCACGGGTCTCGCCGACGCCATCGTCGACCTCGTCGAGTCGGGGGAGACCCTGCGTCAGAACGCGCTCGAGGTCCGGGAGCACGTGTGCGATGTCTCGAGCGTGGTCGTGGCCAACCGCGCCGCGTACAAGCTGCTCGGCGCGCGCGCCCGCGCGGTCGTCGATGCGCTCGCGTGAGCTCGCGGTCCTCGCCCTCGCCGTGCTCACGGCGTGCGGGGCGAGGCGGGGCGGGGCCGCGGCCGGGGCGCCCCCCGGTGTGGCGGGCTCGAGCGAGGTGTGGGCCGAGAACCTCGTCCACCCCGAGGCGACCAAGATCCTGCGCGCGCACCTCGACTCCTCCGCCGCGGGAGACGTGCGCGTCCTCACCCGCGCGTTCTACGCCACGCACGCCGACGAGTACGATTTCCTCTTCCTGTTGCCGGCCACCCTGCTGTCGGCCAAGGCCGCGGGGCGCCTCGTCAACGCGAGCAGCGCGCATCGCCCGTGGTTGAACCAGCCGGGCCCGTGGCACGACCCCGAGTACGGCAGCAAGGGTCGCCTCAAGGCGGTGGTGGGCCTCGATGCGTTCCCCGAGGCCAACGGGCCCGCGCTCCACGAGACCCTCCACCACTGGGGCGTGTTCCTCGACCCCTCCTTCGGGTTCGGTGCGGGCAAGGGGACAAGGTTCGGGCCCCACTGGGGCTTCTCGAGCGTGTACGGCCAGCTCGGTGGCTTCCAGCGGGCGAGCCTCGCGTGCGCGGGCGGCGCGCCGTTGCCGTGCACCGCGGGCGCCGACGGTCGGGTGGCCTTCGAGCTCGGCACGAGCTTCGGTCCGTTCGCGAACGGCGGGGACACCATCCCCTACGCGCCGCTCGAGCTCTACCTGATGGGCCTCCTCGACGCGGGCGAGGTGCCGAGCACCCTCGTGCTCGACGACGCCACCCTCGACGGCATCGTGAACGATCGCATCCGGCTCTCCGCGGCGGGGACCCACGAGGTCTCGGTCGCCGCCCTCACCGCGCGCCACGGCGCGGTCCCGAAGGCCACGCAGACCGAGTTCCGCGCCGCCTTCGTGGTGGTCTCCGAGGAGGCGCTGCCGCGCGAGAAGCTGGCGGTCGCGGAGCGCTGGGCGCGGCGCCTCGGCGGCGCGAGCGACGACCCGCCGGGCCTCTCGTTCGAGAAGGCCACCGGGGGCCGCGCGCGCATGAGCTTGCGCGTCTCGCCGAAGCCCTGAACCCGACGCGTCACTCGAAGGGATCGGTCGGCGCGACCTTCAGGCACGGCTTCGGGGCGCCGGCGTCGGGGGGGCGGATCGAGAGGCAGACCTTGGGGTACACCCCTGCGTCGGCGGGCGGTGGCGAGAGGCAAGGCATGGGCGCGACGTCCGCCACGCCGGCGTCTTCGAGGGGCACCGCGAGGCACGGGACGGGCTCGGCATCGGGGGCGGGGGCGGGCTTCTTCTTGGCCTTGTTGGCCTCGTCGGCGGGCGCGCCGATCTCGCCGTCCTCGCTCTTGCTGCACGCCGCGGGCAGCGTGGCGAGGGCCGCGGCGACGAAGGCCGCGCGGCGGGCGAGGATGCGGTCCCGGCTGCTCATCGGGGCATCGTACGCAGCGCCTCGATCACGCGCGAGAGCACCCGCCGCTGGCGCTCGAACGGCATGGCGTGCGGGGAGGGGGTGGCGAGGGTCTGCTCGTCCGGGGGCACGTGGAGGAAGCCGACCCGCGGGGCGACCGCGGCGTGCAGCGCGTGGAACAGGAGGGCGTTGCAGACGTAGGTGCCGGCCGAGTCGGAGAGACGCGACGGCGCCCCGAGCGTGCCCTGCACCTGCGCGACGTCGAGCGTGACGGGGATCACCTCGGCCGCGCCCTCCACCACCACGCCGACCGGCATCGCCCCGTCGACGTCGGGGATGCGGGCGGAGACCACGTTGCGCCCGCACTGCTCGACGCCGAACTCGGGCTGCCCCTCGGCGACCCCGAGCAGGAGCACGACGTCGTAGTCCTGGCCCTCGGTCGCGGCGCGCAGCATCGCCGGGGCGCGTGCGAACGACGTCGGGAGCACGATCGAGTCGACGCCCACGGCGCTCGTGGCGAGACGCGCGCTCGGGTTGTCGACGACCCGTCCAAAAGGCCCGAAACCCGAGACCAGGACGCGCGTCATCAGACGAGGATGTACTCGTCGGCCTCGGCGGCCATCGCGTGCTGCGCGACCACGCTGGTGGTCTCCTCGTCGCGCTTGACGGCGAGCTCGTAGAGCTGGGCGAGCAGGGTCGGGTGCTGGCGCAGCACGTCGAGGAAGGTGGCGCCCGCGAGGTGCAGCGTGACGGTGGGGAAGCGCGCCACGACGTCGGCGCCGGCCGGGCGCCGCAGGATCATCGCGACCTCGCCGACGACCTCGCCCGGACCGAGCGAGGCGATGGTGAGGGCGTCGCCCGCCTCGTCCTCGGCGCGCACGTCGACCTCGCCCGAGGCGATGAGGAACACGCCGGTGGAGGTCTCGCCGCGGCGGATGAGGAAGTCGCCGGCCTCGAAGGTGCGGGTCTCGAAGCGCGAGACGAGGCCGCCGCGCTCGGAGGGGTCGACCGCGCCGAGGATCGGCGAGGTGCGCACGAGGTTCTGCAGCATGCGTTCGCGGCAGAACGTGGCCAGCTGCTCGCCGACCTCGGGCGCGCGCGCGGCCACCACCTCGAGCGCGTCGACGTGCGCCGCGAGCACCAGCGAAGGGCGCGAGGCGACCACGCTGGCGGCGCGGGGTGCGCGCGACACGAGGGCCATCTCGCCGAAGACCTGCCCGTTCTGCAGGCGCGCGAGGACCATGGCCGCGGAGCCCTCGATCTGGCGGCGCACCTCGAGCTCACCGCGGGCCACGATGAAGGCCTCGCTGCCGGGTGAGCCCTCCTCGATGAGCACGCCGCCCGCGGGGACGACGCGCACCTCGAAGGCCTCGATCAGCGCGCGCAATCCGAGCCGCGAGAGCCGCGAGAACAGCGGCAGCGCGGGGACCATGGGCGCGGGGGAGGAGTCGCGCTCCTCGCTCATCGCGAGCTTCATCTTGGAGGTCGCCGCGCGCAGGATCTCGACGGCCTTGTTGAGGAGCGCGGGCCCGGTGAGCAGGGACGAGAGGGGCTGCAGCTCGGCGGCCTTGGGGGGCAGCGGCGGCATCTGCCGACCGTCGTCGTCGAGGCGGGGGGAGCCGGCGTGGAACGCGTCGGCGATGGCGTCGAAGCTCTTGCTCGCGTCGACGCCGAGGCTGCGCAGGGCGACGCACGCCGCCACGGCGAGCGGCAGGAGGCCAGCGTCGATGGCGCGCGCGACACACACCTCGAGGCCCTCGCGCGCCGGGTCTCTCCGACCGAGCTCGGCCAGGAGCTCCGCGACCAGCAGCAGCGCGGACGGCAGCTCGGGCTCGGCCTGCAGCGCCGCCGCCGCCCACCGCAGCGCGGTCTCCGACTCCCCCGCGAGCCGCAGCGTCAGCGCGCGGTCGATCGGCGTCTCGCCGGAGTGGAGCCCGGGCAGGGCGGGGGGTGCGCTCATGCAGGGGCCGAGCCTACCACATCTGCTCTGGTCGGCACCTTTCGTGCGCGGACCGGTTCACCCCTTGGCAGCGGCCTCGGCGCCGCCACCGCTCTGACCGCGCATGACGATCTTGGCGAGCTCGACGACCGGCACGATCAGCGCCGACAGACCGAGCATGGTGAGCCACTCCATGCCCGACATGGCGTGGGTCTTGAACACGGGCTGCAGCACCGGGATGACCACCGCCGAGAAGTGGATCATGCCGCTGATGGCCACGGCGAGCAGCAGGGGGCGCGAGGTGAACACGCCGATCTGGAAGATGGAGGCGCTGTTCGAACGGCAGTTGAAGGCGTGGAACAGCGGCGAGACGGCCAGGATGGAGAACGCCATGGCGCGGGCGCGCGACTGCGACTCGACGTCGGCCCCCGCCCGCAGCAGCACGAACAGCGCCGCCGCGGCCATCACCACGCCGACGAAGGCCATGCCCAGGTACTCGCGCTTGCCGAGGAGGCCCTCGGACAGCGGGCGCGGCGGCTCGCGCATCAGCGCCGAGTCGGGCGGGTCCACGCCGAGGGCGAGCGCGGGCAGGCCGTTGGTCACGAGGTTGATCCAGAGGATCTGCAGCGGCGTGAGCGAAGGCAGCTTGGGGAAGAACGCGGTGGCGAACACCGTGAGGCAGAGGCCCGCGTTCGAGGAGAGCAGGAAGTAGATGAACTTCTGGATGTTGCGGTAGATCGCGCGGCCCTGCCGGATGGCCTCGACGATGGTGGAGAAGTCGTTGTCGAGCAGCACGAGATCGGCGGCCTCGCGCGCGACGTCGGTGCCGCCGATGCCCATCGCGATGCCGATCTGCGCCTCGCGGATCGCCGGCGCGTCGTTCACCCCGTCGCCGGTCATGGCCACGACCTCGCCGCGCGACTTGAACGCGCGCACGATGCGCAGCTTGTGCTCCGCCGACACGCGGGCGAACACGCGCACCGCGGGCACCCGCTTGCGCAGCTCCTCGTCGTCGGCGGCCTCGATCTCGGCGCCGGTCATGGTCTCGCTGTCGCCCTGCTTGCAGAGCCCGAGCTCGCGACCGATGGCCTCGGCGGTGGTCTTGTGGTCGCCCGTGATCATCACCGCGCGCACGCCGGCCATGGCGGCGGTGGCGATGGCCTTCTTGGCGCCGTGGCGCGGCGGGTCGATCATGCCGACGAGGCCGAGGAAGGTGAGGCCCTCCTCCGGGTCGCCCTCCTCCGGGTCGCGCCGGCGGGCGAGGGCGAGCACGCGCAGGGCCTTGTTGGCCATCTCGTCGGCGACGACGTGGATGTTCTTGCGCATCGCCTCGTCGAGGGGGCGGTCGCCGGCCGAGGTGGCCTCCATCTTGATGCTGGTGCAGCGGGGCAGGATGATGTCCACGCCGCCCTTCACGTGGGCGATGGGGCGGCCGGTCTCGTCGAGCGTGATGACCGTCATGCGCTTGCGGTCGCTGTCGAACGGCAGCTGGCGGATCACCTGGGACTGGGGCGCGATCGACTCGCGATCCACGCCGCCCTTCTCGGCGAGCACGAGCAGCGCGCCCTCGGTCGGGTCGCCGACCACCTTGCGCAGGCCGTCGTCGTCGCGGGTGAAGCGCGCGTTGTTGCAGAGGGCTGCCGTCTTGAGCAGGCGCTCGAGCGGCACGTCGATCTCCTGGCCCAGGGTCTGCGGGTGAGCCGGGGCCTTGCGGTCGTCGTTCTCGCGGACGATCAGGCCGTCGGGCTCGTAGCCGAGGCCGGTGACCTCGTAGTGCAGGTCGCCGGCCCACACCTCGCGCACGGTCATCTCGTTCTGGGTGAGGGTGCCGGTCTTGTCCGAGCAGATGACCGACGCGCTGCCGAGGGTCTCGACCGCCGGCAGCTTGCGCACCTGCGCGCCGCGCTCGGCCATGCGGCTCATGCCGAGGGCGAGGGTGATGGTGGTGATGGCCGGCAGGCCCTCGGGGATCGCGGCGACAGCGAGGCTCACCGCCTCGAGCAGGAGCAGGTGCCACGGCTTCTTGCTGGCGAAGAACCCGTAGGCGAACAGGAAGATCGAGATGGCGAGGCAGGCCCAGAGGATGCGCTTGCCGGTGACCTCGAGGCGTTGCTCGAGGGGGGTGGGCTCGGACTCGGTCTGCGCCATCAGCGCGCCGATCTTCCCGAGCTCGGTGGAGCCGCCGGTGGCGACCACGACCGCCACCGCGTTGCCGGCGTTGATGGTCGTGCCGAGGAACACCATCATCGGCCGCTCGGCGATCGCCGCGTCCTGCTCGGTGACCGCGTTGGCGTCCTTGCCCACGCCGGTCGACTCGCCGGTGAGCGCGCTCTCGTCGGCCTGCACCGCGTGGGCTTGCAGGAGGCGACAGTCGGCGGGCACGAGATCACCCGCGGTGAGCTCGACGAGATCGCCCGGCACGAGCTCGCGCGCCGGGACCTGGATCTTCTGCCCGCCGCGGACCACGTTGGCCATCGGCGCCGAGAGCTTCTGCAGGGCGTCGAGCGCCTTCTCGGCGCGGACCTCCTGGATGAACCCGAGCACCGCGTTGGCGGTGACGATCAGCAGGATGGCGATGGCGTCACCGTAGCGCGCGAGGAAGCTGACGTTGGGCGCGCTCTCGGCGAACACCGCGATGAGCACGGCGATGGCCGCCGCCCCGAGCAGCGCGCCGACGAACGGGTTGGCGAACTGCTCGAGGAACTTGAGGAGCAGCGACTCCTTCTCGCCCTTGGGCAGCTCGTTCGCGCCGAAGCGCTCGCGCAGCTTGCCGACCGCGTCCGCCGAGAGGCCCTTCTCGAAGTCGAACCCGAGCTCCGAGAGCGCAGCCTGCACCTCCTCGCCCGTCTTGGCGTGGGGCGTGACGATCGCGACGTTGGTCTGCGGGAGACTCGAGCGCGGTTTCTGGGGCACGCGCAGGGACGGCGGGGGGCTCTCGTTCGCCAAGGCCAGGGCAGCCTAAGGCCCGCGGCCAGGGATCAAAAGCGGATTGCTCTGCCGGTCCTTGTCTTGGCTCGCGCCTACTTCGACATCTTCTTCTGCTGGTTCTCGGAGGCCTCGAGCTCGGCGAGGGCGGCGGCGAGCTCGTCCTGCTCGGCCTGCGAGAGCTCGGGCTCCTTCTCGGCGGCGGCGGCGGGCGGCCCGGCGGCGGGCGCGGCGACGCGCACG
>CAZUZY010000274.1:0-11929 GCA_964624885.1 uncultured Polyangiales bacterium | reverse complement strand
GGAGCTCGGCGCCGCGCACCTGTGGCCC
This sequence comes from uncultured Polyangiales bacterium, assembly GCA_964624885.1. Classification (GTDB taxonomy): domain Bacteria; phylum Myxococcota_A; class Polyangia; order Polyangiales; family JADJMO01; genus JADJMO01. The sequence goes on along the minus strand of CAZUZY010000274.1, from coordinate 11,901 downwards.
GCGGCGCTCGACCCGTGGCTCGCGCGCTGCCTCGACCGCGAGCCGACCCGTCGGTACCCCAACGCCAACGCTTGCTTCGAGGCCCTCGGGCCGCTGCTCAAGCCGCAGTCCGCGCCGACCCACCACGGCTGGGCGCAGACGGCGATGGGGCAGCCCGTCACCGCCCAGGACCTCGGGGGCACGGTGCTCGGCGGACAGCTGCAGAGCGGCGCCTACGCGCCCGTGGCCCCGCCCCCGCCGACCCACCCCGCGCAATTGCAGAGCGGCGCCTACGCGCCCGTCATCCCCCAGAACGCGCAGGGCACGCCCCCGGGTGTGGTGGCGCACGCCACCGGCGGCGGTCGCAAGCCGAAGAGCTCCGGCACGAGCTCGTTCCTCGTCGGCCTCGGCTCGGTCGTGGTCCTCGGCGCGATCGCCTTCGGCGTCGTGCGGATCGTGCAGGGGCCCGGCAACGACGCCCCACAGCCCGAGAAGCCCGTGGTGGCCGCCAAGGCCGCGCCGCTCAACAAGTGGATCCGGGTCGAGCTCGGCAAGAAGTCCTGGACCATGGGCGTCGAGAACGATCTCGTGTCGCCGCTGGTGCGTGGCTTCCGGCCCGCGCGCCAGAAGGGCGGCCCGCCCGCGGCGTTCGAGATCCAGCAGCACGAGGTCACCTGGGCCGAGGTCGAGCCGTGGCTCGAGTCCGAGAAGAAGAAGCTGCCCAAGGTCGAGGGCCTCTCCGACGACAAGGCCAAGCGCGCGAAGCTCCCGGCCACCGGGCTCTCCTGGCAGCAGGCGGTGTCGTACTGCAAGTCGATCGGCGGCAACCTGCCGACCGAGGAGCAGTGGGAGCTCGCCGCGCGTGGGTCCGAGCGGCGCAAGTTCGCCTGGGGCGACGAGACCCTCGATCTGCACAAGACGCGGGTGTTCGTGGGCGACAAACCCACGCTCTCGCCGGTCATGACCAGCGAGCAGGACAAGACCAACGCCAAGGACGAGGACGCCGCGATCTACGACCTCATGGGCAACGCCCAGGAGTGGACCATCGATCTCTACAACGACGACTACGAGGGCCAGGACGAGTCGTGGGTCCAGGCCGGCGGGGTCACCTTCCGCGCGGTCCGGGGCCTGCCGGTCGCCATGGCGCCCGACGCCCAGCTGATGAAGCTCGCCACCGCCGCCTGGCGCGAGCCGGTGTGCGCCACCGGGGCGTGCGCCAGCGGCAAGGGCACGGGCGACACGGTCAACCTGGTGCGCGTGGCCTTCGCCACGGCCGCCGAGACCGACGCCCAGAAGGGCTCGCGCAAGTCGTTCGAGACCGCCCTCTCCGACGGCAAGGCCGACCTCGGCGCCTGCCTCGACAAGGACGACGAGCACAAGCCGTTCGTGCTCAAGGCCACCTTCGCGCGGCCCCTCAAGGCCGTGCCGCTGTGCATCGCCTCCGACAACCAGCCCGACCCGATGGAGTGCTGCACCGGCAAGGTCTGCCAGTACGCGCCGCACCGGCTCGAGAAGTACGACCCGGCCAAGGTCACGGTGGCCCCCGCCGACGGCGGCGAGTCCGCGGCCCTCACCTGCGGCAAGACCGCGCTCGAGAAGAAGCTCGTCGGCATCAAGTGGCCGAACGACGCCGAGGGCGAGTGGACGGCGACCGTGCTGGCTTCCAGAATCGAGGCCAAGGCCCCCAAGGCGTTCGCCTACATCGGGTTCCGATGCGCGAGGGTCATCCCCAAGGACAAGGACTGATGCGCTTCCTCCTGCTCCTGCCGTTGCTGGGTGCCGTCGCCGGCTCGATCGGCTGCGGCGACTCGCTCGCGGTCAAGCCCAAGCCCGCCCTCGAGGTCGTCGTGAAGGTCACGAGCGATCCGACCAAGCCGCTCGAGGGCGCCAAGGTGGTGTACGCGGGCAAGACCATCGCCACGACCGACGAGACCGGCCAGGCCAAGCTCACCCTCAACGGCAACGACGGCGACTCCTACGAGGTCACCATCAAGTGCCCGAGCGGGTTCCAGTCGCCCACGAAATCCACGGTGATCCCGCTCCGTCGGCTCGAGGGCAGCACGCCCGAGTACGACGTCACGTGTCCCCCCACCACCCGCACCGCGGTCGTGGCGGTGCGCGCCGAGAACGGCGCCTTCCTGCCGATCAAGCACCTCGGGCGGGTGGTCGGGCGCACCGATGCTGCGGGTGCGGCCACGGTCCTGCTCAAGGACGTCGAGGCCGACACCCCCATCGAGCTCGTGCTCGACACCTCCGAGAAGGGCATGGAGGTCTTGCGCCCGCAGAACCCGTCGAGCCCGGCGTTCTTGCTCAAACGTGGAGACGAGGTCTTCACCTTCGACCAGAAGTTCCAGATCGAGGCCCCCAAGGTGAAGGTCTGGTACGCGCCCAAGAAGACCGGCCCGATCGCCCTCCCCACCAAGCCCGGGATGTGACCCTTGTGGGCTGCCCACGGGCGGCGCGGCAGGGGTGGCTGGAGTGTGCGCATGACGGAGTCTCGCCCACATGACACTCGAATTCGCGCAACACGGCTGAATTCCAGGCTGGCGTGTCCGGCACGGCGCTCGCTAAGCTGAATGCGTGAGCACGTTGCGGGAGATCATCCAGGGCGCCGCCCGCGACCAGCGCGGCGCTGTGCAGACCGAGTACATCGTGCTCGTCGGCACGGTCGGACTCGCGTTCGTCTTCGCGATGATCACCGTCGGTCCCCAGCTCGTCAAAGACTTCACCCGCGCGCGGAACATCACCGCGAGCCCCCTGCCCTGACTCTGCTCTCAACCCCCCCCAAGGAACGCCCATGAACAAGCTCTCCCTCATCGCCGCCAAGAAGCTCCTCCGCGACAACAAGGGCGCGAACCTCGTCGAGTACATCATCCTCGTCGGCGTCATCGCCCTCATCGCGATCGCGGGCTTCAAGATGTTCGGCACCAAGGTCCAGGCCAAGGTCGAGGAGCAGGCCGGCTCGGTCGGCGGCATCAACGGCGCCGCGAAGTAATCGGCTCGTCGGCGCTTGTCGATCGGTCCGAATCACTTCCTCGTCGTCGCGGTCGTCGTCGCCGGTCTCGGAGCGTTCTACGACTACCGGACCGGCCGCGACCCGGAGACGGGAGAAGGCAAAGAGGGTGAGATCCCGAACTGGCTCACCCTCGGATCGCTGGCCCTGGCACCGTTCGCCCACTTCGCGCTCGGGTTCAAGCTCGGGGGAGCGCGTGCGGGCTTCGAGGCCGCCGGCGTGTCGGTGGTGGGTGCGTTTCTCTGCGCCCTCGTGCCTTTCCTCCTGTGGAGGGTCGGCGCGGGAGGCGGTGGTGACCTGAAGCTGTTCGCGGCCATCGGCGCGCTGTGTCGCCCGATGGTGGGTATCGAGGCGCAGTTCTACGCCTTCCTCGCCGCGGCCCTCATCGCGCCGGCGCGGCTCGCCTGGGAAGGCAAGCTCTTCAAGGTGCTCGGGAACTCCATGTGGCTCGCCATCAACCCCTTCCTACCCAAGGCCAAGCGCCGGGCCATCGAGCCCGCGGCGCTGACCTGGTTCCGGCTGGGACCGGCGATCGCCGCGGGCACCGCGGTGGCGGCCTTCCTGCACTGGGAGCTGAAGCGATGAGCGCGCAGCAGCCGAGCCAGCGGAGCCTGCGGAAGGACGCGCGCGGCGCGGTCTACGTCGAGTTCCTGATCGTGTTCCTGCCGCTGTTCATGATGTTCATGTCGCTCGTGCAGCTCGCCTTCGTGAGCGTGGCGAACATCGTCGCCAAGCACGCGGCCTACGCCGCCTGCCGCGCCGCCATCGTGGTCCTGCCCGACGACCCGGCGTTCTACGGCGACGTCCCCGTCAACAAGGCCGACGGCGCGCGCCTCACCGCGATCGAGGCCGCCGCCAAGGCGCGTCTGCTCGCCGTCTCCACGATGCCCAACGTGGAGATCACCTTCCCGAGCTCGCCCGGCGGCAAGGACAGCAAGACCACGTTCCAGCAGGACGACACCGTCCGCGTGCACGTCACCTTCGACTACCCCTGCAAGATCCCCATCGGCAGCCGCTTCGTCTGCCAGTTCCTCACGCTGCACAAGAAGCTCGAGGCCGAGGCCGCGATGCCCATGCAGGGTGCGGGGTACGAGTACTGACCATGGAAGCCACCCTCTCGAGCCCCCGTGCACTCCTCGCCGACCGGCGCGGCGCCGTGCTGCTCGTCGCGGTGTTCATGAGCGCGTTCCTGGTCGGCGCGCTCTGGTACGCGATCGGCATCGGCGACGCGGCCATCTACCGCCAGTACATGCAGGACGGCGCCGACGCCGTGGCCTTCGGGTCCGCGGTCTACCACGCGCGCGGCATGAACATCATCGCCCTCATCAACATGGTGATGGCCGCGGTGCTGATGGTCCTCATCGCCTTCAAGATCGCCAACCTGCTGCTCATCGCCGCCAACATCGCGAGCTGCATCGTCGGCGCCTGGCTCAACCCGGTGTGCGACCTCACCACCGCCGCGCGCCCGCCGTTCGCCAAGCTCGTCGACGCGGTCGAGAAGATCGTCGACAAGGTGCTGCGCGGCCTCTACCAGGCGTCCAACGCCGTCGCCTACGGCATGCCGTGGGTGGCCGAGGGCAAGGCCCTCGCCTCGGCGAGCGACTACAAGCCCACCGTGGACGGGGGGTTCATGGCGAGCATCTCGCTGGTCCCGGGCTCCATCGAGAGCTCGGCCGGCGGGTTCGTCTCCGCCAGCAAGACGGGCTCGGCCACCGGCACCGGCGAGACCAAGAAGTCGAGCGGCCCGAACCGCCTCGGCCTCCCCGTGCAGGACGACAAGTTCAGCGTCCTCTGCGACCACGCCGGTCGCTACCTCGGCGAGTTCATCTTCGCTCCCTTCTCGTTCCTCCCCGGCATCGGCGGGCTCGCCGGCGCGGTCGGCAAGTTCGCGGGTGGCCTGGTCGGCACGCTGGTCAGCACGTTCCCCGGCTACTTCTGTGGCGAGGGCGGCGGCACGGCGGGTGGCTTCGCCGACACCATCAAGAAGGGCGCGCTCGGCAAGGCCGACGCCAAGGTGAAGGACCTCTGCAAGGACAAGGCGGCCAAGGCCAAGAAGGAGAAGGTCACCTTCGACATCGACAAGTGCCTCAAGGCCGGCGAGACGGGCTTCGACGCCCTCGGCTCGAGCGCCGGCAAGACCGACGGCGACGGCAAGACCTGCAAGCGCGTGTACGAGCCGGCCCTCCTCGGCGACGACTACTTCGCCGTGTGGTCGTTCACCTGGGGCGACCTCGCCGAGCAGTCGGGTGCGCCCCGCGGCGTGAACGTGGCCGGCTGGAACAAGGCCTACGCGGCCGGCCCCGACGTGTGGAGCAAGATGGGCATCGCCAAGGCCGAGTTCTACTACGAGCCCAAGCCCGGCGACCCGAAGCAGTGGTCCAAGTCGCTCGGGGACACCCTGCCCCTCGGGCTCGGGGGCGCCAAGGAAGGTGGCCTCGTGGTCGAGGCGATGTGGAACATGCGCTGGCGTGCGCGCCTCCGTCGCCTGCGTCTGCCGATGCCCACCGCGGGCGGCATCCTCGCCTCGAAGCTCAACTCCAAGTTCACCAAGGTGCCCGTGATCGGCGACCTGCTGAAGTGGCCCGCCGCCAAGGTCGGCGAGATCGTCGACGACAAGGTCGGCGGCCTCATCGGCTCCCTCACCTCCGGGACGATCGTGCACTGATGGCCCGCGCGCTCTCTCTCCGCTCCCAGCGCCGCCGCCGGCAGCGCGGCGCCGCCATGGTCGAGGGCGCCGTCGCCATCCCGTTCCTGTTGCTCATGTTCGCGGCCATCATGTTCGTGAACAAGCTCTACGAGACCAAGATGCGCGCCATGAAGTTCGCGCGCGAGGGCGCGTGGAACTACGCCATGTGCAACTGCGGCGAGAAGGGCGACCCGATCTCGTCGACCTGCCGCTCCGCCGAGGGCGCGACCGCCGGCAAGGGTGGCAGCGAGAAGGGCGCCGCCGAGGGCTTCGATCCCGGCAAGGTGAGCAAGGCCGGCTCGGGGCCGGGCGGCGAGATCGCCTCCAAGGACTTCGGCTCCTCCGAGGCCTCCCTCACCCTCGAGGTCAGCTCCGACAAGTTCCTCGGCGGCTACACCAAGAAGGTCTCCAGCAAGACCCGCGTGATGTGCAACGAGGCGCCGCACGACGGCAACCTCAAGGGCTGGATGTCCTCCGCGATGGACTCCTGGACCAAGTGGTGACCCGATGAGCCCGACCCGCCTCCTCCTCGGAAAGCTCGCGAGCCAGGTCAAGAAGCTCGTGCGCATCAGCGCCTACTTCGCCTTCGTCGCGGTGGTCCTCGCGCTGGTCGCGGGGCGCCTCGCGTGGGCGCAGGCCAAGAAGGCGGCGCTCGAGACCGGCGGGGAGCTCGTGAAGCTCACCCAGGCCGGCAACCTCAACGGCGTCTACCGCCTGCGCATGAACGGCGAGCAGGTCGACGTGGCGAGCGCGAGCTCCGACCAGTCGGTGAAGTCGATCCTCGACGGCTTCGAGAAGGCCTGCCAGACCCACGCCGACGGCATGGCCGTCGACTTCGCCAACCTGCGCCCCGCCATCAGCGCGGGCGCGGTCCTGCACACCACCGGCTGGCCCGGCGCCGGCGTGCTGCGCAACGGCAACGACGAGGGCGGTGTGGTCGCGTGCTTCGCGATGGGCGCGGCGGTCGGCGAGACCGAGGCCTACAAGCGCGTGGCCGCGTTCGCGGAGTCCGGCGACCTCGGGAAGATCGGGCAGATCCGCTACGTCACCGCCCGCCGCCTCAGCGGGGTCACCCACGTCGTCGCGCTGTGGACCGAGGGCTCGCTCGACGTGAAGAAGATGTTCCCCGAGACGGGCGACGCGCCGGGCTCCGATCCCAAGGACGTGCCCCGTCCGCCCAACGGTCGGCGCCTGTTCACCGCGTTCGCCGAGGGCGCGCCGTACGCCGTGCGCGTGTACGAGGCCGGCGCCTCGCCCGACGCGGTGCTCGCGCAGTACGACCAGCTGCTCCCCAAGCTCGGCTGGGCGCCGAACGCCGACGTCGCCAAGGAGGCTTCGCAGAACAAGCTCGCGACGCGTGCGTTCTCCCGCGGCGGCATCGATCTCCTGCTGAGCGTCTCCGCCGACAAGACCGGCTCCACGGTGTCGGTCGTCGAGATGGGCGCGCCGAACCCCGTGAGCCCGTGAGCGCTGGCGGCAGACGAGGGAGAGGCCGTTGCGGCCATGTTCTCTCGCAAGACGTGACACCGTCACGTGCGCGTGACGCCACGCGCGCCTACATCAGCCCCGATCTCCGGGATTTCACGCTCGAAGATCGTTGCAGTGCCATGGCACGAGTCCCGCAACAGCGGTACCCTGAGGTGCACCGATGACCAGCCAGCGCATCCAGATCCTTGCTCGCAAGCTCGTCGGCGATCGCCGCGGCGCCAACCTCGTCGAGTACATCATCCTCGTCGGGGTCATCGCGCTCATCGCCATCGCCGGCTTCAAGTTGTTCGGCAACAAGGTTCGCGCCAAGGTCGACGAGCAGGCTGGCTCGGTCGGTGGCATCAACGGCGCTGCCAAGTAGCGCGCGCGCTCCATTGATTCTCAGAACCCGTTCTCCGGGAGGCTTCTCCATGCGTCTGCTCCGCTCGTTCGTGTCGGTGTCGGGGGTGCTCGGTGTGGTCTGGATGGCCGCGTGCTCCAGCAAGGACGAACCGACCGCGCCGGCGGCGGTGAACGGCGTCGTGCTCGCCACGCAGGGGGTCACCTTCCTCGACTCCACCCAGACGGACGACGTGCTCGTCGTGACCGGGTCGCTCGGGTTCCCGAAGGCGACGCACGCCGACATCGCCGGCAAGAAGGCCGGCGACGTGCTGGTGGGAGACGCGGGCAAGAGCGCCACCTCGCCGAACAAGTGGGGCTTCCTGCGCAAGGTCAAGTCGGTCACCGACGACGGCACCAACTACGTCGTCGCGACCGAGCCCGCCTCGATGGTCGACATCGTCGACGAGGCCGACTTCCAGACCACTCTCACCGTCGACAGCCTCGAGCCCGCCCCGGGCTACGCCACCAAGGGCGGCCCCATCAAGCTGCTCGACTGGTCGGGCAAGAGCATCTTCAGCAAGACCGGCTCGTTCGAGGTCTCTCCGGGCAAGACCCTCGGCTACGAGGCGTCGCTCGTGCTCTCCAAGGGCACCCTCTCGTTCACGCCGTCGTTCGACGTCGGCGCGAAGATCAAGCCCGCCCTGACCCTCGACATCAAGAAGCTCCTCAAGGAGGCCCACGTCATCGCGACCGGCAAGCTCGACGCCGTCGCCGAGGTGACGGGCACGTTCAAGCTCACCGGCACCGCGACCGGCGCCGACCTCGCCGCGCTCATCGCCAAGAAGGTGTTCGACAAGCCGACCACCACGCTCGCCGAGTACCCGATCAAGCTGCCGAGCTTCAAGCTGGGCCCGATCTCGGCGCCCGCGCACGCCAACTTCAAGGCCGAGCTGCAGTGCGAGCTCGCGTGGGGCGGCGAGACCACCGTCAAGGTCGGCGCCACGGCCAACGTGACGGTGAGCGCCGGCGCCAAGTACGAGGACGGCAAGATCTCCCCGGTGTTCACCCACAGCGAGTCGCTGAACCGCACCGGCCCCGAGTTCACCATCACCAACGACGTCGGCATCCGCTGCTCGATCGTCCCGACCTTCGAGCTCAACCTCTGGGACGTCGCGGCCGGTGACATCACCGCCAGCGCGTGGGCCGGCGCCGAGGCGCTCGCCCGCTGCGACGGCACGAGCCTCACCGGCGAGGTGGCCGGAAAGGCCTACGCCGGTGCCAAGGCGACCGCCCACGCCAAGCTCAACGTGTTCGGCCTCTACAAGTGGGAGAAGAGCTGCACGCTCTTCGACGTGCGGACCCCGGAGTACACGGTCAGCGGCACGGTCTCCCTGCCCAAGGGCTCGAGCTGCACGCCCGCGGCTTCGTACACGGTGTTCCCGCCGGTCGCGCCCTCGCCCGACGCGAGCTGCTTCGGCGACACCACGGTCGATCCGGGCAGCGACGCCGGCACGGACGGCGGCATCCTCCCCGACGCGGGGCCGGTCGTGTGCGAGCACGACGTCTGCACCAGCGGCAGCCGCCTGACCATTGGTTGTACCAAGGACACCCAGGGCGGCGCCTGCATCAAGGGCATCTGCGAGAACGACCCGTACTGCTGCGAGTTCGCCTGGACGGCGAGCTGCATCGACAAGGTCGAGAAGGGCATGTACGGCTGCACCGCCCGCAAGTGCACGACGCCCTGATCTGCTTTGTTCGGGGATCTTGCGTGGCTCTCGTAGTATCTTGAGGCCGTGAACAAATCGGCTCTGCTCGCCGCGCTCATCATGGCGCTGCTCGGCGGCTTCCTCCTGTTCGGCTACCTCCGCCGCTTCGAAGACGAGGCGAGCGGAGGCGCGCCGGTGAAACTGCTCGTCGCGCGCAAGCAGATCGAGCCCGGCACCGTCGTCACCGAGGAGATGCTCGCCGTGCGCGTCGTCCCCGCCGCCTACGTGGAGACCCGCGCGGTGCGCGAGGCAGAGAAGTCGCGGGTGGTGGGTCTGCGCATGGGCACGCCCGTGCAGGCCAACCAGACGCTGCTGTGGACCGACCTCGCCATCACCGCCGACGACAAGCGCGATCTCTCCTCGCTCGTGCAGCCCGGCATGCGCGCCGTCGGCGTGCGGGCGGCCAACGACGACCGCAGCTTCGCGCTGATCCGCCCGGGCGATCGCGTGGACGTGATCGCCACCCTGCCCGTCGAGGGCTCGGCCGCGCGCCAGTCGCTCGTGCTCCTGCAGAACGTCCTCGTGCTCGCCGTCGGCATCGAGACCAGCAACGACTCCAGCAAGAGCGGCGCGCCCGCCCAGCAGGATCTCATCCTGAACCTGAGCCTGACGATCCCCGAGGCGCAGCTGGTGGCGCTGGCCCAGGAGAAGGGCCGGCTCTCGGTGGCCCTGCGCAACCCCGACGACCTCAAGACCACGGACGGCGTGGCCGACCTCAACTCCAACCTCCTCACCGACACCAAGGTCCGCAAGCTGGTGCAAGACTTCCGCAAGCAGCCGACCGGACCGATCAAGCTGCCGTCCGCCGGCGCCGGAGCCGCCCCATGAACAAGGTTCGTTTCCAGCCGCTCCTCGCGGTCTCCCTCGGCCTGCTCGTCGCGCTGCCGGCCGGCCTCGGCGCCGCGGCGGGCCCGGTGAAGATCCTCGCGCAGAAGGGCAAGGACCCGAAGCCGTCGGGCGACAAGCCGCCCGCGGTGCAGACCATCGAGGAGCTGAACCTCGCGGTGGGCGAGAACAAGACGATCGCCGCCTCCGACGTGAAGAACTACTCGGAGGGCACGCCCGGCATCGTCGACATCAAGCTCACGAGCGACCAGAACTCGTTCGTCGTCGTCGGCCTCAAGCCGGGTTCCACCTCGCTGCTCCTCATCAAGAAGAACGGCACCGAGGTCAACTGGGTCATCAACGTGTTCGCGCGCTCGCCGGCCATCGTCGAGGGCGAGCTCAAGCAGCTCCTCGAAGGCTACACCGGCGTGAAGGTCCGCCGCGTGGGCTCGCGGTTCTTCATCGAGGGCAGCGTCGCCACCGAGGGCGACGTCAAGCGCATCCAGCAGATCGCCACGCTCTATCCGGGGCAGGTCGAGTCGCTGGTCGCCGTGGGCGGCGGCAAGGACCGCACGAACATCCGCGTCGATCTGTTCTTCGTCCAGTACAACAAGACCTCGGGCTACCAGGTGGGCGTGAGCTACCCGAGCCGGCTCGGGGGCGAGGTCATCCAGTCGAACCTCGGCTACGACTTCGTCGGCAAGGTCACCACCGCCACGGCCAACATCGTCAACCAGCCCCTGCCCGGCCTCGACATCGCGGCCCGCAACGGCTGGGCCAAGGTGCTCAAGCAGGCCACGGTCATCACCACCAACGGCACCGACGCGCACTTCGAGAGCGGCGGCGAGCAGAACTACCCGGTCACCGCGGGGCTCTCCGCCACGATCCAGAAGATCACCTTCGGCACCTCGCTCAAGGTGGTGCCGTTCTACGACCCGATCTCCCGCGAGGTCGAGCTCAAGGTGGCCGCCGACGTGAGCGACCTCGTGCCGGCCGTCGGCGGCACGCCCCTGCCCGGCCGCGACACCACCAAGCTCGAGACCGTCGTGCACATGCGCCTCGGCCAGTCGCTGGTGCTGTCGGGCATCCACACCAGCACCGAGCGCAAGAGCCACGACGGCATCCCGCTGCTCAGCGAGGTGCCCATCATCGGCGTGCTGTTCGGCACCCACGGCAACTCGCGCGCCGAGACCGAGGGAGCCATCTTCGTCATCCCGAGCGTGGTCGAGTCGGTGCCCAACTCCGCCATGACGATGGTCGTCGAGACCATGAAGTCGTACGAGGACTGGAGCGGCACGGCCCTCATCGGCAAGCCGATCCCCACCACCTACGACAAGACCCCGAACCTGTTCGCGCCCCCCGCGGCGGCCCCTTCCCACAAGGGCAAGTAGCCTTGCTCGTCGACGTGTACCTGCTCGGTGCCGACGGCGTCACGCGCAGCCAGCGCGTGCGCGCCGACGCTCCGCTGGTCCTCGGCCGCAGCCGCGACTGCTCGGTGCCGCTCGACGGCGACGGCATCTCGCGGCAGCACTGCCGGGTGACCGCGGGGGCGGAGGCGCTGCGCGTCGAGGACACGTCGAGCAACTGGACCATGGCGGGCGACGTCGTGCTCCGCCGCGAGTTCGTCGACGTGCCCTACGGCACGCCGATCGTGGTGGGCACGGTCACGCTGCAGGTGTTCCCGGCGCAGCAGCCCCACCCCCAGCCCGAGGTGCCGAGCGTCATCGTCGCGGAGCCGCCGCCCAAGAAGCCGCCGCCGCCGCAGGGCCCGCCGGCCCGGAACACCCTGTCGGCCGCCGCGACCGCTGCGGGGGCCCCCTCCG
>CAZUZY010000273.1:0-11938 GCA_964624885.1 uncultured Polyangiales bacterium | reverse complement strand
GCTCGGCCGCTCGGGCGGCGCAGACTCGCTCACCAAGGCCATCGATCGGCTGGTCCAGGGCACCGAGGTCGACCGGCTCGCGGTCATCCTTTCGATCTCGCACATGATGGAGCGCCACGGCGACGCTGCGGCGGTCGCCCTGACCAAGAAGGTCCTCGCGCAGCCCGTCCCGGAGCGCGACCTCCTCGTGGTGGCGGTCGGTCGGAGCCGGGCCGACAGCGGCGCGAGCGCGGTCCTCACCGGGCTGCTCGTGGGCGCCGACGCCGACCTGCGACGCGCGGTGGCCATGGCCCTCGGCGCGCGCCTCGACGACCCCACGGCCGCCGCGCCCTTGCTCGCGCTGGCGAAGGACGCCGACGCCACCGTCCGCGCGCAGGCGGCCTGGTCGATCGGCGCCGCGCTCGACGCGGGCGCCCTCTCCACCCTCGAGGCGCTGGCCAAGGATCCGGTGTCCTCCGTCGCGACCAACGCGGTCGGCGGCCTCGGCCGCTTGCTCACCCGCATCAAGGTCGCGCCGACCACGACCAACGCCACGCTGTGCGCCGCCCTCGACGACGAGCGTCCCCTCGTGCGCGCCAATGCGCTCGGGGCGCTGCGGCTGCTCGCGAGTGCGGACCGTCCTTCGTCGTGTGGCGACGGCGCGCGGGTGCACAAGATCCTCGCCGAGGACTCGTCCGACGTGGCGCGGGCGATGGCGGCGCGCCTCCTCGCGACGCAGGTCGCCGGGGCGACCCCCGAGGCGGCGGTCAAGGCCCGCGCCTCGCTCGATCGCTGCGCGCTCACCGATCCGTCGGGGGCCGTGGCGTCGGCCTGCCGCGCGCCGGCGCAACCGATCAAGGCGGGCACGCACGCGCTCGTGGTCTTCGTGGCGCCCGACGACGGCGGGACGCCGATCCCGCGCGCGCCTTACGTGCTCGAGCGGCCCGACGGCCTCTTGCACGTGGGCGTCTCCGACCGGCGCGCGGCGCTCGTGGAGCTGCGCCTCCCGAAGGGCGTCGTGCGCTTGCGGCCCGTCGGCGAGAGCTGACCGTCCACCAGTCCGGGCCAGGGTCGTGGGTCCGGGTACGACGTGGTCTCCACTCGCCTTCTGCGTGAGCTGGCCCCTCGTAACCCCACGACTTTCCAACAGGCTGTACACACGAATACCCCCAACCCCTAGTGGTGGGTAGCCTGTGGAGACACCAGCGGTTGTGGGAGTGGGAAGAAAAACTGTTGACCCGTGTGCAGGCTTTCAGTACGTGTCACTGGGCCGGCAGTCGCCGGTGGCTCTCTCGTCGCAGAGCCTTCCACCAGCCCGAACCCCGTCCATCCTGGCGGGCCTCCGGTCCTGGGCGAGGGCTCGAACGACGAGACGCCACCCGCTCCTCTGGCGTGACTTCCTCTTGGCGTCCGAGCGACTCTCGATCCTCCACGCAGCGCAGACCCGACCCATGGCAGAGGCCGCGCCTCTCGTCGTGCGGCCGGCTCTCGACTGCATGGTGGGTTCGCGGGTCGAGGGTCGAGGCGCACGCACGGTTTCCGACAGGTGAAGCAAGCGAATACGTGATCGAGGCCGACTCCGCCGTACGGCGAAGCGGTCCGAGCGCACGTCCAGGGTGCGGTGGTGGGGACGAGCAAGCGGTGGGGTTCGGTACCCCGACCGTCGTCGTGTCGTCTCTTCCGTGTCGCCACGGGCGTCGCATGGGTGTCCGCGCAGGTCGCGGGCGTGGTTCGGGAAGGCAGACTCGAGGGGTCGATGAAGAAGGAGCGGGGCATGGCGGACGGTCAGCGACAGGGGCGGGCGATGGCGGCTGGGGCCGGAGTTGGGTCGGCCGGGGTCGAGGCGCGAGGCGTGTCGAGCAACGGCGACGGCGCGTCGCACGGGTTGAGCGCCGCGAGCGCTCGGTCGAGCAAGAAGGGCCAGGCGGCAGCGAGTGGGGGCAAGCTCATCGAGCGCCACTTCACCCGCAGCGGCAAGGACCCGCTCGACGAGGTCGTGTGGGAGCGGCGCACGAGCGTCATCACCAACCCGGACGGCTCGACCGTGTTCAAGCTCGAGGGCGCCGAGATCCCGGCGCACTTCTCGCAGCTCGCGACCGACATCGTCGTCTCCAAGTACTTCCGCAAGGCCGGCCTGTTCGGCGACAAGCAGAAGGGCGAGCGCTCGGTGCGCGAGGTGGTCTTCCGCCTCGCCCACACCATCCGCGAGGCGGGTGAGCGGCTCGGCGGCTACTTCGCCGACAAGGCCGAGGCCGACGCGTTCGAGGCCGAGCTCTCGTACATGCTGGTGCACCAGATCGGCGCGTTCAACTCGCCGGTGTGGTTCAACTGCGGCCTGTTCCACCGCTACCAGATCGCCGGCAGCGGCGGGAACTGGGCCTGGGACGAGCAGACCCAGGATGTGTTCGAGACCCAGAACGCCTACGAGCGCCCGCAGTGCTCGGCGTGCTTCATCCAGAGCGTCTCCGACGACCTGATGTCGATCTACGACCTCGTCAAGAGCGAGGCGCGCCTCTTCAAGTACGGCTCGGGCACGGGCAGCAACTTCAGCGCGCTGCGCGGCAAGCAGGAGAAGCTCTCCGGCGGCGGCACCTCGAGCGGCCTCATGTCGTTCCTCGAGGTCCTCGACCGCGCGGCCGGCGCCACCAAGAGCGGCGGCACCACGCGTCGGGCGGCCAAGATGGTCTGTCTCGACATGGACCACCCCGAGATCATGGACTTCATCGAGTGGAAGGTCCGTGAGGAGAAGAAGGCGCAGGCGCTCATCGCGCAGGGCTACGCCTCCGACTTCAACGGCGACGCCTACCACACGGTCAGCGGCCAGAACTCCAACAACAGCGTGCGCGTGACCGACGAGTTCATGCGCGCCGTCGACGCCGGCGGCACCTGGACCACCCGCTTCCGCACCACCGGCGAGCCGGGCCCGGCCTACGGCGCCCGCGACGTGTGGCGCAAGCTCGCCGAGAGCGCGTGGGGCTGCGCCGATCCGGGCGTGCAGTACGACACCACCATCAACAAGTGGCACACCTGCAGCAACACCGCGCCGATCCGCGCGAGCAACCCCTGCAGCGAGTACATGTTCCTCGACGACACGGCCTGCAACCTGTCGTCGCTGAACCTCACCAAGTTCCTCCGCGAGGACGGCAAGTTCGACGTCGAGGCCTACCGGCACGCGATCCGCGTGTTCTTCGTGGCCCAGGAGATCCTCGTCGACTTCTCGGCGTACCCCACGCGCAACATCGCCAAGAACAGCCACGACTACCGCCCGCTCGGCCTCGGCTACGCCAACCTCGGCACGCTGCTCATGGTGCAGGGCATCCCCTACGACAGCGCCGAGGGGCGCGCGTGGTGCGGGGCCCTCACCGCCATGCTCACCGGCCACGCCTACCGCGTGTCGGCCGAGATGGCGCAGAAGAAGGGCACGTTCGCGGGCTTCGCCAAGAACCGCGAGCCGATGCTCAAGGTCATGAACATGCACCGCGACGCGGCCTACGCCATCGATCGCGACGCCTGCCCCGACTACCTGTTCGCGGGCGCCACCAAGGACTGGGACGACGCGGTCGCCTACGGCCAGCAGCACGGCTACCGCAACGCGCAGTCGACCGTGCTCGCGCCGACCGGGACCATCGGCCTCCTGATGGACTGCGACACCACCGGCATCGAGCCCGACTTCGCGCTCGTGAAGTTCAAGAAGCTCGCCGGCGGCGGGTACTTCAAGATCGTCAACCAGTCGGTGCCCTCGGCCCTCCGCCACCTCGGCTACGACGAGGCGCAGGTCCAGGAGATCGTCGCCTTCGTCATCGGCACCAACACCCTGCTCGGCGCGCCGTACATCAACCGCGCGTCGCTCAAGCAGCGTGGCCTGACCGACGAGGAGCTGCGCAAGGTGGAGGACGCGCTCGTCGGCGCGTTCGACCTCCGCTCCGTGTTCGCCACCTGGGTGCTCGGCGAGGACACCTTCGCCCGCCTGGGCGTGCCCGAGAGCCGCATCAAGCCCGGCTTCGACCTCCTCACCTACCTCGGCTTCTCCCCCGAGCAGATCGACGCGGCCAACGACCACATCATCGGCCGCATGTCGATCGAGGGCGCCCCGCACCTCAAGCTCGAGCACCTCGCCGTGTTCGACACCGCGAACCGCAACGGCAAGCACGGCACGCGCTTCCTCGCGCCGATGTCCCACGTCCGCATGATGGCGGCGGCGCAGCCTTTCCTCTCCGGCGCGATCAGCAAGACCGTCAACCTGCCCCACGACGCCAGCGTCGAGGACGTGGCCGAGGTCTACTACCAGGGCTGGAAGCTCGGCCTCAAGGCGGTGGCCCTCTACCGCGACGGGTGCAAGGCCTCGCAGCCGCTCTCGTCCGGCGACGAGAAGAAGGAGACCAAGTCCATCGCCACGCCGGTCGAGGACATCGACGAGGCGGGCGGCGCGGGCGAGGAGACGGCGACCCCGGTCGTGCAGGTCACCTCGCAGAGCCACAAGAGCACCACCATCGCGCCGCCGCACGCCATGGCCGTGCCGGCGCCGGCGCCGCGCCTCTACGGCGAGCGCGTCCGGCTGCCCAAGAAGCGTCGCGGGTACACCCAGGAGGCGCGTGTCGGTGGGCACAAGATCTTCCTGCGCACCGGCGAGTACGACGACGGCAAGCTCGGCGAGATCTTCATCGACATGCACAAGGAAGGCGCCGCCTTCCGCTCGATGATGAACTGCTTCGCCATGGCGGTCAGCGTCGGCCTGCAGCACGGCGTGCCGCTCGAGACCTACGTCGAGCAGTTCACGTTCACCCGCTTCGAGCCCCAGGGCAACGTCGAGGGGCACCCGAACATCAAGATGGCGACGTCGATCGTCGACTACATCTTCCGCGTGCTCGGGGTGGAGTACCTGCAGCGGTACGACCTCTGCCACGTCAAGCCGGTGCCGGTGCGCACCGCGGATCCGAACGACCACGGCCCGGGGCCGGAGTCGCTCTCGCTCGCCCCGCCGAGCCCGTACTCGGCCGAGGTCGCCCAGGCCTACCCGCAGACGGCGCTCGTGAAGGCGGCGCAGGACGCCGAGTACGGCCTGCCGGGTGCGGCGACGCACACGGTGACCACCGGCGCGATGGACGCGCAGCTCGAGGAGATGATGGGTGACGCGCCGCTCTGCGACGTGTGCGGCCACATCACCGTGCGCAACGGCGCCTGCTACCGCTGCCTCAACTGCGGCAACAGCATGGGCTGCAGCTGAGTCCACTCCATCCCTGAGCGGCCGGAACGGCCATCGAGAGCGCCGCGATCCTCGGATCGCGGCGCTTTTCGTGTATCCTCCCGACCATGCTCAGGGCGCAACGCAACCTGCTGTTCGGTCTCCTCGTGTGCACGCCGCTCTCCTGGCTCGCTTGCAGCAAGCCCGAGCCCCCGCCGCCCACGCCGGCGGCCGAGGAGGACGAGAAGCCCGAGAAGAAGAAGAAGAAGAAGAAGGAAGAGGAGCCCGAGGACAAGACCGAGGTCGGCGCCCCGAGCGACGAGCCCACCTCCGGCACGGCCAAGCCGCCGATCGGTCTGCCCACCGCCAAGCCGGCCACCACCGACGCCGGCGGCGGAGGCAGCGCCGCCGACAAGGCCAAGCTCGCTGCGTGTTGCACGGCCCTCCGCAACGCGGCGGCCGCGGCTGGCATCGTCAATGCCGCGCCGAGCGTGCTCCCGCCGGGCGTGCCCGCGCCGCCGCCACCTCCCAAGAAGGAGGAGCTCGAGAAGGCCGCCAAGGAATGCGACACCGCGGTCAACAACTGGAACGGCGACCTGAACAACTCGCTCAAGAAGGTGAAGGGCGCGAGCACCGCGGTGCTGCCCTCGGCCTGCATGATCGTGGGCTGAGACGCGTCGGTCAGGGGGCGGGCGCGCGGCGTCGCGCGTCGCGGAAGCGGATCTCGCCCTCCAGGATCGCGTGGGCTTCGTCCGACCAGCGACCGGGCTCGGTCATCGCCACGAACGGCGGCTCCACGCGGGTGCCGCCGGGTCGCGCCGGCTTCACCTCCACGAGGGCGACGCTCGCCGCGCGCCCGGGCAGCGGGTGCACGAGGCGCAGGCGCTTGACCGGCAGCCCCGTGGAGTCGAGCGCCGCGAGCAGCGTCGACAGCTCGCTCGGTGGGTAGACGAAGCACGCGCGACCGCCGGGGCCGAGCACCGCGCGGGTGGTGCGCGCGAACGCGGAGAGCAGCCCGGGCTCGCCTTGCCGCGCGCGCGCGTGACGGAGCGCGGCGGGGCGAGAGCGCCCGGTGACCCCATAGGGTGGATTGCAGACGACGAGATCCGCCACGCCGAGCAACGCCTTCGGAGCGGGCGCGCGCACGTCGTGGTCGACCACGGTCGCCCGCGCCGCGAAGGCGCCCGCGTTCTCGGTGGCGAGCGCGGCGAGCTCGGGGTCGGGCTCGACGAGCGTGGCGTGCGTCGCGCCGGCGAGCAGCAGGGTGAGGCCCACGGTGCCGATGCCGGCGCCGAGGTCGACGACGTGCCGCGCCGGCCGGCCGCCCGCCGCAGCGAAGGCGGCGAGCCAGAACGCATCGACGTTCACGCGGTAGCCGGAGGCCGGCTGCGCCAGCGACAACCTTCCGCCGAGCAACGCGCTCACGGACCCCTACGCGCCGGCGTTCACAGGTTGCCGTTTCCCTGCGCTCCGCTCACTTCTTGATCTGCCACGGGCGCAGACCGCGGAACGTGTAGACCGAGACGGCGTTGGGGAAGGTCTGCACGCGGTAGTTGCCGAGCGTCTTGGTGACGCCACCGACCTTGGCGAGGCTCGACACGGAGTAGAGGCCCGGCGTCAGGCCGCCGACGGCGTAGAGGCCGAGGCGGGCCGTCGAGCTCAGGGAGCTCTTGGGGAGCGGATCGTCCTCGACCTCGGAGAGGTAGAACAGGCCGAGCGACGACTTGGGGCTGATCTCGACGGTGGCGTTCGAGATGCGCACGTCACCGCAGTCGTGCACCTCGCCCGCGATGGCGCTCTGGCCACCCTCGGGGGGCCGGCTGTAGGCCGCCTTGAGGATCGAGGCGTAGTCGTCGTTGCCGAGCGCCCGGACGTTGAGCCCGTCGTACACACCGGCCTTGACCGTGTCGTTGCGGACGGTCTGGTTGAAGTCGTAGAGCTCGAACCAGCCGTCGTCGACGGTCTTGCCGCTGGTCTTGATGACGAGGGGCTTCTCGGTCGGCACGCCGTCGATCTCGTAGCCGTAGAGCAGGCGGATGGTCTCGACGCCCTTCTTGGTGATCTTGTCTTCCTGGGTGCCGAAGGCCGCGTCGGAGAAGCCGGTGGCGATGGGCGTCGGGCCGATCTTGCCGGTGGGCAGGCCCTTGTCGTCGAGGAGCTCCTCGAACACGTCGACCTTCACGTTCTTCGAGTCGGGACCGTTGGCGAAGATCTTCACGTAGCCCTTGATCTTCACCTTCTGCGAGGTGCCCGCCGGAGCGACCGCGCCGGGCTCGAAGCACGACACGTCGACCGGCCCCGTGCCCTTGTACTCCTTGGTGTCGGCCGTACGGACCGCCTCGGCGGTGGGGGCCGGGACACACACGCCACAGACGTCGAAGCCGTTGCACCCGGTGAGGCCCGCGGCCGTGCACCACCCGGCGTTGACGGGGACGGTGGCGGTCTCGCCGCCCGTGTCGGTGCTGGGGAGGGTCGCGGTGTTGCTGCCGCAGCCGGCGAAGCCGACGGCGCTGGCGGAGAGCGTGGCGGAGAGGAGCGTGGCGATCGACCAGAAGCGGAAGGAGGAGAAGCGCATGCCGATACCTCAGGGGTGGGACGGGGATCTTAGCGCACGCCACCGGGCGTCGAGCGGCCGATCTTGCGTCGCGCGGTCGGGTGGGTCGACACTGCCGGGCCATGGACGAACCGGACCCCCGACCCGTCGCGCCCGGGGGTCTCGGGCTCTACGTCCGGCTGGAAGACGCCGACGAGGGCCAGCTGGTCACCGACGTCCGCGAGGCCGACTGGAGCGAGGATCTGCCGGTGGCGCTCGCGCCGATGGGCCCGTGGATCTCGCTCGGGGACGCGGTCGAGAACTCCGGCCGTGTTCGTGACGCGCTGCTCCGAATCTCTCCCGACGAGCGGGTCGAGCGAGGCATGCGCCTGCGGGCGCTTTCGCTCGGCGCCCCGGTGGCGTTCGCGTTCTTCGCCGTCAACGAGCTCCAGGAGACCGCGCAGGTGGCCGCCGACGCCAGGAGGGTCCTCGCGTCGGAGGCGTTCCGCGCGGCGGAGACCGACGCCGACCCGCGCGTCGTGCAGTTCGCGAAGACCCGGCGCGAGAAGATCGAGCGCGCCGTCGGGATGCGCTGGGGCACCGTCACCATCGAGGCCGCGTTCGGGCTCCTCGCGCTGCTGGTCGTGCTGGTGGGCCTCCGGCGCCTGCGTCCGCTGGTGCTCGCCGCCGGCGCCGCCGCGTGCACGTGGTGGCTGTTCCAGGCCGGTCGCCCCGACCGCTGCTTCCACTCGCCGCGCCACCTCGCGCTGTCGCTCATGGGGCTCTCGGGGTTCGTCGCCGCCTTCCTCCTCTGGCCGTCGGAGCGGCGGGTCACGCGGTCGCTCCGCGAGCGCCTCGGCCTCGACCGGCCGCCTTCGACGGCGGTGGCCCCCACCGGGCTGCGCATGCGGGACAAGGATCTGGTCGCGCTGGTCGCTGCGGCGTGGCTCGGCGTGCTCCTGCCGTTCCTGCTGCGCTGGCTCGGCGAGGCGCGGGTGCCCGACACCACGCGCGCGTTCGTGTTCGTCTTCTACTGCCTCGGCGCGTTCCTCGGCTTCCTCGCGTTCCGCAAGGAGGTGCTCTCGCGCGTGCGCACGAGCGTCGGCGCGCTGATCCTGGCCGGCGTGGTCGGCTTCGGCTTCACGGTGGTGTGCGACGTGGCCTCGCGCACGGCGTTCGGCACCTACGTGGAAGCCAAGCAGTGCCAGAGCCCCGAGGCCGGTCAGCAGGCCAAGAAGGTCCAGGAGCAGAGCGCCAAGGAGACCACCACCGCCCGCAAGGACACCCAGGCGAGCGCGCTCGCGTTCTTCATCACCGTGCTCGCCGCGCCGCTGTCGGAGGAGATGCTCTACCGCGGCGCGGTCCAGCGCCTCGCCCGGCGGCGATTCGGCGCCCGCTGGGCCATGGCCATCAGCGCCCTCCTGTTCGGGGTGGCGCACGCACTGGCCTTTCCGACCGCGTTCTACCAGCACTTCGGGCTCGGCCTCGCCTTCGCCGTGGTGTTCGAGCTCGGGGGGGGTGGGGCCATCGCCGTGGTGGCGAGCGCCCTGACGCACGCGCTCTGGAACGGGTGGCTCGCCCTCTCGCCAGTCTTTTGAATAAAACGGCTCGGGGCGGTCCGTCGTCGCCGCGCGACGAGGGCGTTTTTTCGGGTGGCGAGCGCGGTTCGGCAGTGCCACGCTCCGGCCATGCGCAAGCCGCTCCTCGCTGGTTCGCTTTCCGTCTTCGTCTTCGGCGCCGTCACGCTGTTCACGAGCGTCGCGCTCGCCGAACAAGGGACGGTCACGCTCGGCAACGGTCAGACGCTGACCGGAGACGTGATGGAGGTCGTCCCCAACGACCACGTCACGCTCAAGCTGCCCGGCGGCCAGGTGAAGGCCTACGCGTGGACCGAGATCGGACAGATCGGCATCGGTGGCCAGATCGTGATCGGCGGCGCGCCTGCGTCCGCTCCGCCGCCGGCCCAGCCGCCGCCCCCGGTGGCACCGGGCCCGGTCTACCAGCCGGCGCCCACCGCGCCGCCGCCCTACGTCCCGCCGCCGCCGCCCCCGGCCCGTCGCTACTTCTACCCGGCCTGGAACTTCGGCGCCCGCCTCGGCACGCTCTCCCCGAGCGGCAACCTGATCGGGCAGAACAACAGCACGTACAGCGGCACGACCGTCTACGACAACGGCGAGAAGGTCCCCGCGAGCCGCTACCTCAAGACCGGCTGGTCGCTGGAGGGCGACATCGGCTTCCACTTCTCTCCCGCCTGGACCCTCTACGGCTTCTGGGAGCACGGCCGCATGGGCCTCGGGAGCTACAACGAGCTCGCCACCGGCGACGCCGTGACCAACGCGATCGGCGTGGGCCTCAACGCGAACGCCAACCCGCGCGGTGCCGTGGGGCTGCTCCTCGACATCGGCATCGGCTGGCGCTGGCTCAAGTTCCCGACCCTCGACGCCACGGCCCTGGTCGGCACGGCCACGCTCACGGGCGTCGACATCCTGCGCCTCGGCATCGGCCTCGCCATCCCCCTCAACGAGCAGGTCCGCCTCGACCTCGAGCTCCGCGCCACCGGCGGTGTGTTCCTGAACCACTCGGGCAGCTGCCTCACCACGGACACCTGCAACACCTCCATCGACAGCAGCCGCCAGGGCACGTTCATGACCGCCGGCTTCCGCGCCGGGATCCGCTGGGACCTTCGCTGACCCTCCACCGCTCGTTCGGGGCGCCCCACAAACTTGACGGCGGCCGCCGTCCTCTGGACGCTTGCGCCATGCGTCCGCTGGTCCCGCTCCTCTCCATCGTTCTCGGGCTCCTCGCCGCCGTCGGTTGCGACAAGGAGAAGTCCGGCGCGGAGAAGCTCGCCGAGGCGCTCGCCGCCAGCAACTCGGCCCAGAAGGTCGTGGCGAGCGCCAGCGCCTCCCAGATCGACCCCGCCGAGCAGAAATACGCCGAACGCAAGAAGTCGCTCGAGCAGACGGCGCTCGAGCTCAAGGCCGACGAGTCGCGCATCATGGCGGCGGACGCCAACGCGACCCCGGGCATGCTCCGCAAGTACTTCGCGGACGGCGCCGAGGGCGACAAGCTCGCCAAGGACCTCGAGGCCAAGTGCAAGAAGCTGCACGTCGACGGCATCCGCATCACCAAGACGACGGTCAGCGAGACCCGCCTGCAGGGCAACCTCGAGGACGCCGAGATCGAGGTGCTCGAGGAGGCGGCCGGCAAGGGCTCGACCAACTGCTTCCTCTACACGCAGACCTGGAAGTGGACGGGCACCAAGTGGATCTGGAAGGCCCTCAAGGCGGGCAAGCCTTCCACGTGCGGCTGACCCGCGCGCTCACATCGCGGACTTGATCGCCGCCTCGAGCTCCGCCTCGGAGGTGTAGCCCGCGCGATAAGTGCGCACGACCCCCTTGCGATCGACGACCACCAGGCTCGGCAGCGAGCGGATGGTGAAGGCCTTGGAAGCGAGGCCCGTGTCGTCGTCGAGCTGCGGGTAGCCGATGTGCCCCTGGGCGAGCACGTCGCGCGCGCCGTCACGATCGGGGTCGACGAGGACGCCCATGACGACGACGTCGGAGCCCGCGTACTTGCGGGCGATGCCGTCGAGCACCGGCATCTCCTGCCGGCACGGTCCGCACCACGGCGCCCAGAAATCGAGCACCACCACCTTGCCCGCGAGCTTGTCGAGCTCGACGGGCGTGGCGCCCTTCTGGGTGGCCGGGGCTCCGACGAGCTGTGGCAACCGGAGCTTGGGGACCGGCTTGCCCACGAGCGCGTGGTTGCTCTCGAGGAGGCCCGGCAGGATGACGACCTTGAACGCGACGATGGCGACGACGACCCAGAGCCAGCTCATGGGGAAGCGGAAGCCCGGCGCCCGCGCGCCTTCGCTCCCCGGCGAAGGTGCCTTCGCGGGGGTGGCGCGCACGGTCGTGGGGCGGGGATCGGCCATCCCCTTGGTCGTAGCACGCGGGTCGCTCACCTGCGCGAGCCGAGCACCGTGCGCAGCACTGCGTCGCCCTCGATCGCGAGGGCCACGACGCCCGTGGGCAGCGCGACGGCGCACGCCGCCGGGGTCGCACTGCCGAGGCTGCGCGGCCCCGTGCCCTCGAGCAGCTGCACGACGCCCGCGCGCAGGGCGACCACGCCACCGCCCTCGAGCCCGAGTGCCTGCCCGCCCGCGCCCTTGCCGGCCTCGAACGCGGCCACCGGTGCGCAGCCCGAGCCGCAGCCGAGGTCGAGGAGCGTCGTGTGTCCCT
>CAZUZY010000272.1:0-11989 GCA_964624885.1 uncultured Polyangiales bacterium | reverse complement strand
GCAGTCGCAACGCGGTCTCGGCGAGGCTCGCCACCAGCGGTCCGCGCGCGTCCGGCCCCGCCGGGAAGAGCGTGACGAGCGGCGGGGGAACGCCTTCCGCCACCGCCGCCCGCAGGCGCACGTGCCCGTCGAGGAGGACGTAGCTGCCGAGGGCCGAGAGGTAGAGCAGGAGCAGAGGGGGCAACGCGCCGTCCCGCGCGAGCTTCCGCAGCCACGCGAGGCGCCCCTCGTCTTCGGGTGCGGAGCCGCGCAGCGGCCACACGGTGCCCATCCGCGTCTCGACGTCCCCCCAACCGCAGGTCCAGTCGTCGCGCGCGAAGGCGAGCCCGACCGCGGCGCGCGCGAGGCCGTGGGCGAGGGGCGGAGGCCCCGCGAGGCCGTCGGAGGGGTCGGTCGGATAGCGCCGGCCCTCGGTGACCGCACCACTCCGCGCGGGCGCGATCGCCCAGGCACCGGAGAAGAGCGGGGTGTGCGGCGAGGCGTCGAGGGCACCGAGGAACCTGACCATCCACGCGCGCCACCAGGCGCCCGAGCGCGCCGGCGCAGCAACGCTCCGGAGGTCGTCGGCGCGGATCGGCGGAAGGACCTCGGGGGTCACGGCGCGCGACAGCCAGGCGATCTCGCTCCACTCGTGGTGGCGTGCGTACGCCGCCGGGCGGTCGCCGACGACGAGGCGCAGCTGCGTCGGCCCCGCCCGCTCGAGGCGCGTCGACGGACGCCGGTCGTGGCCGGACACCCCCACCCGCAGCGCATCCGACGGCTCGCCGGCGACGAGGAGCCGTGCATCCTCCCAGCGAACGGCCATCGTCGACCGAGGATAGCAGCCACGGCGCCTGCGCCCGCCCCATCGAGGGTGTACGATCGCCGGGCGGAAAACCCATGACCCGCAGACGCACCAGCAGCCTCTGGGCAGTGGTCCTCGCGCTCGTCGCGTTGCTGCTGGGCAGCTGTCGTGACGCGGCCCCCGACGCGGAGCCGCTGCCCATCCCCACGGATCCGCTCGCGGGTTGGCACTTCCGGGTGCCCTCACCCCAGGGCAACACCCTGGTCGCGATCGCGTTCGGCAACGCCACGTTCGTCGCGGTCGGTCAGAACGGGGCGGCGCTGACCTCCAGCGACGGCGAGCACTGGGTGCTGCGTCTCACGGGCACTCTGGCCCACCTCCAGGCCGTGACCTTCGGCAACGGGACGTTCGTCGCCGTGGGGGACGGCGGCACGATCGTCACCTCGTCCGACGGCATCGGCTGGCGCCCCAGGGCCTCGGGGACCAGCGGCTCCCTGGACGCCGTCGCCTATGGCAACGGCCGCTTCGTGGCGGTCGGTCGCGAGGGGGCCATCGCCGTCTCGGACGACGCGGTCACGTGGAGCGCGAGCGCGACCGGCGGGCGGTTCCTGGGCATCACCCACGGCAACGGCCTCTTCGTCGCGGTCGGCTACGGGATCGTCCTCACGTCGCCGGACGGCGCGACGTGGACGTCCAGGAGCCTCGAGAACCCGGTGGTGCTGCGCGGGGTCGCCTACGGCAACGGTCGGTTCGTGGCGGTGGGGGGCATCAGCGTCCCGTTCGCCGGCGACGTCGAGACGATCCTCACCTCCAAGGACGGTGTCGGCTGGACCTTGCAGACCTCGTCGCGGCCCTCGCGTCGCGCCGGACTCCCGGCCGTCACCTTCGCCGCGGGGAACTTCGTCGTCGTCGACGAGGAAGGCGGGGCCCTCGTGTCGTCGGACGGCGCGACCTGGACGTCCGTCGTCACCGATCCGGCCCGTTTCGGGCTCTACGGGGTCGGGTACGGCAACGGAACGTTCGTCGCGGTGGGGCTGCGAGGAACCATCGTCACCTCGGGCGACGGCCGGAGCTGGAGGTCGCACACCCAGTGGATCGCCGAGTCGTTCCGCGGGGTGACCCATGGCAACGGGATCTTCGTCGCCGGGGGCGTCATCCACGGGTTGATCGTGACCTCGCCCGACGGGCGGACGTGGACCGAGAGGGCGAAGGGCTCCCTCTTCGCCAACGCGTTCGCCTTCGGCAGCGGCACCTTCGTCGGCGTGGGCTACGGCGGGGCCATCATGACGTCCCCGGACGGGGTGACGTGGACCGCGCGGGCCTCCGGCACGAGCGAGATCTTGTACGCGGTGGCGTACGGGGACGGCACGTTCGTCGCGACCGGCGCCAACGGCACGGTCCTCACGTCGGGCGACGGCGTCACCTGGATCGCGAGGAGCGCCGGCTCGACGTTCCACCTCGCCGCAGTCACCCACGGGGCCGGCACCTTCGTGGCCGTCGGCAGCGACGACGTCGGGGCCGGGACCCTCCTCACCTCCCGCGACGGCGTCGTGTGGACCCAGCGCGCGAGCGGCGCCGCCCTCAGCGGCGTGACCTTCGGCGGGGGCCGGTTCGTGGCCGTGGGGGGGGCCCTGTGGACCTCGACCGACGGCATCGCCTGGACCTCCGCGCCCACGACGCTGCGGCTGTGGGGGGTCGCCTTCGGACACGGGAAGTTGCTCGCCTTCGGCATGTGGGACGGGATCCTCGGGTCCACCGACGGCGTGACGTGGACCCGGGAGGTGCCGGGCGCGATCGGCTCGTTCTTCGGGGCCGCCTTCGGCGACGGGACGTTCGTGGCCGTCGGCGAGTCGATCGTCCTGCAGTCCGACCCGCTCTGAGCGTGCCCGTTTCCTCTCACAAGGCGACACCGAGGCCGAGCTGGCCGCCGAGCCACAGCCCGCCGATGGTCGTCGCGCGCTGCCCGTCGGCGAGCGCGCGCACGCTCACGAGGGCCACGCCCGACTCCACGCCGAGGACCGCGATCAGCGGCCCGTAGAGCCGCACGTCGAGCGCGACGAACCCCGCGGGTCCGAGGAACGCCCCGCGCAGCGAGCGTCCCTCGACCGTCCCGTCGCGCGGCACCCCGCCGAGGCGCGCGCTCCCGCCGCGCACCCCGAGTCCTCCCTGCAGTCGCGTCGGGCCCGTGCGCGCGGTGTAGGTCGCGAACGCGCCCGCTCCGACGAGATCGACGCTCACCTCGCCGAGGTCCGTGACCCCGTGGCCCTGGACCGCCACGAGATCGAGCGACAGCCCGAGGCCGGCGTGCGCCGTCGAGAACCGCGTCCCGATCCCGAGCAGCAGCCCCGTGCCGTTCGCGCCGGGAAACCCGTGCGCGTCGAAGGCGACGTCCGCGGCGAGGCGTGGCGCGAACGCGCGGCCGTCCACCGAGTCGCGCACCGCGGCCTTCGCCTCCGGCGCGGGCGGGGGTCCGGCGGGCGCCACCACCGGGGTGGGGTTGGTCTCGAGCTCGGTCCAGCTCGCCGACACGAGCTCCGCGATCGCGATCGCGAGCAGCCGTGTGCGCGCCTTGGGGGCCGCGCTCCCGAGGTCGATCTTGCGCTCGAGCGACTTGCCCGTGATCGGGTCGTCGACGGTGAGCACGAGCAGCGGGCCCTCGCAGCGCACCTTGACCCGCGTGACGTCCTTGGCCTCGGGCGCGAGGTCGGCGCCGAGCTCCACCTTCACCTGCGCGGCGACCGAGGCCTCGTCCACGCCCGCGCACGTGTCCACCCCGAGTGACACCGCGGGGTGCGCGCTCCCCGACGCCACCGGCGCCGCGAGCGCGATCGCCGCGAAAAGCCCCCACCGTGCCCGCACCCCGCCATGATGCGCGAGTTGGCCCGCCTGCTGCTAGTCCCTCGGCATGCGCGCGTACCTGGCCGTGTTCGTGGGGCTCCTCGTGGGTTGTTCCGGCGCCTCGGACGGGGCGATCGAGCCCACCGACGACGGCGGCGACGTCGAGGCCAGCGTCGATACCGGGACCCCGGGCTCCGACGCCGCGCCCGACACGGGGATCATGGACACGACGGCCGTCGAAGCGGCGACCGACGCGGGCGTGCCCGCGCCGCCGGGCTGGAAGCTCGTCTGGAACGACGAGTTCGACGGCCCCGACGGCGCGGCGGTCGACCCGAAGAAGTGGAACCACGACGTGGGCGGCGGCGGCTTCGGCAACGCCGAGCGCGAGTACTACACCGACGGCACCGCCAACGCCGTGCAGCGCGCGGGCGAGCTCGTGATCACCGCGCGCAAGGAGGGCGGGAAGACCTGCTGGTACGGCCCCTGTACCCACACCTCCGCGCGGCTGAAGACCAAGGGACTCGTCGCCTTCACCTACGGGCGCGTCGCCGCGCGCATGAAGATCCCGCGCGGGCAGGGGATCTGGCCCGCGTTCTGGATGCTCGGCGACGACATCGACAAGAACGCGTGGCCCGCGTGCGGTGAGATCGACGTCATGGAGAACATCGGCAAGGAGCCGACCACCATCCACGGCACCCTCCACGGCCCGGGCTACTCGGGCGGCGCGGGGATCGGCTCGCCGAAGACGTCGAGCGCGCCGTTCGCCGACGCGTTCCACGAGTACGCGGTCGAGTGGGAGAAGGACGTGATCCGGTTCTACGTCGACGACGCGCTCTACGCGACGCGCACGCCGAGCGAGCTGCCCAAGGGCACCAAGTGGGTCTACGATCACGGGTTCTTCCTCATCCTGAACCTGGCGGTGGGCGGCGGCTGGCCGGGCGACCCCGACGGGACGACGGTGTTCCCGCAGGAGCTGCGCGTGGACTGGGTGCGCGTCTACCAGCGCTGACCTACGTGTCAGGCGCGGGAGCGAGGCAGGGTAGGGCCGCAGACCTCACAGATCTTCCCACCCCTCGTCCGGCTGGAGGAGCGCATAGCTGATCTCGAGCCCCGGGAACCCGAGCGCGGCGAGCGAGTCCCGCGGGACCAGGCGCTCGAGGTGATCCAGGCCGAGGTGGTAGCCCGCCGAGTTCCAGACGCGCACGGTGGTCCGCTGCGCGGAGGACGCCCGCCTCGCGAGGTGGCGGAGCGCCTCGAACGACGCATCGAGAGGCGCTCCAGAGCCGGAGTAGAGGTCGACGTGGAGCGTGACCGCTGCCCCCTGCCGACGCAGCGTGACGCGCGGGCGCTCGCGCTCCCAGTCCGCGCCGTCGACGGCGAAGTGCGCCCGCAAGGCCTCGAGCCGCTCGACCCTCTCGAAGAGGCCGAGGATGGAGTCGGCGTCGGGGGCGTCGTCGCCCTCCAGGCCGAACGCGAGCTTGCGAAGCGCGGGGAACGGCTCGAGCCGCCCCAGGCGCTCGAGCCAACCCGGTTCGTATCTTCCAGAAGCGTGCAGCTCGACCAGGTGGCTCCACCTCCGGTCGGTCGCGAACAGGCACTCCCACGCGCCGCCGAAGACCACGCGGGCGCCCGTGAACCACGGGAGCGCGTCCGACTGCTCGTAGATGCGCGCCCGCTCGACCGTCGCCCACGCGTCGACCTCGGGGAACGCCCCGGCGTGACGGCCGCTCGCCCTGACCACACACTCGGCGAGGAACCCCCGCCGGAACACGCGCTCGCTCTTCCCGACCCACGCCGCGAGCGGGCCCAGCCACGCGTTGGCGTGCGCCTCGAGCAGCTCCTTCTCGCGCCGCTTCTCCTCCCGCGTGAGCGTGCGCCCGCGCGCCTCGCCGAGCTGCAGGACGAGGAACTCGCCGCGCGGATCGTTCGCCTCGAGGAGCGCGTCCGCGAGCACCTCCCGCGGGGCGTCGCTCGTGGGATCGGCGTAGACGGCCTCGAAGAGGGACCCGATCTGCTCCGCGCCGCGAGTCGGCGCGGAATGCTCCGCGACGAAGGCACGCATCGCCGCGAGCGCCTGGAGCGTGGGCTCGTCGAGCGCCGCCGCAGACACGTTGGCCAGCGCTGCGCGGATCTTCTTGGTCTGGTTCGGCAGGTACGAGAGATAGTCCTCGCGACCCTCGAAGGACTTGGCGAAGCCCGCGTCCATCGCGTCGAGCAGGCCCTTGGTCCGCGGATCCCCGAGCTTCGGGATCACCGCGAAGAGCGAGCGCCAGAACGGTCGCGCCGACGTCGACGTGAACGGGATCTCCCTCGCGAGGCGGTGGCACAGGCTCGCGAGGCGCGGGTCGGCCGGCCACGCGGCGAGCTGCTCGAGGTGCTCGCCCACGTCCTTGCCCGAGTTCACGAGGAACAGCGACTGCGCGAGCACGCCGAAATCCGCAGGGTCGGCCGCCTTGGCGCGCGCGTTCCACATCGCGACCTTGTCCTTGAGGAGCTTGCCGGCGATCGGCGCGACGCCCCTGGTGACGAGCTCGGACACCCGCTCGACGGTCTCGGCGATCGCCGGGTGACGGAGATCGCGCCACGCCTGCAACAGGATCGTCAGCGCCTTCTTGCCGTCGCCGCCGCGGAGGGCCTGGTCGGCGTCGCCGATCCAGCCCTTCGGGATGTTGGTGGGCGCAGGCGCCGCGGGCTTCGGCGCGGCCTCGGGCTTCTTCGGTGGGGGCCTCTTCGCCTCAGGCTTCTTCGCGGGTTCGACCTTCGGACTGGGCGCGTCGGCGACCGCTCCCGCCAGCAACCCCCGGAGCAGCTTCACGTCGTCGTCGGTGAGCGCGCGTGGGGTCTGCAGGCTCATGGCCAGCTTGCCCGGCTCGGTCGGCACGCCCTTGCCGTTCGCGAACCGCAGAGCCGTCTTGATGCCCGTCGCGTCGGTGATGGGGACCGTGCTCGGCGTGGCCTGCCAGTGGTCGGTCTCGAGGCGCGGGCCGGCGAGCACCCCGACGAGCCACATCACGTCGTCCGGCCGGATGGTGACCAGGTAGAGGTCGCCCCCGTCCTCGAGCGGCGCCAGCGCACGATGGGTGCTGTCGTACCGCGCGAGCCCGAGGACGGTGCCGAGCTTCGCGCCGCCCTTCTGCCGGGAGAGGTCTTCGAACTGCGCCTTGCTCACGATCGCGAGGACACTGGCCACACCGGATGAGTACCAGCGTACGGCGAACCGTTACAGTCGCGCGTCAGCCGCCGGCGACCTTCTGGTTGAACTCGGTGATCATCGCGTCCCACACCGGCACCACCTCGCGCAGCCTGCGCCAGTAGCGCTGGTCGCGGCGGGCCTCGAACTCCGCGAGGCCCACGCCCTGCTGCTCCACCCAGGTGAAGTACCCGAGGTTGAAGATGCGGGTGCGGTCGACGTGCGACAGCTCGGCGAAATGGTCGACCGTGGTGGCCGCCATGTGCTGGCCGAACACCTCGGCCGCGCCCACGAGGTCCATGCTGCCGCCGAAGCGTTCGCGGAGGATCTTGTCGCGCTCGCTGCCGTACATCGCGGCGCCGTCGGTCGCCACCGTGACGATCACGTCGTCCTCGCCGAGGTCGTGGTAGCGGGCGGCCTTGATCGCCGCGAGCACGTTGCAGATGCCCGAGAAGCCGAGCGCGCCGAGCTGGTCGAGCTCGCCCTCGGAAACGCCGCGACGCGTGCGCAGGTACTCGCGGCCGGCGGGGTGCGAGAACAGCACGCCGAGCGCGTCGGTCGCCTTGTCGGAGACCGCGGTCGCGTCGTCGGTGTTCATCACGTTGTGGATGTAGGGGATGTGCTTGTCGCCGATGCCCTGGATGTTGTGGGCGCCGAAGCCGTTGGTCAGCATCGTCGGGCACTCGAGCGCCTCGACCGCCACCGTCCGGCTCCCGTAGGTGTCCTTCAGGTAGTCGCCGGCGGCGATGGTGCCCGCCGAGCCGGTCGCCGAGACGAACCCGCGCAGGCGGAGCCCAGGCTCGCTCGCCTTCAGCGACTCGAACACGTGGCCGAGCGCGCGCCCGGTGACCTGGTAGTGCGCGAGGTGGTTCGCGAACTCGCAGAACTGGTTGAAGATCACGTTGTGCGGGTCGCGGTCGAGCTCCGCGCACTTGTCGTAGATCTCCTTCACGTTGCTCTCGGAGCCCACCGTCTTGACGACGTCGCTCGGGTCGGCGACCCAGCGCTCGAGCCAGTCGAAGCGCTCGCGGCTCATCTCGGCCGGCAGGATGGCGACGCCGCGACACCGCATGATGCGCGAGATGGCGACGCCCCCGCGGCAGTAGTTGCCGGTGGAGGGCCAGAGCGCGCGGTCGGTGGTCGGGTCGAACTGGCCGGTCACCACGCGCGGCGCGAGGCACGCGTAGGCGGCGAGCACCTTGTGCGCCTCGATCATGGGGAAGTGGCGGCCGAGCGCCACGACGATCTTCGCGCGCACGCCGGTGACCGAGGAGGGCACCACGAAGTGCTGCGGCACGGCGGCGAGGCCGCGTCGGTCGGCGGCGTTGTACCAGTGCACACGGTAGAGGTTGAGCGGGTGCGCCGCGTCGGGCTCGATGCCCGCCAGCGCCGAGCGGACGGCCGCCGGGATGGTGCTCGGCGTGGCGAGCTCGGCGAACGTGGGCAGCGTGATCCTGGCCTCGCGGAACCACCCGACGGTGTTCCCATAGACCTTGGAGTTGACGATTTCTCTCTCTAGGCCGAGTCGTGCCATGGGTTCGCCTCTCGTCGCGCAGGGACGTGCAGACTGCACTCGCGAACGAGCCTCGCGCAAGCGCAAAGCCCGCGTCCGCAGGGCGGGTCGACCGCACTATGATGCACCCGAGAGGTGAGCCCATGGCGGTCGAGTTCGAGTTGAACGGCGAGGTGGTCCGGATCGATCCGGCGCCCGGCGAGTCCCTGCTCGACGCCCTCCGCGAGCGCCTGGGCACCACCTCGGTGAAGGACGGCTGCTCGCCGCAGGGCCAGTGCGGGTGTTGCCTCGCGCTCGTCGACGGCGAGCCCAAGGTGAGCTGCGCGACGCGCGCCGAGGGGTGCGGCGGCAAGAAGATCGTCACCCTCGAGGGCCTCTCCGAGCGCGAGCGCGAGCTCACCACGCGCGCGTTCGTCACCGCGCACGGCCTCCAGTGCGGGTTCTGCATCCCCGGCATCGCGCTGCGGGCCAAGCACCTGCTCGACAAGCACCCGAGCCCCACCCGCGCCGAGATCGCCAAGGCCATCGACGTGCACCTGTGCCGCTGCACGGGGTACGACAAGATCCTCGACGCCATCGAGCTGCTCGCGAAGCTGCGGCGCGGCGAAGAAGTGCCGGCGCCCGTCGCCGACGGCGGCGTGGGCGCCTCCAACGCGCGCTACCGCGGGCCCGACCTCGTGCTGGGTCAGCGCCCGTTCGTCGCCGACATGACCCGCGAGGGCCTCTTGCACGGCGCGCTCGTGCTCTCGGCGCACCCGCGCGCCCGCGTGGTCGCCATCGACACGAGCAAGGCCAAGGCCCTGCCCGGGGTGCGCGCGGTCGCCACCGCGGCCGACGTGCCCGGTGAGCGCTGGTACGGCCTGCTCTACAAGGACTGGCCGGGCTTCGTCGCGATCGACGAGGAGGTGCGGTGCGTCGGCGACGTGCTCGCCGCGGTCGCCGCCGACGACGAGGCCACCGCCCGCGCGGCGGCCGCGCTGGTCGAGGTGCAGTACGAGGTGCGCGACCCGGTGCTCGACCCGTTCGTCGCGATCGAGGCGGGCGCGCCGCGGGTGAACCCCGCCCACGAGAACGTGCTGAGCCGCTCCTCGATCCAGCGGGGCGACGTCGACGCGGCGCTCGCCGCGAGCGCCCACGTGGTGTCGGGCACCTGGAAGACCCAGCGTATCGAGCACCTGTTCCTCGAGCCCGAGTGCGCGCTCGCCGAGCCGCTGCCCGACGGGCGCCTCGCGCTCTACACCCAGGGCCAGGGCGTGTTCGACGACCGGCGCCAGGTGGCCGCGTTCCTCGGGGTGCCCGAGGAGTCGGTCTACGTGGAGCTCGTGCCCAACGGCGGCGCGTTCGGCGGCAAGGAGGACATGAGCGTGCAGGCGCAGACCGCGCTGCTCGCGAAGCTCACGGGCCACCCCGTCAAGCTGCGCCTGACCCGCGAGGAGTCGATCCGCCTGCACCCGAAGCGGCACCCGATCACCATGGACTACACCGTGGGGTGCGACGCCGAGGGCCGCCTCACCGCCGTGCGCGCGCGCCTGGTCGGCGACTCGGGTGCGTACGCTTCGGTGGGCGGCAAGGTGCTCGAGCGCGCCGCGGGGCACGCGTGCGGGCCCTACCGCGTGCCGGCGGTCGACGTGGTCGGCATCGCCGCCTACACCAACAACCCGCCGTGCGGCGCGATGCGCGGCTTCGGCGCCAATCAATCTTCGTTCGCCATGGAGGGCTGCCTCGATCTGCTCGCCGAGAAGGTCGGCCTCGACGGCTTCGAGATCCGCGATCGCAACGTGGTCGAGGTCGGCGACGTGTTCTCGACCGGCCAGATCCTCGAGAAGTCGGTGGGGATCCGCAAGACGCTCGAGGCCGTCAAGGGCGCGTACTACGCGGCGAAGCAGGCCGGCAAGGCGGTCGGCATCGCCTGTGGGCTCAAGAACTCCGGCATCGGCAACGGCGTCGAGGAGTGGGGCAAGTGCCGGCTCGTGGTGGAGAGCGACGGCACGGTCTCGCTCTACAACGGCTACACCGAGATGGGGCAGGGGCTGCTCACCATCCTGGTGCAGTTCGCCGTCGAGGTCACCGGGCTCCCGGCCGCGGTGTTCCGCCCCAAGGTCGACTCGACCTACGCGCTCGGGTGCGGCCAGACCACCGGCTCGCGCGCCACCCTGTTCGCCGGGCGCGCGGTGACCAGCGCGGCCGAGAAGCTGCGGGCCGATCTCGACCAGGGGCTCGCGCTCGGCGCGCTCGTGGGTCGCGTGTACGCCGCCGACATCGTCATCTCCGACACCACGCCGCTCGGCAAGCCCGCCGCCAAGATCAAGACCCACACCTCGTTCGGCTACGCGACCCAGGTGTGCATCCTCGACGCGCAGGGCCACGTGGAGCGGTTCGTCGCCGCGCACGACGTGGGTCGCGCGGTGAACCCGGCCCAGTGCGTGGGGCAGATCGTCGGCGCGATCCACATGGGCCTCGGGTACGCGCTCACCGAGGAGCTGCCCTGCGAGAACGGCATGCCGGTCACCTTCAAGCTGCGCGAGATCGGCGTGCTCCGCGCGCGCGACATGCCGCCGTGCGAGGTGATCCTCGTCGAGGAGGCCGAGCCCGAGGGGCCGTTCGGCGCCAAGGGGGTCGGCGAGATCGGGCTCGTGCCCACGGCCGGCGCGGTCGCGGGGGCGCTCGCCGCCTTCGACGGGGTCCGCCGCCGCACGCTGCCGATGAAGGACTCGCCGGCCGCCAAGGCGATGAGCGTCGGCAAGATCCGCGGCGACGGGCCCGCGCGCGCGAGGTGGCATTGAAGGTCGACGCCCACACGCACCTGTACAGCGGGCTCGCTCCGCTCGGGATGCCCGCGCCGGCCACGCCGCCGGCCGACTTCGTGGCGATCCTCGAGCAGGTCTGGTGGCGGCTCGACCGCGCGCTCGACGCGGCCTCGCTGCGCGCCTCGGCGGAGCTGTACCTCGCCGACTGCGTGCGCTTCGGGACCACCACCCTCGTCGACCACCACGAGTCGCCGGCGCTCATCGAGGGCTCGCTCGACGTCCTCGCCGACGTGGCGCACGGCTTCGGGCTCCGCCTCGCCACCTGCTACGGCGCGACGGAGCGCAACGGCGGGCGCGAGGAGGCGCAGCGCGGGCTCGCGGAGTGCGCGCGGTTCGTGCGCGAGAACCGCCGGCCGCACGTCAAGGGCATGGTCGGCCTGCACGCCTCGTTCACGGTGTCGGACGAGACGATCCGCGAGGCGGGGGCGCTGGCGCGCGCGCTCGGCACCGTGGTGCACGTGCACGTGGCCGAGGACCGCGCCGACGTGGTCGACGCGCAGCGGCGCGGATACGCGGGGCCGCTCGAGCGGCTGCTCGCGCTCGACGGGCTGCCGCCGGGGTCGATCCTCGCGCACGGGGTGTTCCTCGACGCGGCGCAGGTGCGCGCGGCCCACGAGGCCGGCCTGTGGCTCGTGCAGAACCCGCGCTCGAACGAGGGCAACCGCGTGGGGTATCCGGCCGCGCTCGGCGCGAGCCCCGACGTCGCGCTCGGGACCGATGGATATCCGGCGGACATGGACGCCGAGGCCGCGGCGCTCGCACGGCTCGCCGAGGCCCACGGCGACGCTGCGCTGCGTCTGCCCCTCCACCTCGAGGCGCAGGTTCAGGCCCTCCCGGGGAAGGATCTTGATCGCGCC
>CAZUZY010000271.1:0-12013 GCA_964624885.1 uncultured Polyangiales bacterium | reverse complement strand
CGCGCACGGGCTCGAAGACGGGGGACGACGAGGTCACGGTGGATCTCCTTCTCCCGGTGCGGGACCGGGATCGACGATGGTGTCCATCGTCGTCAACCGCGCCGGGGCCCGCCGTCATCCACGCGACCCACGGAGATGTCGAAGGTCACGTCCGCCCGGGGGCCGACCGCCTCAGGTGCGGTTCGTGAAGGCGACCGAGACGCGGTCGTCGTCCCAGACCTCGACGCCCGCGAGCGAGCCCTCCGCGCTCGGCATCCGCGTCGCGGTGCGCGCGCCCATCGACGGCGTCGTCGTGCGACGCAGCGCGGTCCTCGGCGGCGCGGTCTCGCCCGAGCACTCCCTGTTCGAGATCGCGGCCAAGGAGCGGATCGCCGTCCTCGCGTACGTGCCCGAGGGCGCCGAGGTGCCGGCGATCGGCACCCTCGCGCGCCTGCTGCCTCGCGCCAGCACGGGCAGCTGCGAGGCCGCGGTGACCGCGGATCTGGGCCTGATCGAGGGCGCGAGTCGGGCGCGCACCCTGCGCATCGAGCCCAAGGGGGCGTGCGCGTTCCTCGTGGCGGGCGGCTGGGTCGAGGTCGGCTTCGCGCTCGCCGCGCCGGCCGTCACCGTCCCCGTGCTGGTGGTCCCCGCCGAGGCGGTGGTGGACCTCCACGGCGTGCCGGTGGTGTTCGTGCTGGTCGAGGAGGGCGACAAGCTGGTGTTCCGGCCGAAGAGCGTGCGGCTCGCGCAGGGCGTCGGTCTCGACGCCGTGATCGAGGACGGTCTCGCCGAGGGCGAGCGAGTCGCGGTGCACGGCACGCTGCTGCTCAAGGGCGAACTGCTGCGCGGCGAGCTCGAATGATCGCCCGCGTCGTCGGTCTCTCGGTCACCCACCGCTTCGCGATCCTCCTCGCGACGATCCTGCTCGTGGTGGTGGGCGTCCGCGGCTACCTCACCCTCACCGTCGACGCCGTGCCCGACGTCACCAACGTCCAGGTGCAGGTGCTCACGAGCGCCCCCGGGCTCGCGCCGCTCGAGGTCGAGCAGCTGGTCACCCGACCGGTGGAGCTCGCGATGACGGGCACGCCGGGCGTGAAGGAGATCCGGTCGGTCTCGCGCAGCGCGATCTCGGCGGTCACGGTGGTGTTCGAGGACGACGTGAGCCTCGAGTCGGCGCGCTCGCTGGTGTCGCAGCGGCTACCCGCAGCGCGTGAGGCCATCCCGCCCGCCGCCAAGCGCCCCGAGCTCGGCCCGCTCACCACCGGCCTCGGCGAGATCTACCACTTCACCGTGGAGTGGCCGGGGCACGACCCGCGCGACGTGCGCACGCTCTTCGACTGGGAGATCGCCTACTCGCTGCGCTCGGTGCCGGGGGTGGTCGAGGTGAACGGGTGGGGGGGCTGGACCCGGCAGATCGAGGTGCGCGTGCGCGCGGCCGACCTGCGCGCGCTCGGCGTCTCGCAGCGCGACGTCGAGGAGGCGCTGCTCGGCGGCGGCTCCAACGTCGGCGGCGGCGCCCTCGTGCAGGGCGGCGAGCAGGTGCTCGTCCGGCTCGACGGGCAGTACCGCACCGCGGCGGACGTGGGCGGTCAGGTGGTGGCCACCCGGCCCGGAGGGCTCGCCGTGCGCGTCCGCGACGTGGCCACGGTGACCGAGGGCCAGGCCTTCCGCACCGCGGCCGCGACCGCCGATGGCAAGGGCGAGACCGTGTACGGCATGGTGCAGATGATCGCGGCCGGCAACGCGCACGAGGTCGGCCAGCGGGTCGAGGCGCGGCTCGCCGAGATCCGGGCGCGGCTCCCGAAGGGGGCGCGGATCGAGGCCTTCTACGACCGCGCGCGCCTGGTCGACAAGGTGCTCGCCACGGTGAAGCGCTCGCTGCTGGAGGGCGGCGTCATCGTGATCGGCGTGCTGCTGATCTTCCTCGGCGACGTGGCCGCGGGGCTGGTGGTGGCGACGGCGATCCCGCTCGCCATGCTGGGGGCGTTCGCGGTGATGAGCGCGCTCGGCATGAGCGGCAACCTCATGAGCCTCGGCGCGCTCGATTTCGGCCTCGTGGTCGACGGCGCGGTGGTGGTGGTCGAGGGCACGCTCGCCACCATGGCGGCGCGCCAGCTCGACGCGCGCACCGCGCTCCTGCGCGAGGCGAGCTCGGTGGGTGGCCCCATCGCGTTCGGGGTGTTCATCATCGGCGTGGTCTACGTGCCGGTGCTCCTCCTCGAGGGCGTCGAGGGCAAGATGTTCCGGCCCATGGCCTGGACGGTGCTCTTCGCCCTCGGCACCGCGCTCGTGCTCACGTTCACCTGGGTGCCGATGCTCGCCTCCCTCGTGCTGCGCAAGGCCCACCACGGCGACGTCTTCATCGTCCGCGTCGCTCGGCGCCTGCACCAGCCGGTGCTCGACTTCTTCCTCCGCCGTCCGCTCGTCGCGGCGACGGTCGCCGTGGCGCTCGTCGCGGTGGGCGTGGGCGCGGGCAGCCGGCTCGGCGCGGAGTTCGTCCCCCGTCTCGAGGAGGGCGACCTCGCGATCCAGATCACCCGCCCGCCCAGCGTCTCGCTCGCCGAGGCCATCGAAGGGACCCGCACCATCGAGCAGGTGCTCTCCCGCTACCCCGAGGTGGTCCGGGTGGTGTCGCGCACCGGTAGCCCGGATGTGGCGACCGACGTGATGGGCATCGAGCAGAGCGACGTGTTCGTCATCCTCAAGCCGCGCGCCGAGTGGAAGACCGCGAAGGACCGCGAGGCTCTGGTCGGCCTGTTCGAGAAGGACCTGCGCGCGGCGCTCCCCGGCACGGCGTTCGGCTTCACCCAGCCGATCGAGATGCGCTTCCAGGAGCTGCTCGGCGGGCTCAAGAGCGACGTCGGGGTGAAGATCCACGGCGACGACCTGGTGGTGCTGACGCGCCTCGCCCGCGACGTACAGCGCATCCTCGCCGACGTGCCGGGGGCCGCCGACGTCCGCGCCGAGCAGACGACGGGCGCGCTGGTCGCGACGGTGCGGCCCGACCCCGAGCGGATCGGCCGGCTCGGGGTGAAGCTCGAGGACGTGCGCGCCACGATCGAGGCCCTCCGCGCGGGGCGCCCGGCGGGCCTCCTCGTCGAGGACGAGCGGCGCTTCGAGATCGTCGTCAAGCTGGAGGTCGCGCCGCCCGCCACCGCCGCCGGTATCGCGGCCGTGCCGCTGCCGCTCGGCGACGGTCGGGTGCTCTCGCTCGGCGACGTGTGCACGGTGGTGGTCGGCGAGGGGCCGGCGCAGATCAGCCGCGAGTTCGCCCGCCGTCGCGTGCTCGTCGAGGCCAACGTGCGGGGCCGCGACCTCGCGTCGTTCGTGCGGGACGCCAAGGCGCGCCTCGACAAGCTCGCCCTGCCGCCGGGCTACCGCCTCTCGCTCTCCGGCCAGTACGAGCAGCTCGCCCACGCGTCGGCGCGGCTCGCCGTGATCGTGCCGGCCACGCTGCTCGGGATCTTCGTCCTGCTCTACTTCACGTTCGGCGAGGCGCTGCCGGCGCTCTTGATCTTCCTCAACGTGCCGGTGGCGGCGAGCGGAGGCCTCGTCGCGCTGATGCTGCGGGGGCTCCCGCTCTCGATCTCGGCGGCCGTGGGGTTCATCGCGCTGTTCGGCGTCGCCACGCTGAACGGCGTGGTGCTGCTCTCCAGCATCCGGCAGAAGGAGGCGGAGGGGATGGACGCGCGCACGGCCTCGGCCGCGGCCGGGCACGATCGCCTGCGGCCGGTGGTGACCACGGCGCTGGTGGCCGCGCTCGGGTTCCTGCCGATGGCCATCGCCAGCGGGATCGGCGGCGAGGTGCAGCGGCCCCTGGCCACGGTGGTCATGGGCGGCCTCGGCACCGCGACGGTGCTCACGCTGGTGCTGCTGCCCTCGCTGTACGCGTGGGTGCGACGCCGCGGCCGCACGAGCCTGCGGCCGCCGCCTCCGGACGCCTCCCCCGAGGCCTCCGAGCTCGCGTAGACTGGGCGATTGAATCGACGGCCGTCGAGGCTCGTCCTTTCGTCTGCGGAGGCTCCATGTCGCGTCTCGTGTCCCCTCGCTCGTTGGTCCTCGGTCCCCTCGCGGCCGGTCTCTGCCTCGTCGGGCTCGTCGCGGCGCCGGAGTCCCGCGCCGAGACCAAGGAGAAGGTCACGCCGTCTCCCTCCGCCTCCACGTCGGCCTCCGCCGGCGGTGGCGGCAAGGTCAACCGCGAGGAGTTCGAGGCCGCGCTCAAGCCCAACCTCAAGGAGATGCGCGACTGCTACGACAAGGCCCTCAAGAAGGACGCCGTGGCCGAGGGCGAGGCCGTGCTCGTCATCGAGACCCAGAACGGCAAGGTCCTCAAGGGCGAGGTCGATCGCGCGCACAGCAGCCTCAAGCTCGAGGAGGCGCTCAAGTGCATCGAGGGCGTGGTCAAGAAGATCAAGATGCCGCTCGCCAAGAACGAGAAGGGCGAGCACGACCCCAAGGCCAAGGCCACCGTGAAGTACCCGGTCGAGTTCTCGCTCGGCATCGACGTGAGCGGCGGTGGCATCAAGACCACCGGCGCCAAGATCGAGTACGAGAAGGTGAAGCAGGTCTTCTTCTTCAACAAGATCGAGATCGGTCGCTGCTACCTCGAGGCCTACAAGGCCAAGAAGGGCGTCGCCGCCATCGGCAAGCTGCTGCTCAAGGTCGAGGTCGCGGGCGGCAAGGTGAGCAAGGCCGGCGAGGTCGCCCCCGACACCACCCTCGCCGACGCCGACATGAAGGCGTGCATCTACGACGCGGTGAAGAAGTTCAAGTTCCCGCTCGCCAAGGACGCCAAGGGCAACGACGACGACAAGGCCACGAGCGTCATCGTCTACCCGATGGAGTTCAAGGGGCAGTAGCCCCTCAGAGCTGGAGGTCGGCGCCCACCATCGCGCCGCTCGGCACCACCGTGATCCACGGCGTGACGCGGCGGGCGGTGGCGCTCTCGCCGCCGAGGTAGGCGTTCCACGCGCGGTCGGCGGTGAGGGGCTGGGTGAACAGGCGCAGCTCGCCGACGACGCTGCCCGAGATCACCCCGAGGAGCGCGCTGCCGACCCGCCCGTGGAGCTTCCAGGCGACCGCGCCGACGCCGACGTTGAAGGCGATCGAGAGCGCGTGCATGAACCAGTGGCGCCCGCGGCGCTCGCCCGCCGCGTCGTCGCGCAGCCGGAGCTCGAGCTCGGCGAGCTTGGCGCACGAGCGTGGCGCGGGCTGCGCGGGGGTGAAGGTGTCGTGGTGCTTCTCGGCCGGCAGCCGGGTCACCAGGGCGAACGCGTACGCCACCACGGACTTGCCCATGCCGAGCCTCAGATCGATGCGATCGGCCTCGGAGCGGGCGCCGGGCAGGAGCCCGGCCTGCACGGTGCCCGTGAAGAGGAACGAGGCCCGCCAGGCCCAGGCCCAGGTGGTCGCGTCCCGGCCCGCATCGACGAGCGCCTGCTCCACCTTCGCCTGACGCACCTCGTCGGACTGCTGGGCCAGCCCGGGACCGGCGCCCTCGG
This sequence comes from uncultured Polyangiales bacterium, assembly GCA_964624885.1. Taxonomy (GTDB): domain Bacteria; phylum Myxococcota_A; class Polyangia; order Polyangiales; family JADJMO01; genus JADJMO01. The sequence goes on along the minus strand of CAZUZY010000271.1, from coordinate 6,533 downwards.
GCACCGGACAGGCCGCTCGTGCAGACGAGACGGACAGCGCCACCACGGACAGCACGGTGAAGGTCCGCACGACGGGGAGCCTATCTTGGATGCTAGCCTGCCGGTTCATGAACCGTTCCTTCGTCGCCTGTGCCTTCGTCCCACTGGTCGCCGTGTTCGCCGCGAGGTCCGCTTCGGCCGACCCGGTGAAGCTGAAGGTCGGCACGGCCGCGGCCCCCGACTCGCCGTGGGGCCAGGTGTTCAAGACCTGGAAGAAGGCGGTGGAGACGAAGACGAACACGGCGGTGTCGTTCGACTTCTACTTCAACTCGACCCAGGGCACCGAGGCCACGATGGTCGACAAGATCAAGGCGGGCCAGCTCGACGGCGGCGCCTTCACCTCGACCGGTCTCTCCAAGTTCGACAAGCGCCTCCTCGTGATGCAGCTCCCGGGCGTCATCCGCAGCTGGGCCACGCTCGACGCGGTGCGCGCCGTGATGGAGCCCGATTTCACCAAGTACCTCGCCGAGAAGAAGCTCACGGTGGCGAGCTGGGGCGACATCGGCCCGGCCCACTTCCTCTCCAAGGGCTTCACGGTCAAGAGCCCCGACGACCTCAAGGGGAAGAACCCGTGGGTCTACTCGGGCGACCCGGTGCTCTCCTCGGTCTACACCAAGATCGGGGGCGTGAACGCGTTCCCCGCCGAGCTCATGTCGGTGCTCCCCAGCATCGACACCGGCAAGATCAACTGCCTCTCGGTGCCCGCGCTCGCCGCCGAGATGCTCCAGTGGAACAGCAAGTTCGACACCGGGGTGGACGCGGTGAACGGCATCGCGGTCGGCGCCATCGTCCTCTCGAGCGACGCCCTCGACAAGCTCCCGGGCGACGGCAAGTCGGCGGTGCTCGACAGCGCCAAGGCCATGAACAACTCGACCGCGGGGCTCAAGCAGAAGCTCCGCAACGAGGACGCGGCGGCCTGGGAACGCTTCAAGAAGCGCACGGGGGTGACCATCTTCACGCCGACCGACACCGACAAGGAGAAGTGGCGCCCCGTGTTCAAGGCGGCGATCGACTCGCTGAAGGCGGGCACGTTCGACGCCGCGCTCGTCGACAAGGTGGTCAACACCGCCAAGGCCAACGGGGGCGGCTGATGCGCACCGTTCGCTCCCTCCGTGTCGCCCTCGCCTTCGGGCTCGTCGCCTCCGCGGTCGCCTGCTCGGCCGGCGGCGACAAGAACGACAACCCCACCGCCCTCGACGGCGGCACCGACGGCAGCCTGTTCCTCGACGGCGGCCTCGGCGACGGCATCGCGGCCGAAGGCGGCAACGACGACGCCGCGTGCGCCTCGGTGAAGTACGACGGCAAGAAGATCCCCGCGAGCCTGCTGATCGTCCTCGATCGCTCGGCGAGCATGGACAAGGACGGCAAGTGGACCGGCGCGGTGGCGGCGCTCAAGACCGCGCTCGCCGCGGCCGACGACGACCTGCCGGTGGGCATCCTCTACTTCCCCGAGGGCAAGTTCGACACGAGCAAGTCGGTCGGCTGCATCCTCACGCCGACCGCGCCCGGCTGCCCCGCGCTCCTCAAGGACAGCGGCTGCACCGACATCAAGAAGACCCCCTACGTCGACCTCGGACCGCTCAAGACCACGCGCGCGCTCATCTCGGCGTCGATGGACGCCACCAAGCCCACCGGCGACAACACGCCCACCCGCTGGGCGCTGAAGAACGGCTGGTCGATCATGCAGACGGCGAGCGCCAAGGGTGACCGCTTCGTGCTGCTGGTCACCGACGGCGAGCCCACCACCTACTCCCCCGCGTTCGGCGGCTTGCCCGAGATGTCGGTCGAGTGCAGCGACCAGGCGACGATGGAGAAGGAGACCACGTCGGCGTTCACCGGCACCCCCGTCGTGAAGACGTTCGTCATCGGCGCGCCGGGCAGCGAGAAGGCGGGCACGTTCCTCTCGCACCTCGCCATCAACGGCGGCACGCGCCGCACGCCCACCTGCACGACCGACTGCCACTACCAGATCGGCTCGGGCTCGTTCTCGACCGACCTCGCCAAGGCCATCGAGGAGATCACCGGCAAGATCGCCACCTGCATCTTCGAGGTGCCGACCGGCACCGACGTCGATCCGGCGAAGGTGAACGTGGTGCTCGAGACCGCGGGCGTCGGCGCCGACGTGCTCCGCGACGAGTCCCACGCCGACGGCTGGGACTACACCGACAGCACCAAGTCCAAGATCGAGCTCTACGGCCCCAAGTGCGACGCCCTCAAGGCGGACCCGGGCAAGCTGCTCGTGAAGATCCTCCTCGGCTGCAAGACCAAGGTGAAGTAGCCCCGCGCGTTCCGGCGCCCCGTCACTCCACCTCGACGAACCGCGGATCGATGGTGAGCGTCCCGTAGACCGGGAAGCGCGCCACGATCTTCGGCTCGGGGCCGCGGCGCCACTCGAGGAGGACGCCCTCGCCGAACTTGCGGTGTCGCACCCGCCGCCCCGCCACGCGGTCGTCGCCAGGCACCTCGTCGTGATCGAGGTGCACGTGCTCGTCGCGCTCGACGAACCGCTCCCCCGCCGCCCGCGCCGGCGCGCTCGGGCGCTGCGGGTGGGCGAACGGCTGCGACCGCGGCATCGAGGACGGTGGCATCCGCGACGCGCTCCTCGGTCCGTAGGAAGACGGTGGCCCGCCCCGCGAAGAAGGCGGGATCCACCCGTCGTACCGCACGTGCTCGAGGTCTTCGCGCGGCAGCTCGCCGAGGAACCGACTCGGACGTCCCGGCCGCACCTGCCCGAAGAGCACGCGTGAGGTGGCGTGGGTGAGCACGAGGCGCTCCTTGGCCCGGGTGATGGCCACGTAGGCGAGGCGCCGCTCCTCCTCGATGTCCTCCTGCTCGCCCTCCCGCCGGTAGGGGAACAAGTCCTCCTCGAGCCCGGTGAGGATCACCGCGCGGTACTCGAGCCCCTTGGCGGCGTGCACGGTCATCAGGGTCACCGCGTCGGCGTCCCGCGCCGTGCGCTCGTCGCCGGCCGTGACCAGCGCGGTCTCCTCGAGGAACGCGGCCAGGCTCGGCGCCTCGTGGGCCTGCTCCCACTCGGCGATGGAGCCCACGAGCTCGCGCACGTTCTCGAGCCGCGAGACGGACTCGTCGGTGTCCTCGTCCTCCAGCATGGCCGCGTAGCCGCTGTCGTCGAGCGCCCGCTGCGCGAGCTCGCTCGGCAACGCCCCCGCCGCCTGGGTGCGCGCGAGGCCGTCGAGGAGCTCCTGGAACACGGCGAGCTTGCGTCGGGCCCCGGCCGGCAGCTCGGAGTCGACGGTTCCCCGGACGAGGCCCGGCAGTGCCTCGGAGAGGGGGAGCTCCTCGCGCCGGGCCGCAGCGACCAGCCGCTCCACCGTGGTCGCGCCGATCCCGCGCGGCGGGACGTTGACGATGCGCAGGAAGTCGACGTCGCTGCGGGGGTTCACCACGAGCCGCAGGTACGCGAGGAGATCCTTGACCTCGGCGCGCTCGAAGAACCGCTGCCCCCCGAACACGCGGTAGGGCAGCCGCGCGCTGCGCATCGCCTCCTCCAGCACCCGGGACTGCGCGTGGGTGCGGTAGAGGACGGCCATCTCGTCGAGCACGAGGCCGTCGCGCCGGAACGCGAGCAGGGTCTCGGCGACCTGCTGCGCCTCGTCGCGCTCCCCGGTGGTGGTGCGCACGACGAGCGGCGTGCCCTCCTCGTTCTCGGTCCAGAGGTCCTTGGGAACCCGCTCCTTGGAGCGCGACACGACGGCGAGCGCCGCCCGCACGATGCGCTGGGTCGAGCGGTAGTTCTGCTCGAGGCGCACCACCTTGGCCTCGGGGAAGTCCTTCACGAACCCGCGGATGTTGCGCACGTCGGCGCCGCGCCACGAGTAGATGGACTGGTCGTCGTCGCCGACCACTGCCAGGTTCCCGTGGGGCGCGAGCGCGCGCACGAGCCGGTACTGCACGGCGTTGGTGTCCTGGAACTCGTCCACCAGCACGAACTCGAACTTGCGCCGCAGCGCCGCGCCGGCGGCCTCGAGGGGGCTCGGCGGCGGCGGCGGGAAGGTGAGCTCGTCCTCGTCGCTCGGCCGCGCCTCGAGCATGCGCAGCACGTGGAGGAGCAGGTCGTCGAAGTCGCAGGCGTTGCTCTCGCGGAGGCTCTGCTCGTACCGCGCGAAGACGGGCCGCACGACCCGGTCGACGTACTCGTCGCCCAGATCGTCCGGGCCGAGCCCCTCCTGTTTGTGGGCGTGGATGCGACCGAGGACCATGCGCGGCGTGAACTGTCGCTCGTCGACCTTCTGCTCGCGGAGGATGCGCTGCACGAGGCTCTTCTGGTCGCCGTCGTCGTAGATGACGAAGTCCCGCCCGAGCCCGACCGCGTCGTGGTGCCGGCGCAGCAGCTTGGCGCAGGTCGCATGGAACGTGCCGACCCACAGGTCGCCGGCCAGCGACGGCCCGAGCAGCCCGACGAGCCGGGCGCGCATCTCCTGGGCCGCCTTGTTGGTGAAGGTGACGGCGAGGATGCGGTAGGGCGCGACACCGTGGGTCGCGACGAGGTGGGCCACCCGGTAGGTGATGACGCGCGTCTTGCCGCTCCCTGCGCCGGCGAAGACCAGCAGCGGCCCGTCGACGTGGGTGACCGCCTGGAGCTGCGGCTCGTTCAGCTCGGCGGGCACCTCGGACACCTCATCTTCGTACCACCCGGACGCGCGGGACACCCGGCCGGCACGCGCGCCACCGGGGGGGGTTGCTCGAACGCGCGGGTGGGGGTATCCCCGCCCCTCCGCCGATGAACCCGGTCCCCTCGAGCCGTACCCCCACGATGGGCGGACGCGTGCAGCGCGACGTGCGCCTGCAGGCCGCGCTGGCCCTCGTCATCGGCATCGCGGTCGTGGCCGTGCCGCTCTTCATCTGGGGCCGCGGCAAGAAAAAGTCCGGCACCGAGGCCTCGGCCTCCGTCAGCGCCTCGGCCGAGGACGCCGGTCCCCCCACGGTCGTGTTCGGGGACGCCGGCGCCACCGTCTCTGTCGACGCCGGCGGCCGGGCCCTCACGTTCGGCGAGCCCCGCTACCTGCGCTGCCAGGACCCAGGGCCCTCCAAGACCCCGGCCGAGAAGTGCGATCACCTCGGCGCCCTCGAGGAGCTCGTCACCAAGGCCATCGCCGAGCGTGCGGCCACCTGCTTCCCCGCCGCCGGCACCGCCCAGTCGATGACGTTCGCCGTGGACGTGAGCTTCAAGCGCAAGAAGATGAAGCTGCACGACGCCAAGGAGGGCAGCTCGATCCCCGCCGCCAAGCGCAAGGGCATCGCCACCTGCGTGGAGAAGTCCCTCGGCACCCCCAACTGGGACACCCTCCCGCACGCCCACCAGCGCTACGTCTTCCACGTGATGGCCACCCTCGGCCCCGCGGTCAGCGCGCCCCAGCCCACCCCCTCGACGGGCGCCCAGCTCCCGGCCCCCTGAGCCGTGACGCGGCGGCCTTGACCCGTCGCGGACCGCCAGGTAGGGTCCGCCCCCCCAACGGTGGCCGTAGATCAGCTGGTAGATCATCGGATTGTGGCTCCGAGTGTCGTGGGTTCGAATCCCATCGGTCACCCCACTGCTTGAGCGTCCTGGATTGTCGAGCCCGTCCCCTGACCGAGGGGGGCGTGCTCGCGCTCGAGGAGATGCGGGAGCGCGACCTCGTCGCGTGCGACCCATCCGCGCGCCAGCCCATGTGTGAACGCGGAAGCCAGTAGTTCCATCGAGGCGCCTTCTCGACAGAGCTGGTCGATGGCGACGCCCACGCGGACGACGGGTATCGACCCCACTCCCGTTCGTTCGTCGCGGCGAACGCGGTCGAAAGCCAGCTGGACTGCTTCCGGAGTCCGGAGTCGTCGTCGAGCACCCTCCGGAGGCAGCGTGACACGCAAGAGCTCCGTGGCGTCGGTCGTCATCGGCCACAGACCATGGAGACGCAGCGCGGTCTCGTGACTGAAGACCGCGTCCATGCCGAGTCGCTTGGCCCAGAGCCAGACCACTGCGTGGCGCTCGCAATCGACGTCCGGCCAGCGCCGGAAGCGGTAGATGCCCTGGGCGATGCGGACGAAGGTCTTACGCCGCGCTTGGACGAGCTGCTTGGAGAAGCCATGGTGCCCGGCTTGCTCGAGCGTGAAGTAGCCAGCCTGCGAGCAGGCCAGAGCCGCCAGCAGGTCCTCGCAAGGCCGACCGAACACCCCGCGGCCGCTCGACGGGATCTGGGGGGCGGTTGCCCACCGGCTCGGGGTGCTCGAGGTCGCCATCGAACGAACCTAGCCCTCGCTGTCGACGAAGTGGATCGGCAGGCGGACATTGTCTGTCACATCGTCGCAGCCCTGAGACGGAACGCTCGGCTGCGGAAGACCGAGGGTGTTTCTGGATTCCGCACGAAGGTCAAAGAATCTTTGACCTTCGTGCGAGACCTCATGAATCGTGACTTCGGAGCAGTTTCTCGCTCGCTTTGCACGAAGGTCAAAGAATCTTTGACCTTCGTGTCGAGAATTCGAGACCCCCTCACCCCTCC
>CAZUZY010000270.1:0-12039 GCA_964624885.1 uncultured Polyangiales bacterium | reverse complement strand
CGGCCACCGACCGGCGCGCCGACGGCGGGGCTGCACGTGCCGAGCTTGCCGGCGGCGTTGCACTGGGCGCACTGGCCCGCGCACGCGCTGTTGCAGCACACGCCGTCGACGCAGAACCCCGAGCCGCAGTCGGTCGCGAGGCTGCAGGTGGCCCCGTTGGACTTGGTGCAGGTACCCTTCGACGCGCCGAGGTTGCAGGCGAAGCCCGCCCCGCACGCGCTCGTCTTGCAGCACACGGTGTCGACGCAGAATCCGCTGACGCACTCGTTGCCGCCCGCGCAGGTGGTCCCGAGGAGGTTGCCCCAGATCTCGGTCACGTTGGTCTGCGACACGTCGCCGATCACGAGGACCCGGCCGTTCGTCAGCGTGGTGGCGCTGTGCTCGGTACGGTCCATCACCGTGGTGCCGGCCGCGGACCAGGTGTTGGTGGTCGGGTTGTAGATCTCCGCGGTGGTCGAGCCGCCGCCGACCATCAACACGCGACCGTCCGAGAGCAGCGCAAGGCGTGGAGCCCCGCGGCTCGCCACCGGGGCGCCGGTCAGTGACCAGCTGTTGGTGGCGGGGTCGAACAGCTGCGGCGTCACGCTGCCTCCGACCACGAGGACCTTGCCGCTCGCGAGCAGGACCTGCGCGTGCGCGACGCGCGCGGCGTTCATCGAGGGCAGGAGCGTCCAGGTGTTGGCGACGCGGTTGTAGCGCTCGGCGCTGGCGACGGCCGTCCCGGTGTTGTCGGTGCCGCCGGTGGCGAGCACCGTGCCGTCCGCCAGCGTGGTCATCCGGTGTTCGAACCGCACGCTGTTCATGGCCGCGACGGTGGAGAACGTCATCGTGGAGAGGGTGAGGATCTCCGGGACCGCGGTGGTGCCACCCGCGACGAGGACGTGGGTCGCTCCGATCAGCGCGGCGGCACCGCGGTTGCGCTTGACCGCCATGGTCGGCCCCGCCGACCAGGTGTTGGTGGCGGGGTCGAACAGCTGCGTGCCCTGCGTCGTGTTGATGCCGTAGAACCCCCCGGCCGAGAGGAGCTGTCCGCTCGGCAAGAGGGTCATGGTCATCCCACAGCCGCCGCCTCCTCCGGCGGGGACGTCGACGAACGTGTTGGTGGTCGGGTCGTAGATCTCGGTCTGCCCCTTGGTGCACTTGCCGCCGGAGTCGGCGCCGCCGACCACGACGACGCGCCCGTCGAGCAGGCGCACGGCCTCGTGGTTGTCCCGCGGTCGGATGGTCAGCGGGCCGTTCACCCACGCCGGATCGAGCGCGATCGGGTAGGTGAGGCCGGTCGTGTCGAGGACCACCGAGTAGCCGAACCCACCCTTCTCGGTGGTCACCGACAGCCGCGCGAACCGGTGCTCGCCGCGCGCGTCGATGGCCTCGACGTCGCTGGTGCTGAGGCGGACGTGCCCCTCCGGGTCGAGGATCTCGAAGCGCTGCCCCCGGACCCGCACGTGGCTGAGGGCCGGGCCGAGGCGCAGCGTCCCGCGCATCACGGCCGCCGCGCGGGGCTCACGGAGGAGGAGCCACTCCTCGACGCGTGGGCCATCGGCCGAGAAGATCACGTCCGCTCCCGGTGCGACCTCCCGGAACACGACGGTCCCCGCCTCCACCGCGCCCACCGTGGCCCGCCGGCCCTCGGGGACGACCTCGACGAAGGCGTCCGGGTCCTCGACCGTCCCGATGCGGTGGGCCGCGTTGGCCACGCTCGGCAGCTGCAGCCGCAGCCCGGCGCGTTCGAGCGCGAACCCCGCCGAGCCCGTCGCGAAACTCGCCGCGGGCACGGCCACGATGGATCGGAGCGTGGCGACCGACGAGACCTCCACGACGGCGGGGGGGGCGCTCGAGGTGCAGGCGGTCAGCGGTAGGGCCAGGCCGAGGAGGAGGGCGCGCATCGGCCAAGGAGACAGGCGCGCGGACGGGCCGACAAGGGGGAGTGACCCACCCAGGCAAACCCCGGTCACCGGCCGCGCGTGAGCCAGACGATCGCGACGACGAGCGCCACCAGCGAGACGAATCCGATCACCAGCGAGCGCGCGAGGGCGCGGTAGCCGGCGCCGAGGTCGCGCCCGCCCCGCCGGTCGCAGCGCACGCAGATCGCGTGCACGTCCACGCCGCCTTCGGTCAGCACGCAGCAGTCGCCGCACACCATCGCGCCGCAGCGCCGGCAGGGCCCCACCGCCTCGGCGCCGCACACGGTGCACCGCGGGGGGCCGTCGTGCTCGACCAGCTGCAAGCCGCTCATCGGCGCGCCATCAGTCCGGCGCGAACGTGGCCGACTGCAGCGAAGGTGTACCGTCGTAGACCGGCACGCTGTAGGTCTGCAGGAAGTAGTACTTCTCGTAGCCCTTGCGCTGGAAGCTCACCGCGCCGAACAGGTTGATCGCCACCGCCCACGCCGCCGCCGCCTTGAACAGCCCCGAGAAGCGCACCCCGGTGACCGCCAGCAGCACGAACAGGTAGGGCGCGAAGTCGTTGGTGTAGCGGTAGCCGAACGAGACCCAGCCCGCGCTGTGATAGAGCAGGTCCTGCAGCGCGATGGGGAGCGCGGCGGCCCAGAGGGCGAGCTGGAGCGCGCGCTGCTCCTTCTTGGGCCAGAGCAGCCACAGCAGCACCGGCGTCGTGACCCACACCGCCATGCCCATGCCGGAGAACTGCACGCGCCCGACGTGCGGCGGGGCGTTCTCGGGGTTGATCACCGGCAGGAGCGTGAACGCGCAGTGCAGGTTGCGCGAGAGGTAGTGGTAGGAGAACAGGCCGTAGCGCTTCACGCGCTCCATCCACACCACATTGAGCAGGGTGTGGCCGAACTCGCCGGCATCGCCGAAGCGCGCCTTGTTGATCGAGAAGCTGATGCCGATCGCGAGGGCCACCGGCACGCCGAACGCCACCCACCGGAGCAGCACCGCCTTCTTGTCGAGGCGGCCCACCGCGCTCTTGAGCTCGGCGACCAGCCCCTCGCCCTCGACGGCGCCTTCTCGCAGCGACGCGCGCGCCGCCTCCAGCGCGAACAGCCCCGCGGCGAGCAGGAACGGCGGGCGGGTGTGGTACCCGCACCCGACGAGCACCCCGGCGAGCACGCACGCCCAGAGCTTGTCGGCGTGGAAGCACGCGAGCAGGAACCCGCCGGTCAACACCGCGGCGACGACGTGCGCCGCGAACCACACCGTGCCCTGCACCGACGAGAAGAAGTAGACCGTGCCGAACGCGTAGAGCAGCGCGAGGAACGCGTGCTCCTTCTCGGTGCAGCCGCTGCGACCCTGGTCGCGCAGCCGCTCCATCGCGAGGAACAGCAAGGCGGGCGCGAGCCCGGCGAGGGCGACCACGAACAGCGCGTCGCGGAACATCAGCGCGCTCCCCGCCATCGACACGAACGGGTACATGAGCACGGCGGGGAACACCGGGAACGAGTTGAAGTACCGGGCCTCGACCTTGTGGGTGACCGGGTCGGTCTTCCGGACCACGGCCCAGTCGTTGCCCATGTCGACCTCGCGGCGGCGGTGGCGGCCCGCGATGTCCTCCTCCGTCATCGACCACTGGCCCTGCTTCCAGAGCTCGGCCTGGATGGCGAAGTGATTGTTCATGGTGTGGCCGTTCAGGCGGTCGCCCGCGATCCACGCGAACACCACGGTGACGATCGCATAGATACCCAATGCAACGGTCAACCGGCGCCGGAGCTGCCCCATCGCGCGGACCCTACTACGGACAGCCCGGTGTCTGCACCTCGACGCAGTACCGGTCCCCGAGGCTCCGCTCCTTGCAGACCGCGTGGTGACACGGGCTCGCCTGGCAGGTGGTGCGCGCGCCGCGCAGGCAGCGGCCGCCGACGCAGCGCTCGACGCCGTCGCAGAGATCGTGGTCCGTGCAGTCGCGGTCGGTCGCGCAGGTCGCGGGCAGGGGGGTGCACGCGTTGCCGAGACAACCCTCGGTCTCCTTGCAGCGGGCCGAATCGGGGCGGGTGCCGCACCCGCTCGGGTCGGCCGAGCCCTCGCCGAGGCAGACGCCGACGCCACAGGCGCCCACCGCGGGACAGCGGGCATCGACCGGCAGGTGGAGGCAGCGGCCGGTCGCGACCTCGCAGCGGTCGTCGGTGCAGGCTCGTCCGTCGTCGCAGCGCGGATCGGCGTCGCTCGTGCAGCCGTCGGTGGCCGGGCACGTGGGCAGCGAGAAAGAGCATCCCCCGGCCGACTCGACGCAGGTCGCGACCGCGCAGGGGTCTTTGCAGGCGATGTTCCTGGCCGAAGTGCACCTGCCAGCGAGGCACTCCTCCACGCCGTTGCAGAACACCCCGTCGTCGCAGTCGGCCTGGACCGAGCAAGGGTCGCCCGGGCGGGGACCGACGCCGATCTCGGCCTCCGCAGCGCCATCGTGGGCATCCGTCCCCACGTCCACCGCGGAAACCCCGGCGTCTCCGCACCCCATGGTGAAGATTGCCGCAGCGGCCAAGCCTCCTCGACCCTTTCGCACCGTCCCTCGTTCTGGCACGCTCTTCGCTCGGCGCCCACCGGATTGAATCCCTCGAGACGTCGTACGTCACCCCTTGGATATCCAGGTCCCGTTTCCGTCCCCCCCCCGCATCCCCGCCTCCGTCCCCGCCGAGGGGAGCCACCTGCCGGAACGCCGGTGTTCGGCTCGAGGGGACGAGGACACGAACAAAGGAGCTTCTTCATGTCGACGCCTCTTCGCCTTGGTCTCGGTACCCTCCTCGTCGGCGCGCTCGTCTACGGTGCCCTCGGCACCACGGGTTGCGTGGTCGTCACCGACAGCACCTCGGACGCAGGTGACACCGGCTACGTGGACGACACGGGCACCACCGACACGGGGATCACCGACACGGGCACCGACACGGCGCTCCCCAGCGTGATCATCCCGGGTGCCGCGCTCCTCGGCGACGACGCGCTCGACTTCGGCGGCGGGTCCAGCAAGGCCGACATCGTCACCAACAAGCGTATCGCGTACGCGGTGGCCAAGGTCGGCGCGACCGAGAGCGGGCCCATCGGCAAGGACGCCTCCGGCACCATCGTCAACGGCAAGCTCACGGGCCTCACCCCTGGCGTGCCTGTCACGATCACCGTGACCGGCTATCTGCGCGGGCTCACCGGCAAGAACGCCGACCCGGCCAACGAGCGCATCCCGTGGGCGGTCACCACCTGCACCGCCACGCCGAGCGCCAGCGCCGACGTCACCGCGGCCTGCAACAAGCTCGCGCTGATCACCGACCTCAAGGGCATCGTCGTCACGAGCGACGTCCTGCCGTCCGGCTACTGCGCCGGCAAGGGCGCCACCGATTTCGAGGAGCTCCGCGCGCGCACGCCGTTCTCGGGCAGCGCCATCGCCTCGCGTTACGTCACCGACTGCTACGGCGTCATCTTCATCCCCTTCGCCGATTTCTCGGCGTCCGAGGTCGGTGGCGTGTCGGAGTGGTCGCTCAGCCTCGGCTCCAAGAGCAGCTCGACGGCGTGCACCTCCACGGCGCCTTGCCGCGTCGACCGCAAGACCAGCAGCGCGAGCCCGATCGACCTCTACGTCGTCGGCAGCGAGTGCGGGCTGAACACCAGCACGGCCGCGCCGACCACCTGCTTCTGATCGCCGGTCTCTCGGCCTGACGCATCCGGCCTGGGCTGCCGCTCCCAAGGGAGTGGTGGCGCGGGCCGTTTGCTTGGGTTACGAACCACCGATGCAGCGCGTCGGTTCCGAGAGCGACCGCGCCGGGCGGGCTCCGTTGACGCTGGCGCTGCTGGCCCTGCTCTTCCTGGTCACCGTGCTCCAGCGGTTCGACGACGACGCGATCGCGCGCCAGGGGTCGCTGCTGCCGAGCCTGGTGCTGCGCCGCCCCTGGCAGGCGTTCCGCCTCGTCACCCAGGCCTTCGTGCCCAACGGCCACCTCGCGGATCCACTGTTCGCGGGGGCGGCGATCTGGTCGTTCGGTCCGTCGCTCGAGGGCGCCCTCGGGGCCCGGCGACTGCTCGGCTTCGTGTTCCTCGCCGCCCTCGTCTCGGGCGCCAGCGCCCTCCTGTACGGGTATTTCCACCCCACCTTCCGGGCACAGCCCGCCCACGGCGTCGGCACGCTCGGGGTGGCGCTCACCCTGGCGTTCGGGGCCTGCTTCCCCGAGGCGCGGGTGGCCGGCCTCGGGGCGGGCCTCTTCACCAAGGTCGTCGTCGGCCTCGCGCTGGTCAGCGTACTCTTGGCGTCGCAGCAGACGAGCCCGGCCGCCCCGGTGGGCGCCCTCTTGTTCTCGGCCGCGCTGGCGCGCGCGCTCGATCCGCGTAGAACGATGCTGGAGGCGAAGTGAAGCAACCCTGGTTCGTCGTCCTCGGTCTCCTGCTCGGCGCGTGCGGCAACTCCGGTGTGCGCGATCGCTTCGGCGACGACGCCTCGACCGACGGTGCCGCCGGCGACGGCGTGCTGCCCGACACCGTGTTCCCCGAGACCGACCCCAACCTCGGCGGTCCGTGCCTCGACGACGGGCAGTGCCTGCGCCCCGACATCCCGTGCGCGTCGTTCAAGTGCGACCTCACCGTGAAGCGCTGCCGCGCGACCCCCGACGACACCAAGTGCGACGATGGCCTCTACTGCAACGGTCAGGAGAAGTGCGACGCGCGCGTGGGCTGCGTGCCCGGTGCGGTGGTCGACTGCAACAAGGGCGACACCTGCTCCATCGACACCTGCGTGGAGGAGACGCGCAAGTGCGAGTCCAAGGTGCGCGACGCCGACGGCGACGGCGATCCGACGCTGGCCTGCGCCGACAAGGGTGGCAAGGACTGCGACGACACCGACCCGACGGTGAGCAGCAAGGCCAAGGAGATCTGCGGCAACAAGAAGGACGACGACTGCGACGGCACCATCGACGAGGCGGACTGCGTCAAGCCCGCCTACTCCACGTGCGACACCGCGCTGGTCGTCGACAAGCCAGGCACCTACGCCGTGTCGCTCGTGGGCACGGCGCGCACCGTCCCCGCCTCCTGCGCCTCGACGACCGAGTTCCCCCGGCAGGTGGTGGTCGCGGTGAAGGTCCCCTCCGGCGACGGCAACCGCGACGTGAACGTCGTCGCCACCACGCTCGGCGGCGGGCGCCTCGCCCTGGCCGCGGGGAAGGCGTGCGGCGACGGTGGGACCGAGACCGGTTGCGTGCAACAGCCCGTCGGCACCACCACCGTACGCCTCAAGATGCGGGACCTCGCGCCGGGTACATATCCTCTCTATGTACTCTCCACCGGCGAGGCGACCGCCGAGCTGAAGATCGACTTCCTCGTACCGACGCCCCCCCCGACCAACCTCGGCTGCGCGACCGCGCTCCCCTTGCTCGACGGCACGACGACCAGCACCACCGCGAGCGCCGAGATCGGCACCTCCGCGGGCACGCTCGCCACCGCGTGCACCACCGCCGCGGGTCCGCTCACCTACAAGGTGCAGATCCCCACCGGCCTCGGCCCGCGCGACCTGCGCGTCCGGGCGACGGCGGGCTCGGCCGGCGCGCGGACCATCGTCGGCCTGCGCGACGAGGGCTGCGTCACCCTCGCCAACGAGCTGCGGTGCGGCCAAGGCAACCCCGCCGACTTCTTCGTGCGCGCGCTGCCCCCCGGCACCTACTACGTGACGGTGGGGGCCACGACGCCGACCGACGTCCTCGTCGACGCCGGTCTCGCTGCGCCCTCCACGCCGCCCGCCACCGAGGTGTGCACGGGCGCGCCCAAGCTCCCGCTCGACACGACCGTCGTCGTCGACCTCGGCGTCCACGCCGACGACATCGCGGCCACCTGCCTCGGCGGCGGCGGCTACGTGCCGATCGCTCGCGACGCGGCCTACGCCCTCACCCTCGACGTCGCCTCCGACCTCCTCGTGGTGGCGCGCTCGAGCGGCAGCGACTCGGTGGGCCTCGGGCTCTCTTCGGCGAGCTGCTCGTCCGCCGACTTCGGGTGCGCGCGTGGTTACCCGACGCGCCTGGTCAAGCGCGCGCTGCCGGCCGGGGAGTACCGGGTGTTCGTCGAGAGCGCGCTCGGCGCGAAGACCTCGCTGTCGAGCTTCGTGCGCCCGGCCGCGACCCCGGGCCCCGTCGGCGCCGACGCGTGCAAGGACACCGCGGTCGTCATCCCCAAGGAGGGTGGCCTCTTCGTCGGCAGCACCGCCGACAAGAAGGCCGACTACGACTCCTCCTGCGACGCCCCGTCGATGCCCAAGTACGGCGCGCCCGAGGTGGTCTACCGCATCGACATCGACAAGAAATCGCGGCTGATCCTCGACGCCGCGGGCTCCGCGTACACCACCACCCTCAGCGTCCGCAAGGGCCCCACGTGCCCCGGGGTCGAGGTCGAGAACGGGTGCGCCGCCGGCTACTACGTCGACAACGCGTTCCTGGATCTCTCCGTCGATCCCGGCACCTACTGGATCGTCGTCGACGGCTACTCGCTCGCCTCCGGCAGCTACCGCCTCGACGTGCGCGTGGCCCCGCCCGCCCCCACGCTGCCCTGAACGCGCTGCCCTGAACGCGGTCGCCGGGTCAGAGCGCGTCGGTCGCCGCCTCGCCGCCGTCGGCGTCCGTGCTCGCGTCACCGACCTCGCGCGTGTCGCCGTCCGCGTCGCCGGCGTCGCCGACCTCACCGGCGTCGCCGCCACCGCCGGCGTCTCCCACCTCGCTGACCACCCCAGCCTCGGGGTTCGTCACGAGGGTGTCGGTGCCGAGCGATGTGTCGGACACCGCAGCGTCCATGGTCTTGTCCTCGGCCGGGTCCTCGGGCTTGGGACCGATCACGCAGGCCTCGAGCGCGAGCGCGATCAGGCTCACGGCGAGGACGGGCGCGCGTCGCGTCCTCATCCGCCCGCCTCCGCGCCGTCGGTCGCGCCGTCGCTGGCATCACCGCTACCGTCGGTCGCATCCCCGTCGCTCGCCGCCTCACCGTCGGGTGCATCGGACTTGTCGGCTCCGTCGGTCGACGGGGTGGCGTCGATGAACGCCGTGCCCGTGTCCGACACTCCCAGGTCGGCCAGCCCCGCGTCGCCCAACCCCGTGTCCTCGTCGATGCCTCCGTCGGCGGATCCCGGGTCCTCGGGCTTGGGGCCGATCGCGCAGGCCCCGATCCCGAAGGCGAGCACCAGCGCGACGACAACCCTGGAAGTGGTCCCGTGGTTCATCCGCCCTCCAGGGCATCGCCCGCGTCACTGGTGCTGTCTCCGGCTGCGTCGGACGCGCCGTCGCTGACCCCGTCGGTCTTGCCGTCGCCTTCGCCGTCCGACGGTGGAGGCGTGGCGTCTCCGCTCGCGTCCGGGAGGCTCGTGTCGGCTCCGGGCGTCGTGTCGGCGGCGATGCCCGTGTCCGGGCTCTTGGTGTCGGCGGTGGCGTCGTCACGCAGGTCTCCGCCGTCGTCGGTCGTGCCGGTGTCGGGGGACAGCGAAGGGTCCTCGGGCTTGGGCCCGATCACACAACCCACCGCCGAGCTCGCGACGGCGATGCACAAGAACCACCGGCGCGCCGTGCTCATCCGCTCTCCGCGGCGTCGGCCGATGCGCCGTCGAGCGCGTCCGGCCCATCGCTCGGGGCATCGCTCCCATCGCTCGGGGCATCCGGGGCGTCGCCGGCCTCGTCCGCCGCGTCGCCACCCGATCCCGTGTCGCCCAGCCCCGTGTCGCCCAGCCCCGTGTCAAGAGCGCCGCTGTCCGTGGTGGCGTCGACCGCGCGGCTGTCTTCCAGGCCGCCATCGAGCGCCGGCCCGAGGATGTCGGCGCCGGCGTCCACGTTGTCCGGGTTCGGATCCTCGGGCTTGGGGCCGATGGTGCACCCGGCGAGGAGGCCCACCCACAGGCCGATCCAGACGCGCGCTCTCGGGACCATGGCCGAGCCTCGTTCTAGCACTGCCTGGGCCACTGTGCCCGTTCCTCGTTTCGGCCGGATTCGTCAGGCGGTTCTCCGCGCCCGGCCCAGGATGGCACAAAGCCCTGACGCCTGCTTCCGGCATCAGGGCCTTGCGACCCACCCCACGGAGCGCGGAGCCTAGAGGTTGATGCTCCAGCCGACCGACTTGGGATCGCCGCTGAACGCGGGCACCTTCGCCCCACGGAAGCGACCGGCGATGCAGCTCTTGGTCGCCGAGTCGTAGTCGCCCGCGGTCACCGAGGCGCCCGAGACGCTGCCGCTCGGGCTGAACGTGACGGACACCTTGCCGGCGCCGCCCGAGCCGCAGTCCTTGTACGGGACGGCCTTGAGCGAAGCCGTGGCCGCGCCCTTGTCGAACTCGGCGCCCCCGGCCTTGGGGGGATCCTTGGGGGGATCGCCGCCCGGCTTCGGAGAGCCCATGCACTCCTCGAGGCTCTTGCAGCCCGGCTTGGCGCCCGGAGCAGGGGGGTCACCGGCCTTGGTGGTGGTGGACGCCGCCGCGGCGGTGCCCGTGCCCGGCACGGCCGGACCACCCGGCTTGCCCGGCACGGCGGTGCCGCCGGCCTTCACGGACGACGAGGTGCCCGGTTGGCCGATGGGGCCCCCCGCGCCCGGATCGGGCGGCGAGTCGGTGCCCGTGCCCTTGGCCGCGGGATCCCCGCCGACGGCCGGGTCCTTCTTGTCGGTCTTGTCGCCTTCTTTCTTGGTCTCGGACTTGTCGTCCTTGCCCTTGGCGGCCTCCTTCTTGTCGTCGCCGCCGCCACCCTTGAGGACGAGCACGAGGACGAGCACCACGACGGCGGCCGCGAGGCCGATCACGACGAAGAGCATGCCCTTGCCGCCCTTCTTCTCCTCGGCCGCACCCCCCGAGGTGGAGGCCTCGAGCGCGGTCGCGGGCGGAGGGGCGAGGATGGGCGCACCGAGGGCCGCGCCGAAGGCGCCACCCCCACCGAGGTTCATGATGTCGTCGAGCTTCGCGCGATCGTCGCCCTTGCCACCGGGCTTGGCCGAGGCCGCGAGCTTCTGGATGTCGATGAGGCCGGACTTCTCGTCGTCGCCACCGACGCTGGCGGCGGGGGCGTTGGACGGCCCGGACGCCGTGAGCGCGGACAGCGAGAAGAGCACGCTGTTCTCGTTGCGCGCGCCGATCGGCTTGCCCGAGCTCACCTCGCTGAGGCCGGCGCCACCGAACATGCCGCCACCGCCGCCGGCCGCCGCCGCCGAGGGGGCGCTCGTCGCGACGTCCTCGTCTTCGGGGGCCGCCTGCGTGGCGAACAGATCGACCGCGCCACCGCGACGCGAGCCACCGAGCCGCGCGGCCTGGGTGGTCTCGATCTGCGGGGCCGGGTAGGCGACCGGCGCGATCGGCGCCTCGGGCTCGGGCGGGCGGCTCGACTGCGCGGGCGGCGGCTGCGAGGCCGCGTAGCCCGACGACGAGCCGTCGTTGGAGAGCGCGCTCGCGAGCTCGGGCACGTCGCGGATCGGCAGCCAGTCGGCCATGCCGTCGCGCCACACGAAGGTGTCGGCGTTGATCACGCCTTGCTGCAGGAGCTCGGCGATCTGCGCGCTCGTGGACTCGCGCTGGTCGTTGTCGTCGACCGAGACCGTCCACGTCTCGGCGCCGCCACCCGCGGGGGCTTGCGCCTGGTCGTAGACACGGGTCTCGTCCTGGTCCTGCACCTGCTCGGCGGCCTCACGGCCATCGATCTCGATGCGCGCACCGCACTTCTTGCACGCGATCTTGACGATCTTCCCGCGGACCTTCTCGTCGGCGATGTTGTACTTCGCTCCGCAGGACTGACACGAGATCTTCATGGTGGATGGCCTCGAAACGCCGCCCGGAGGCGACCTGCATGGCAGGAACGGAAACGCACCCCGCCGGAGCGGGACCGATCCTGAATCTTACGTGCAATGGAAGCGTACGATCAAGCAGGCTACAAAGATCTCCGACGGCCGACGGCGGCCGACCTTGGCGGGGCTGTCCACCCACACCGGCCCCTTCGCCCCGCGCCGGCTCAGTTGACGTCCACGAGCGCGACGCCGTCCTTGTTGCAGAACCGCGCGTCCGGCTCGTAGCGACGGGCGCAGACGGGGCACATCTTGCCGCGCGGGGCCGCCGCGACGGGCGGAGCTCCCCCACCCGAAACGAGGCGCTGGCCGTCGTTCGGGCAGAACTC
>CAZUZY010000269.1:0-12040 GCA_964624885.1 uncultured Polyangiales bacterium | reverse complement strand
CGAGCGCAGCGCGTCGCCGAGGCGCGCGCGGTCGGCGAGGAACCGCGCCCGTGCCGCCGCGGCGCTCGGATCGAGGGTCGCCCGCTGACCGTCGAACACGAGCTCGAGCAGCGGCGCGCCCGGCAACACCTCGTCGGCGCGACCGACCACGTCGGCGAACGGATCCTCGCCGCGGAACACCTGCTTGACCCCCGCCGACGAGCCCTTGCCTCCCGCGCGCTTCTGCACGGCCACGAGCGTGCCGCGCGCGTCTTCCATCGCGACGAGCTTGTAGACCGCGCCGAGCGAGGGCGCGTCCGGCGTGGAGACCGCCATCGTGCCCACGCCGAACGTGTCGACCGGGGCGCCCGCAGCGACGAGCGCGGCGATCTTGTACTCGTCGAGGTCGTCGCTCAGCACCACCTTCGCGCGGGCGAGCCCCGCCGCGTCGAGCTTGTGGCGAGCGTCGCGGGCGCCCTCGAGCAGGTCGCCGGAGTCGATGCGCACGCCGGCGAGCAGCGGCCCGGCCCCTGCGATGGCGCGGTCGACGCCCCGCGCGGTGTCGAACGTGTCCACGAGGCACACGCTCGGCCCGGCGAACGTGCGCGCGAAGTCGGCGAACGCCTGCTCCTCGCCCTCCTCGCCGGCGTCCGCGGCGTGCGCGAGCACGAACGCGTGGGCCATGGTGCCGGTGACGGGGACGCCGTGACGACGCGCCGCCTCCTCGTTCGACGTGCCCGAGAACCCCGCCACGTAGGCCGCGCGCGCCGCGTCGACCGCCGCGTGCTCGTGGGTGCGACGGGTGCCGAACTCGAAGCAGTCACGGCCCGCCGCGGCCTCGACGATGCGCGCACACTTGCTGGCCACGCGCGTGTCGTGGTTGACGACGGAGAGCAGCAGCGTCTCGACCAGCTGCGCCTCGGCGAGCGTGCCCTCGACCCGCACCAGCGGCTCGCCCGGGAAGCACACCCTCCCCTCGGGGACAGCCCACACCTTGGCGCGGAAGGACAGCGCACGGAAGGCCTCGGCCACGCGCGGGTCGGCGAACGCGGGCCCGAGCACGCGGTCCTCGGCGAGCCACGCGAGGTCGGCGTGCTCGAAGCGCAGCGCGCCGAGGAGCCCGACCGCGCGGCCGATGCCGCAGGCCACGAGGTACCGGCGGGCGGCCGGCAGGCGGCGCACGAACAGCTCGAACACCGCGCGACGCTGGGCGATCCCGGCGCGGGCGTACGCCGCGAGCATGGTGAGCTGGTAGCGATCGGTGAGCAGCGCGTGCATGTCCTGGCCTCCTGACCTTACTTTGAGCACAAACTGCTCTTAGTCAACACCCGACCAGATTTCTCTTTGAATCAGAGCATTTGCGTGTAGGTCAGCGATGCGTTGGTCACCACCGAGGCGTTGCGCCCGGAGAGGCCGTAGGCGTAGAAGACGAGCCCGGTGAGGTAGCCCCCGGTCGGCACCCGCAGACTGACCGCGCACTTGAGGTGACCGGCCGGCGAAGCGCCGGGGTTGAGGTCGCTCGCGGGGCTGCTCCACTGGTAGCCGATGCCGCCGTCGCAGTCGTAGCGAGGGAACGCGGCCTCCTCGCTCTTGGCGCGCGCGAGGAAGTCGCCGCGGGAGATCTGCATGACGAACGAGACCAGGTGGAAGCGCTCGGGGGGCAAGAGGCCAGGCTTGTCCTCCCGCGGGTCGACCGCGAAGCCCGCCGCGTAGACCGGCAGCGCGTCGGGGTTCAGCCGATGGTGGGTGAGGCCGCGCACGCCGACCAGCCACTCGGGCTTGTCGTGGAGGAGGCGGTAGCCGAGGTCGAGCGAGGCGCCGACCTCGCTGCCGAGCCACGCGAGCTTCCGGTCGGTGTCGAGCATCCCCTTGACCTCGAGCGCGGTGAAGAACCCGAGGGGGAGATCCTGGCGGAGCTGCAGGTCGGCCACGTGACGCACGCCGGCGAGGCGGAGGAACGCCGAGTCCTCGATGAGATCGAACAGCCCGAGGCGCACGTGGCTGAACGTGCGATCGCCGAAGGCGCGGACGTCGGTGAGCTCGGCCCGGGGGAGGAGGCGCCCGAGGTAGCTGAGACCGAGCGCGACCTCGGTGACGCGGGTCGGGGTGAACTCCCGCGCGAAGGCGTGCGCGTCGATCACCGCGACGGTGGACGGTAGCAGCGGCACGCTGCTGAAGTTGGGGTCCAGCGTGGGCAGGTAGAACCGGCCGCCCGGGACCAGCTGGGCTTGCTGGTAGCTGCCGTGGAGCCCCACCCGATAGCGACCCGCGTCGAAGGTGACGGTGGCGAGCGGGCCGGCGATCTGCAGCACGTCGAGCGCGGTGAGCTGCACCCCGGCGGTCACGTGGGGCACGTGGCGGTCGCGCAGCTCGCGCAGGCTGCGCCGGACCGGCGGCGCGGTCTCGTCGTCGTGCTTGTCGAGGTGCTCGCTCGCCGCCTCGATCTCGAGATCGTCGCGGTCGAGGGCCTGGGCACCGAGTCGCTTCTCCTCGGTGGTGAGCCCGGTGGGGCTCTCGAGCAGGTGCTCGATCTCGCCGCGATCGCCCTCCTCGATGGCGAGGATCATCCGGAACCCCTTGAACGCTGGCCGCTTGATGCGCTCGGCGTGCGAGAGGACGAGCACGCGCTTGGCCCGGTCGAGGCGGTCGTCCTCGAGGTACCAGGCCACGAGCAGCTCCCGCGTCTCGTCGTCCTTGGGGAGCTTCTTGCCGAGCAGGAGCTCGAGCCACTTCTCCCCGGCGGGGGTGCCCTCGAGCTTCTTGGCGAGGTGGGCGTGCTGCTCCTTGAGCTTCGGGTCGGCCTTGCCCGCGAGGACGTCCTTGCGGAGCGGGCCGAACGCGGCGCGGCGCAGCTGGTCGGCCTTCATGGGCTGACCGATCTTCTCGAGCGCGTCGGCGTACTCGAGGAGCCAGAGGTAGTCGTTCGGCGTGAGGTGGAGCTGCCGCTCGTAGAACCCGATGGCCTGCTTGACGAAGCCGAGGTGGTCGAGCGCGACGGCGAACGGCGCGTAGAACGACGCCTCGTTCTGCGCCTCGCCGTACCACTTCTGCACCCAGGTGCGCAGCAGCTTGCGGTCGTCGCGCTCGATGGCGTCCCAGAGCAGCGCGCCGCGCGCCGGCACCGAGTGCGGGTTGATCTCGAGCGCCTTCCAGTAGGACTTGCGCGCCTTGTCCTTGTCGCCGAAGTGGGCGTAGACGTCGCCGCGGAGCACCCAGTACTCCTCGCGCCCGTCGAGCACGGGCGAGGCGGCCTCGGCGATCTTGATGGCCTTCTGCAGGCCCTCCCAGTCCGAGAGCTCCTCGAGCAGGCTCACGGCGAACGACCAGTGGGCGGGGAGCTTCTCGGCGGCGAACGCGGCGAGCGCCACGTCGATGGCCTCGCGCTTGCGGCCCGCCTCGGCGAGCAAGGTGTAGAGCCGCTGCGCCACGCCGTGCGCCGTGGACTTCATCTTCCCGAGCAGCTCGTAGGCCCGGAGGGCGGAGGCGTGGTCCTCCTTCCAGGCGAGCATGCCGTAGGAGAGCCAGAAGGTCTCGTTGTCGTCCTTGGCCTTCTTCTCGACGCGCTGGAGCACGGCGAGGGCCTCGGCCGAGCGCTCGTGACGCTCGAGTACCACCGCGTAGAGGACCGCCTGCTGCGGCGTGAGGCCGAACTTGGCCTCGATGCCCGCCCACACCGGGATGGCGTCCTTGGACTTGCCCATGCGGTCGAGCAGCTTGGCGAGCTGCTCGCGCGGGTGGAGCTCGCCCGGGAACTTGGCGACGCGCGCCTCGTACACCTTCACGCCGCCCTCGGGCTCGCCGAGCTTCTCGTGCAGGCCGACGATCTCGTCGAGCTCGGCCTCGGTGCACGCCGGCGCGAGCGCCCGCGGGCCCTTGATCTTGAGGATCAGGCGGAAGTCGCTCTTGGCGAGCGCGATGCGCAGCACCTGGTCCATGGCGTTGCCGCCGGGGGGCGGGGGCGCCGCGGAGACCCCACCCACGAGCGCGGCCGGCAGGAGCAGCGCGGCGAGCCGCAGCAGGCGCTTCACAGGACCACCCCCTGCGGCACGCACGCGTGATCGGCCACCCACAGCCAGTGCTCGAGGGCCGTGTCGGAGTCGTTGGTCCACTCCGAGATCCGCGCCGCGGCCTCGTGGAGCGCGCAGTCCTCCCGCGAGACCAGCAGCTGCTTGACGATGGCGAGGGCCGACTTCGGGTCGCCGGCGCCGAGCTCGCGCTTGGCCTGGGCGCGCTGCAGCGCCTCGGTGACCGGTCCGATGCTCACGAGGCGGCGGCCGAAGTCGCGCGCCGTGCGCGGGCGGTCGCAGGCGGTGGCGAGGTGGGTGGCGCGCTCGACGATGCCGTAGTCGTCCCACCACTTCTTGGCGTAGGCGACGGACCGATCGGCGGCGAGCTCCACGTCCTTGGCCTCGAGCGCGGCGAGCTCGAGCAGCGCGTACTCCTTGGACTTCTCGATGGTGGGGGCCGTGTTGGAGGCCCACGCGTAGTAGCGCGCGGCCTGGGGGTGGTTCTGCGCCGCGAGGAACCAGCGGGCCGCCGTGGCGCGCACCTCGTGGCGCTGGTCGACCGGCACCATGCTGGCGAGCCGCGCGTACACCTCGGCGGCGAGGCCGGGCTTGTCGAGGCCGAGCGCCACCAGGGCGAGGTCGCGCATGCGCGGCTCGCCGAGGTTGCGGCCCACGAGGTCGGGGATCAGCGCGGCGACGGCGTCGAACGCGGTGGCGCGGTCGGTGGAACCCTCGGGCAACGAGCGCGCGCGGGCGAGCAAGATGTCGAAGCGCTGCAGCCGCGCGACGTCGCGCACGGTGGGGTTCGGGTCCTCGAGGGCCGGGCCGAGCGCGTCGAGCGCCTCGGCCCACCGCCCGAGCTGCGCGAGCTGCTTCACGTAGAGCATGCGCAGCTCGGTGTCCTCGGGGTTGGCGCGGGTGAGCACCTTCAGGTACGCGATGGAGTACTGGTCGGGCTGCTTGACCTCGGCGAGCCCCGCGTACTCGGCACGGGTGGGGAACACGACCGCGATGAGCGCGATGACGCCGGCGGCGAAGCCGAGCAGCATCGGCACGCTGGCGAGCGGGCGCGGCGCGGTGACGGGGCCGAGCACCCGCGCCTCGATCGTGGGCTCGGCCGGGCGCGCGGCCTCGAGGAGCCCGGACTCCCGGCGCGGCGGCCGACGACGCGGGCGTACGCGCGGCTCAGGGGCAGGCAAGGGTCGCCTCCCCGGTGTCGGTGCGATCGAGCTCGAAGCGCAGGCGATCCTTGTCGAGCTTGCCGGTCCACTTGTCCTTGCCGCTCGTGAGCGTGCAAGCCGTGGCGCCCGCGACCGAGAACCGGAGGGGCAGGTGACCGGAGAGGTGCAGCTTCGCGCCCTTGCCGCTGCGCACGAACGAGAGCGTGTGCGCGTTGGCCTCGACGAGGCGCAGGCCCGTGGGCAGCGACGGCGCGGTGAAGAGCAGGGGCGTCTCGGTGTCGCGCGCGAGGGTCACGTAGCGACCCTGGGGCACGTCGCGCACGCCCGCCACGCCGACCGACTTGTCGAAGTCGGGGTAGCCGAGGTCGCGGTGCAGCCGCAGCGTACGCAGCTCGCCGGCGTTGCCGATCTCCCACGCGTCGTCCTCGACGCGGCGCCCGAGCGAGAGCTCCTGGAACGCGAAGGCCTTGACCGCGTACTCGGAGAGATAGAGCGGCGTGGTCTCCTGCGACAGCGCCCAGTGATACACCTCGTCGAGGGCCACCAGTGCGGCGAGCTTCGCGGCCGAGTAGAAGTGATAGTAGATCGTGATGTGCTGGAGCCGGCGCGGCGACTCCATCAGCTGGAACGTCTCGATCGCGCGCCGGTAGCCGTAGAACGGGCCGAGGAAGTCGTTGGTGTAGACGTTCTCGTTCTCGACGGGCGCGAACACCTGGTAGACGCCCTCGGCCTTGGGGATGCCCATGGCCGAGCCGCGCGTGAGGGAAGAGGTGTCGAACGAGCGCGTGGCACCGCCGCCGTTCACGTTGAACACGCCGAGGTCGTGGGTGAGCTTCACCGCCTTGGCGCTCGGCGAGCAGCTGCCCGACCAGAGCAGGACCTTCACCTTCTTGTTGGGCGGCGCGAGCTTCTCGTTGACGTAGTCGATCGAGCCCTTGATGTCGCGCGTGAGGTCGAACTTGTAGCCCGGGATCTCGAGGTGCACGGGCTCCACGCCGTGGGGTGCGGTCTTGCCTGCCTCGGCGTCCTCCCAGAAGAACGGGTGGCTGAAGGTGTGGCTCGCGAGCTCCACGTAGGGCAGCTTGAAGATCTCGCGCGCCCAGGGCTCGACCTTGGGCGAGTCCTTCGGGAACTTGCCGGTGGGACCGGTCTCGCCCTCGACCACCGAGACGGTGTGCGGCACCTTGTACTTGGTGAGCACCCGCTGCAGGAGCACCTGCGCGGTGTAGGGGTTGCCGGCGAGCTCCGCCTTGCTCACCGCGGCGTCGCCGTCGATGTGGTTGGTCCAGATCCGTCGGCCGCTCTCGGTCGTGACGTCGGGCGCCGGGATCTTGGGCAGCGCGAGCGCGCGCTCGAGGAACTTGAACGGATCGAGGATCCACTTGCGCGCGCCCTCGAGGCCCTCGTCGAGCACGTACGGGTAGAACGCGGCGCCGCCCCACGGGCCGACGACGACGCCGTCCCACACCACGTGGGCGCTGTCCTCGACGCGCAGGAACGACGTGGTGGTGGGATCCTTGACCCGCACCGGCGGCAGGTCGCGCAGGCGCGGCTTGGCCTTGGTCTCGAAGCCGACGAGGTCGCTCTCGGCGGTGAACTTCACGGGCGCCTTGGCCTTGTCGGCCTTGGCCGCGGCGAGGCCGAGCTTGCCGAGGAACCCGCCGTCCGGGTCGAAGCCGAAGTTGTAGAAGAACGCGATCCGCAGGCCGACGTTCATCTGGTCGAGGAGCCACTTGCGGTAGGCCGACTCGTTGGCGATGCCGTCGGGCACGAACGAGACGATGCCCGCGTAGCGGCCGGCGAGGTTGCCCGGCGGGAGGCCGTCGCGCGTGTCGAAGTACTCGGGGACGAACCCGTACCACTCGAGGATCGGCCCGATCAGCACGCAGGCGTCGTGCACGCCGAGGTACTCGCCGTCGTCCAGGGACTTGTAGAGGATGAGCACCTTGCGCGAGACGATCTCCACGCGCCCCACGCCGACGTCGTCGAGGGTGGGCGTGGCGATCCAGGGGTCGTAGCCCGCGTCGACGATGCGCTTGGCGGCCGCGCGGCGCCCGGGCTTGTCCCGCGGATCGACGTAGTCGATCACCACCACCGGGAGCTTGTGCTTGGCGCGCGCGGCGTCGATGCGCGCGCGCAGGGCCGCGCTCTCGGTCGGGTCGACGGGGGCGTAGCTCTTGCCCGTCCCGGTGTGCGTCGCGAACAGCGACTCGACGACGAGCCCCTCGAGGTGCGGGGCGATCGCGTCGAGCAGCTCGAACCCGCGGTTGGCGAGCAGGCGCGCGTCGGGGTGACGCTTCTTGAGCTCGGCGACGAGGGCCGCGATGCCCGCGCGCGCGCGGAGGCGGGCCGGCTCGTCCTTGGCGACGACCAGGTGGCTGTCGAGCGTGTCGAGGAAGAAGCCGCGGTAGCCCGCCTTCCACAGCGGCTCGAAGACCTTGTCGAGCAGGAGCGCGGCCCAGGCCGGGTCGCCGACGTCGACGAACTCGGAGCCCCACGCGCCGTTCTTGCCGAGCACGAGCTTGGGGGGGACCTCCTTGCGCCACGGTCGGGAGGGGTGCACCTCGCCGACGCTCACGTAGGCGAAGAGGCGCGCGCGGGGGGCGGGCTTGACCGCGCGGGGGCCGGCTGCGCTCGCGCCGAGCGAGATGGGGGCGGCGAACGCCTCGGGCGAGGGGACGTGGTCGGGGTCGACCACCAGGCGGTCGTAGTGGTGGAGCAGCTCGCGCGGCGGATTCGGCCCGTAGAAGAACGCCGTCGCGGTGCCGGCCTTGCTCGGCGCCGGCGCGACCGCGGACTCGGCGTGCAGGGTCCCCCGGTCGAGGCCGAGCAGATCCGGCCCGAGGAGGGCCAGCCCGAGGGCCGCGAGGCCCAGGCTGATCCGTGCGAAAACCCCCTCTGGCACCGCGGGGGAGTACCGAGGGGAGCCCCCACCGTCAAGCTCGCGTGGACGAGACCGACCCGGGAAACTACGGTCGCCGTGCATGCGAGCACTGGTCACCGGGGGCGCGGGGTTCATCGGCTCACACATCGGCGCGCGCCTCGCGGCGGCCGGGATCGAGGTGGTGGCCTTCGACGACCTCTCCACCGGCAAGCGCGAGAACCTGCGCGGCATCGACGCCCGCCTGGTCGTCGGCGACGTCCGTGACCGCGCGGCGCTCGGCGCGGCGATGGCCGGGTGCGACCTCGTGTTCCACGAGGCGGCGGTGGTGTCGGTGCCCAAGTCGGTCGAGGACCCGCAGCTCTCCCACGACGTGAACATCCAGGGCACGCTCAACGTGCTGCTCGAGGCGCGCGCGCGCGGGGTCCGGCGCGTGGTGTTCGCGGGCTCGGCGGCGGTCTACGGCGAGGAGCCCACGCTGCCGAAGCACGAGGGCATGCTGCCGGCGCCTATCTCGCCCTACGGCGTCGAGAAGATCACCGGCGAGCTCTACCTCAAGGCCTGGCCGAAGCTCTACGGCGTCGAGACGGTCACGCTGCGGTACTTCAACGTGTTCGGCCCCCGCCAGGATCCGAGCTCGCCCTACTCGGGCGTCATCAGCATCTTCGTGCAGCGCGCGCTCTCCGGCGCGCCCATCACGGTGTTCGGCGACGGTATGCAGACGCGTGACTTCGTGTTCGTCGGTGACGTGGCCGAGGCCAACTACCGGGCGGGCACGGTGCCGGGGGTCTCCGGGGCCACGTTCAACGTGGCGCGCGGCGAACAGACCACGCTGGTCGAGCTCCTCGCGATGCTGGGCCGCATCGTGGGGCGCGACCTCGCACCCACGTTCGCCGAGGCGCGGGGCGGAGACATCCGCTACTCGATCGCCGACGTGCGCGCGGCGCGCGACGCCCTCGGCTGGGCCGCGCAGGTGGGGGTCGAAGACGGTTTGCGCAAGCTCGTGGATTGGTTTGCTACCATCGAGCGATGAACTGCCCCCGCTGCCAGAGGCCGCTCAGCACCCACCAGGCCCCGCGCTTCACGATGTTCGCCTGCACCGGGTGCGGCGGCATGTGGCTCGACGGCGCCGCGAGCCGCACGGTCGTGGCGGCGGTCGATCCGGTCGCCATGCAGGCCGCCGACAGCGTGGCGCGCGCCGCGGAGCAGGCGGTCGACGTGAACGCCCAGGCCGCGTGCCCGCAGTGCCGCAACGCCATGGAGCGGATGCCGATCCCGGCCGCCAACGTGGTCGTCGACACCTGTCGCGAGCACGGCGTGTGGTTCGATCGCAACGAGCTGCAGCAGGTCGTGCGCGCGGTCGCGAGCCCCGGTGCCGCGCCCGCGCCACCCACGCCGCCGGCCTCCAACGCGGGTCCGCCCGCGCCGCCGCCCACCAACGCGGGTCCCGCGCCGGCTGCCGCACCGTCCGCACCGCTCCCGCCCGGGATGCTCCCCGGCCAGTACGTCGCGCCGGGCTGGACGGACGGCCAGAACGCAGGGCAGCCCGCGCCGAGCGCCATGCAGATGCCCACCGCCGGCCCGCCGGTCGGCGGCATGACCCCCGGCATGTCGCCCGGCCAGTACCAGGCCCCCGGCTGGGCTGATCCCCAGACCGGTCAGCTCCCGCAGCCGCAAGGGCAGCCGTGGTCCACGGCCAAGACCGCCCTCGCGGTCGGCGCGGGCGTCGCGGCGGTCGGTGGGCTCGCCTACGTCGCCACCCACACCGACGCCGGGCGCAGCCTGCTCCACGCGGTCACCGGCGACACCCCGCCGAACCCCTACGGGCAGCCGGGCTATCCGCAGCAGGGCTATCCGCAGCAGGGCTATCCGCAGCAGGGCTACCCGCAGCCCGACCAGGGCTCCGACTTCGGGTCGATCGGCCAGGTGCTCTCCAAGCTGTTCTGAGGCCGCTTTGAAGGCGCGCCGATCCGTGGTTCGATCGCGGCGATGAAGTCCCTCGCCCTCGCCTCGGTGCTCCTGGTCCTCGGCTGCTCGAGCGGCGACGGCGCCATCACCGGCGAACCCGACGCCGACCCCGATGCGGCGGCGAGCGACGACGGGGTCGACGCGAGCACGGCCCCCGACCTCGGCGTCGACGCCCCGATCGACGCGCCCAAGGAGAGCAGCGCCGACGCGCCGATCGATGCGCCCTCGACCGACACGCCGACCGACACGGGCCCCTCGATCGACGCCCTGTGCGCGGGCGTCGACGCGGCGAGCTTCCAGCCACCGAGCGTGTGCGACGCGTCGTCGGGCAACACCTCGACCGAGATCCCCAAGAACCGCATCTACTCGACGAGCTGGTTCGGCTGCTACCGCAAGACCGACGGCACCATCTTCAAGGACCCGACCGACAACTGCCTGTTCGCCTGCGGCAACAAGGGCCTGTGCGCGAGCGGCCTCACCGGCCCCGAGTGCGAGGCGTCCCTCGAGTGGTTCGCCGCCGACGCCGACCGCTACGGCTGCGGCGCGCGCATCCGCGTGACCAACTGCGCCAACAAGAAGCAGGTCGTGCTGGTCACCCTCGACCGCGGCCCCAACTGCAAGTCGGTCGAGAAGCCGATCGGGGCCCCGGTGCTCGACATGGGCCACTCGCCGATGGTCTACCTGTTCGACGGCAAGACCTACGGTGGCTCCGACAAGAAGCGGGTGATCATCGAGCCGGTCGCTGCGACCACGCCGCTCGGCCCCGTGAAGTGAATCGGCCCCTCAGGGGCACGCGCCGCAGCGACCGACCTTGGGCGGGGTGAAGGTCCCGG
Organism: uncultured Polyangiales bacterium; assembly: GCA_964624885.1. Classification (GTDB taxonomy): domain Bacteria; phylum Myxococcota_A; class Polyangia; order Polyangiales; family JADJMO01; genus JADJMO01. Next base: position 1,191 of record CAZUZY010000269.1, on the reverse strand, counting down.
AGCAGCACTTGCCCGGCGGGCAGTCGCCGTCGGCGAGGCACGCGATCTCGCCCGCGATCCCGTTGCGGACGCAGCGGTCGCCGTCGCCGGTGCACACGCCGACCTTCTCCATCTCGGGGCACGGGCCCGACGGACACCCGAGGGGACAGCCCGCGCTGCTGCGCGTGCAGACGATGTCGGCCGCCACGCAGGTGCCACAGCCGCACCAGAAGGGACGGCACGGGCCGGCGTCGGTCGCCGTGTCCTTGGCGACGTCGACGGCGCTGTCGGTGAGCGCGGTGTCCGACGGCGCACTGTCGGTGGGCGCGCTGTCCGAGGGCGCGCTGTCCGACGACGCGTCGACGCTGGCGTCGACCACCGCATCGACGCTCGCATCGTCGCCGGTGGTGACGACCTCCGCCCCACCACACCCGACGAGGACGATCGCCGACAACCACGAGAACCTGCGTCGCATGGAGACCTCCGGCGCTCAGAACTTCTTCTGCCACCACTCCTTGTTGCCGTCCTTCTTCGGCTCCTCCTTCGGGGCCGGCTTCCCGGTGGGCTTGCCGGTCGGCGTGGGCTTCGGGGTGGGCTTCGGCGTGGGCGTGGGCTTGGCGACGGGCTTGGGCACGGGCTTGGGCGGGACCTTCGCCGAGGTCGACGCCGAGGCGCTCGCGCTGGCGCTCGCCGAAGCCGCCGCTGCGGCCGCCGCTGCGTCTTCGTCGGCCTTCTTCTTGGCGTCGTCCTCGGCCTTCTTCTTGGCCTCGGCCGCCAGCTGGTCCTTGAGCTTCTGCGCCGTGGCCTTGTCGGCGGCGATCTTCGCGTCCTCGGCGGCGGTGACCTTCTCGGCCTGCAGGTGCCAGGCGACCACGACGCCCGTCTGCGTAGCGAAGCGACGGACGTGCTGGGTGGGCCCGCGACGACTCGCCGCGAAGGTGCCCACGATGCCACCGAACACGAACAGGACCGCCGCGGCGGCCAGCATCAGCGGCGCGATCGACGCGGCCTCCCGCGAGTGACGGTCGGTCTCGAGCACCACGTCCGGGGTCGGCTCGTTGGAGATGGTGGCGCCGGCGTCGCTCGCCGGAGGCTCCTCGATCGGCTCGGGACGCCGCGGCGCGCTGAGGTCGAACACGGGCTCGGGCTCGGTCCCGAACGCATCGACGAGCGGTGCGTCGCCGAGGGCGAGGAGCTCGGGCGCGAGCAGCG
>CAZUZY010000268.1:0-12062 GCA_964624885.1 uncultured Polyangiales bacterium | reverse complement strand
CTCGACGCGCTCGCCGCGGCGCTGCTCGGCCCCGATTTCCAGGACCGCCTCGACCGGCTGCCGATCCGGCTCGGCCCGACCGGCGTCGACGCGTTCGGCTTCGACCCCGACGTCGCCAAGTACGCGATGATCGTCGCCGCGTTCCTCCACCGCGTGTGGTTCCGCACCGAGGTGCACGGCATCGAGAACGTGCCGCGCGGGCGGGTGCTCCTCATCTCCAACCACAGCGGCCAGCTCCCGCTCGACGGCATGGTCATCGGCGCGACCATGTTCCTCGACGCCGAGCCGCCGCGCTTCATCCGCTCCATGGTCGAGAAGTGGACCCAGACCCTGCCGTTCGTCGGCACGTTCTTCACGCGGTGCGGGCAGGTGGTGGGCGTGCCGGAGAACGCGCGCACGCTGCTGCGCAACGAGGAGATGCTGCTCGTGTTCCCCGAGGGTTCGCGGGGCATCAGCAAGCCGCTCTCGCGCCGCTACCAGCTCACCGATTTCGGCCTCGGGTTCATGCGGCTCGCCCTCGAGACCGAGACCCCGATCGTGCCCATCGCCGTCGTGGGCGCCGAGGAGCAGTACCTCAACTTCGGCAACGTGGACGCCGTCTCTCGCCTCTTCGGGATGCCCTCTTTCCCGCTGATGCCGCAGTTCCTCATCCCCGGGGGGCAGCTCCCGCTCCCGGTGAAATATCGGCTGTACGTGGGCGAACCGCTGCTCTTCGACGGTGATCCGGACGACGACGACAGCGTGATCGAGGAGAAGGTCTGGATGGTGCGCGCGACGATCCAGTCGATGATCAACCGCGGTCTCAAGGAGAGACGCGGGATCTTCTTCTGAGATCGACAGCACATATCGAAGTGCTTCTGCATCGGCGAAGCTCTGCGCATCCGTCGGGGTTCGAGCGGCACACCTGCTACACTGCGGTCGAGTGGCCCAGGTGGTCGTCGTCGACGCGGACGAGGGGGAGCGGCGCAAGGTGCTCGCGGCCCTCGCGCAGGCGCGCATGCCCGCGGTCGGCGTGGGCACGCTCGACGAGCTGACGACGCACGTCGAGGCGGCGGGCCAGCCCTCGCTGGTCGTGCTCGCCCTCCCCCCCGCCGGGATGTCCAGCGCGTGCGCGCGCCTCGGCGATCTGCTCGGGCCCGAGGCCGTCGCGCGCCTCTGCGTCGTCGAGCCGGGCGACGACAGCGTGGCGCTGCTCGAGGGGTTCGCCGACGACGTCGTGCTCCGCCCGCTGCAGCTGCCCGAGCTCGTCGCGCGCACCAAGAAGCAGCTCGAGCGCAAGGCCGCGGTGGACGAGCTGGCCCAGCGCAACGCCGACGCGCAGGTGCTGGTCGAGCTCACCCAGGCCCTCGCCTCCTCGCTCGATCTGCGCGAGATCCTCCACACGGTGGTGGTGCGCACCGCCGAGGTTTCCAGGGTCGATCGCGTGAGCATCGTGCTGGTGCGCGACAACGAGGCGACCGGCTTCGTCGTCGTGTCGTCCGACGACCAGAAGCTCCGCGACCTGCCCATCGATCTCAACCAGTACCCGGAGATCCGCCACGCGATCGCCGAGCGTCGGCCCCTGCTCATCGACGACGCCGCGACCCACCCGCTCATGCAGACGGTCCGCGCGCCGTCGTCGGACGGGCGCAGCAGCAGCATCCCGTTCGCCACGCTGGCCATCGTGCCGCTCCTCTTCGAGGACCGTCCGATGGGCGTCCTGTTCCTCCGCGCGCGCGAGGCCACCTCGTTCGACGACCGCACGCTCGCCCTCCTGCGCACGCTCGCCAACACCACCGCGGTGAGCCTCCGCAACGCGCGCATCCTGCAGTCGCTGCGCGATCAGACCCAGCAGATCACCTACGCCCGCTACGAGGCCGAGCGCCGCATGCGCGGCCTGCAGCGGTACGCCGACTTCTTCGAGTCGCTCGACGACGGCGTGCTCGTGATGGACACCGAGGGGTACCTGCTCTTCACCAACCCGCGCGCCCGACAGCTCACCGGGTACGACGAGAAAGACCTCGAGGGCAAGAAGATCCTCGACGTCGTGCTCCCCGAGGACCGGGACAAGGCCCGCTCCATGCGCCCCGCCGAGGGCGCGCCCAACAAGCACGTGGCCACCGACCTGCGCATCCGCCGCAAGGACGGCGTGGTGCGCATCTTCGCCCTCACCTGGAGCTCGGTGCTCCACGAGTCGGGTGCCGTGCTGCTCAGCCTCCGCGACGTCACCAACGAGCGCGAGGGCGTCATCGAGCTCGCCCAGACCAAGGAGTTCCTCGAGCACCTCATCGAGAGCTCGGTCGACGCCATCGTCAGCGCCGACATGCACGGGTGCATCCTGCTCTTCAACCGCGCGGCCGAGCGGGTCTACGGCTGCCCGGCCTCGGCCATGATCGGCACCAGCGTGGAGCGGCTCTACCCCGAGGGGATCGCCCGCAAGATCATGCGGCTCATCCGCAGCGAGGAGCTCGGGGGCGTCGGGCGCCTCGAGGGGTTCCGCACCGACGCCGTCGCCATCACCGGTGAGCGGGTCCCGATCATCCTCAACGCGGCGCTGATGACCCGGGCCGACAAGCCCATCGGCACGGTCGGCATCTTCACCGACCTCCGCGAGCGCATGCGCATCGAGCAGCGCCTCGAGCACGCCCAGGAGCAGCTGCGCATCCAGGAGAAGCAGACCATCGTGGCCGAGCTGGCGGGCGCCGCGGCGCACGAGCTGAACCAGCCGTTGACCAGCGTCATGGGTTACGCCGAGCTCCTGCGCCGGCGCCTCGAGCCCGGCACGCCCCAGCACCACGCCGCCGACATCATCGTCGGCGAGGCCGAGCGAATGGCCGAGATCGTGCGCAAGATCGGCAAGATCACCCGTTACGAGACCAAGTCGTACGTGGGCAGCGCGCGCATCCTCGATCTCGACCGCGCCTCCCGCGAGGACAGCAGCCCGCAGGAGCCCAAGCCCGACTCGAACCCGGGCCCGGCGAAGGGAGGGGGGCCGTGAGCGATCCGAAGTCGGAGCGCCCGCCCGAGTCCATCCCGGCCTCGGTGGAGCAGGATCGCAGCCCCAGCAGCGCGGACTGGGCCGGCGAGCGTGCGCGCCCGAACACCTCGTCGCACGTGGCCCCGCGCCGCGCGCTCGTCCGCGCGCCGACGCCGCTCCTCGGGAGCGTCACCCAGCCGCCGCCGCACCTCTCCACCGGTCAGTCCGATCTGCTCGCCATCGCCGCGGCGCTGCCCCTCGCCCAGGGGGCCGAGGCGATCGCGCGCGCGGTCTGCGAGGCGGTGCGCGACGCCATCCCCTCGGTCGCGGTCGGGGCCATCGTCCGCGTGGACGACGGGCAGCGCGTCGTCACCGCGCTGTCGCGCGAGGCGAGCTCGGTGGTCCTGCAGATCGACCCCGGCGGCGAGGGCCCTCCGCGCCGCATGTTCCCGGCGCTGCCCGACGAGTGGATCGTGCCCCTCGGCGGCCCGGCCCTCGGTCCGCTCGGCGGGCGGGGCAGCCTCCACGTCGCCGACGTGCTCGAGGCGCGCAACCCAGAGCGCAGCGCCCTCCTCGCCGATCTCGTCGAGCGGGGGGCCCTGGTGCTCGCGGCCGGCCTCGCCGGCGCCGAGGCGCTGTCCTCGCACCGCGACGACACCGCGCACGTCCGCGCGCTGCAGGCCCGCGTGATCCAGGGCGAGAAGCTCGCGAGCGTCGGGCAGATCGCGGCCAAGGTCGTCCACGAGCTCAACAACCCGCTGACCGCGATCGTCACCTACGCGAGCTACCTGACCCGCAAGCTCGATCGCTCGGGCCTCGAGGCCGCCGACGTGGAGCGGCTGCGCCGGATCGGCGAGTCCGCCGACCGCATCCTGCGCTTCTCGCGCGAGCTCACCGCCTACGCGCGGCCCGACGAGGAGACCGCCGGGCTCGTGGCGATCGGCGACGTCGTCGATCGCGCGGTGGTGTTCTGCGAGCACCTGGTCTCGGGCAGCGGCATCCGCGTCACCGTGCACCACGACCCCGCGGTGCCGCCCACCGTCGGCCTCCGCGGGCAGCTCACCCAGGTGTTCGTCAACCTGGTCACCAACGCCTGCCACGCCCTGCAGGACGCCGGCCGCGCCGAGGACGGCGTCGTCGAGATCCACACCACCCTCACCGAGGACGGCCGGGTGCAGGTCTCGGTCAGCGACAACGGCATGGGCGTCTCGCCCGAGAACGTGGTGCGCATCTTCGACCCGTTCTTCACGACCAAGGCCGCCGGGCGCGGCACCGGTCTCGGCCTCTCCATCGTGCGGTCGATCGTCGACCAGCACGGGGGGCGCGTCTGGGTCCGCAGCGTCGCCGGCAGCGGCACCACCTTTGTCGTCGAGCTGCCGGTCCGCCGGAGCTGACAGGGGTGGGTGAACGGCCGGCCAGGAACTTGGCCGTTCGCTCGGCGCGGTGGCATCCGGCTCGGGATGCGCGCAGGCTCGTTCGGGCAAAGAGGAGGAGTCCCCCCCGTGTCGGCCGCTCGCCCCGTCCAGGCGGCGACCGACCTCGGCACCTTGCGGCGCGAGGCCGAGCACCTCGCGCGGGAGCGGAACGAGCGGGCGACCACGCTGCACGTGCTGGTGGCGCTCTCGAGCCGCGAGGGCCTGCCCTGCGACCTGCTCTCCGAGCGCGGCGCGACCCCCGACAAGCTCAAGAAAGCCCTCCGGATCTCCCACGACGACGAGGGCTCCGGCCTCGACAAGCTGTTCGAGCAGGCGCGCGAGATCGCCGGGCGCACCCGTCGCATGACCGCCACCGGCGCCGACGTCGAGGGCGGCCATGTGCTCCTCGTGATGTGCAACGACCGCACGATGGCCGCCCACCGCGCCCTCACCCAGCTCGGCACCGACGTCGGCCGCCTGCGCGGGGCGCTGATCCAGCACCTCACCGGCGCCATCGAGCCCCGCCGCAAGCCGGCCATGGAGCGCGAGGAAGCGCGGCCCAGCGGCACGATGCCCGTGGCTCGTCCCATCGCGCTGCGTCCCCTGCCGCTGCGGCCCCTCCCGAGCCGGACCCCGACCGTGCCGCCGCCCGCGCCCGAGGCCGAGAAGGCGCCGCCGTCCACGCCCGAGGAGCCCCCGGTCGCGCTCGCGCCCGCGGAAGAGCCGCGCGAACACGCCCCGCTCGTCGACGTCCGGCCGCGCCCCCCCAAGAACACCAAGCGCCACAAGCCGCTCGCCAAGGTGCCCTCGGAGCCCACGCGCTTCGATCTGGATCCGCGCCTCGCGCCGGCCCTCGCCACGATCGGCGTCAACCTCACCGCGCTCGCCAGCCGCGGCGAGCTCGATCCCATCGTCGGTCGCGACGCCGAGATCGAGCGCACCCTCGACGTGCTCGCCAAGCGCACCGCCAACAACCCCTGCCTCGTCGGCGCACCGGGGGTCGGAAAGACCGCCATCGCGAGCGGCGTCGCCCAGCGCATCGCTGCCGGCCTCGGCGTCGCGGGCTTCGAGGATCGCATCCTCGTCGAGGTCCCCATCGGCGAGCTGCTCGCCGGGACGGGGGTCCGGGGCGCGCTCGCGGAGCGGCTCGGCACCCTCCGTCGCGAGGTGCTCGCGATGCAGGGCCGCGTCGTGCTGTTCCTCGACGAGATTCACGCACTGCTCGGCGGCGACGCCGGCGAGGAGGCCGCCAACGAGCTCAAGACGGCGCTGGCCCGCGGCGAGCTCCCCTGCATCGGCGCCACGACGCCGAGCGAGCTCAAGCGCTCCATCGAGCGCGATCCGGCCCTCGCGCGCCGCTTCTCCATCGTCGAGGTCCCCGAGCTCGATCCCGAGGCCGCGCGCACGGTGGTCGAGACCGCGAGCAACGTGCTGGCGCGACACCACGGTGTGACGTTCGAGGCCGACGCGAAGGACGACGCCGTCGCCTGGACGGTCCGCTACGTGCCGTCGCGCGCGCTGCCCGACAAGGCCATCGCCGCCCTCGATCTGGCGGGGGCGCGCGCCAAGCGCACCGGCCGTACCCGGGTCGATCGCGAGGCCCTCGCCGAGGTCGTCGCCGAGATGGCCGACGTCCCGATCGAGCGCCTGCTCGCCCGCGACGCCGACCGCTTCCTCGAGCTCGAGAAGCACCTCGCGGCGCGCGTGGTCGGCCACAAGGAGCCCATCGCCCGTATCGCCCGCGCCCTGCGCCGGGGGGCCGCGGGTCTGCGCGGGCAGCGCCCGCTGCTCAGCGCGCTCCTGCTCGGCCCGACCGGCGTCGGCAAGACCGAGACCGCCAAGGCCATCGCCGAGGTGCTGTTCCACGACGCGACCGCGCTGACCCGCATCGACCTGAGCGAGTACAGCGAGCCGCACACGGTGGCCCGCCTCCTCGGCGCGCCGCCCGGCTACGTCGGCCACGAGGACGGCGGTCAGCTGACCGAGTCCGTGCGCCGTCGCCCCTACCAGGTGGTGCTGTTCGACGAGATGGAGAAGGCCCACCGCGACGTGCTCGAGGCGCTCCTGCAGCTGCTCGACGAGGGCCGGCTCACCGACGGCCGTGGCCGCACCGTCGACTTCACCAACACGGTGGTCGTGCTCACCTCGAACCTCGGCTCGGAGGTGGCGGCAGAGAAGCCGCGCCGCATGGGCTTCGGCGTGGTGGGCCCCGACCCCGAGGCGCAGCAGAAGGAGACCGACGCGCGTGTGCTCGGCGCGGCCCGCGGCGCCCTGCCACCGGAGCTGTACAACCGCTTCGACGAGGTCATCGTCTACCACCCGCTCGATCGCGGCGACGCGCTCGCCATCGCCGAGATCGCCCTGCGCCGGCTCGAGGCCGACCTGCACAAGAGCCGTGGCCTGCGCCTGCAGGTGGACCGCGAGGCGCTCGAGCTGCTGCTCGACGAGGGGGGCTTCGACCCGAGCCTCGGTGGTCGGCCGATCCGTCGCGAGATCTCGCGTCGCATCGAGGCTCCGCTCGCCGAGCTCTTGCTGCGGGGCACCAGCACGCGCGGGGACGTGGTCTGGATCGCGGTCGACGACGGCCAGATCGTCATCGACCTCGTGACACCCCCCAGTTGACCGCCCGCGGGGGGAGCACCACGATCTCCTCATGAACCGCGCAATCCTGGTCGCTCTCTTCGCCGCGGGCTCGGTCTTCGCGTCGTGCGCGAGCCAGCCGATCAGCAAGACGACCGCGGCCACCAAGCCGATGTCGCCGGCCGACGGCGCGAAGGACTACGAGAACGGCACGAGCCCGCACGGGCCGCCGGTGGTGCCGAGCGCCAGCGACAAGGGCGAGCAGACCCCGGGCAAGCCGGCGTGTCCGCCGCAGTGCACGCCCGCCGGCGCGTGGGTCGGGTGCGGCCTGCCCAAGCCCCGCAACAGCAACTGCACGGGCTGCACCCCCAAGTGCAAGTCCAAGGGCACGCCCGACGAGGGCTGGTACGACTGCAGCGGCGTGCTCATCGTCGCCCACGCCTGCGACTGAGCACCCTTGCTCGTTCGACGGTCGGAGTGCACAATACCCAGAGTGGGTATTCGAAAACCCAAATTGGGTACTTCGTCGAAGGCCAGCAACGGTGGCCTCGCTGCGGCGCTGTTCACCGCGACCCAGCGGAGAGTCCTCACGCTGCTCTTCGGCCAGCCGGAGCGCTGCTTCGGAAAGAGCGAGCTGATCGAGCTCGCCGGTGGAGGTTCGGGGGCCATCCAGCGCGAGGTCGCTCGGCTCGTCGACAGCGGTCTCGTCCACGAGGTGCAGCGCGAGCACCGCAAGTGGTTGCAGGCGAACCCCAGCGCGCCGATCTTCGCCGAGCTGTGCGCCATCGTGGACAAGACCACCGGCATCGCCGCCCAGGTCGGCGCCACGCTCGCCCCCCTCGCCCCCCACATCCGATTCGCGACCCTGTATGGATCCGTCGCCAAGGCGAGCGACCGGGCGGACAGCGACGTCGACTTGCTCGTCGTCTCCGACACCCTGCACCTCGAGGAGCTCTACCGCGCGCTCTCTGCTCTGGAGCGGCGCCTCGGGCGGTCGATCAGCCCGACCATCTACAGCAGCGTCGAGTTCGAGACGCGGCGCCGAGACAAGAACCCCTTCCTCACCAAGGTGCTGGCCGGCAAGCACACCGTGTTGATCGGACGAGTCGATGGCGTCCAAGCAGCTTGAGAACCTGGTCGCCGCGCGGCAGCTCGACGTCGAGCCAACCTCCTCGGTTCGGGCAGTCGAAGGCTGCTCGACGCCGAGAACACCACGCTCAGCCTCGAGAGCAGGTTCGACCTCGCCTACAACGCGGCGCACGCGTTGGCGCTCGCAGCGCTGCGTCACCATGGCTTCCGTTCGTCGAACCGCTACGTGGTGTTCCAGGTGCTGCCCCACACTCTCGGCATCCCCAGCGAACAGTGGCGCGTGCTCGACAGTGCGCATCGCAAGCGCAATCGAGCCGAGTACGACGGCGACTTCGACGTCGACGAGGCGCTGGTGGCGGCCGTCATCCGCGCCGCCCACGCGCTCGAAGCGGCGGTCAGCGCCCTTCCGCCGCTCGGGTGAGCACGGTGCAGCCGGTCTCGGTGACCAGCACCGTGTGCTCGAACTGCGCCGACCACCGGCCGTCGGCGGTGACCACCGTCCACTCGTCGTCGAGCACGCGCACCTCGGGGCGGCCCAGGTTGATCATGGGCTCGATCGTGAAGCACATCCCCGCGCGGAGGCGCGTGCCGGTGCCGCGCTTGCCGTGGTGGGCCACGTGGGGCGGACCGTGCATCGCGCGGCCGATCCCGTGCCCGCCGTAGTCGCGGACCACGCTGCACCCCTCGCGCTCGGCGAGGGCCTGGATCGCGGCGCCGACGTCCCCGAACCGCGCGCCGTCGCGGACCTCGGCGATGCCCGCCTCGAGGCACCGCCGCGCGACGTCGACCACGTGGCGCCCCTCGGGGCCGACGTCGCCGATCAGGAACGTCGCCGACGTGTCGCCGTGGAAACCGTCGAGCTCGGTCGTGACGTCGACGTTCACGATGTCGCCGTCGCCGAGGATCACGTCGGCGCGGGGCACGCCGTGGCAGACGACCTCGTTGCGGCTCGTGCACACCGAGGCGGGGAAGCCGTGGTAGCCGAGCTGGCTCGGCTTGCCGCCGAGGGCCTTGGTGTGCGCGCGCACCCACTGGTCGATGGTGGCGGTGGAGGTGCCGGGGCGCAGCCGCCCGCCGACGTGGGCGAGGGTCTCGGCGGCGGCGCGGCCCGCGGCGAGGAGGCGCGTGCGGTCCTTGCCCGCGAAGAGCTCGATCATGGTCGGACGATGGGCCACCCGGGCCGAGCGATCCAATACCCGTTCGATCTGACGCCCCGGCGCCCTCGAGGGCGGCAGCGACCGGGGAACGGCGTCAGTCCCGCTGTCGGAGCGTGCGTCGCACGACGCCCGGCGACGGCCAGCCGGCGTTCTCGAAGGCGTGGTAGAGCGCCGGCACGGAGGCGAACCCCGCCTCGTGGGCGACCATCTCGGTCGCGCGATCGGCGCTCAGGAGCAGCGACGCGCGGGCGAGCCGCAGGGCGCGCAGGAGCGTCCGGAACGTGTCCATCGACGGGTAGCACTGGAACAGGAAGCTCTGCGCGAGGCGGACGGTCTGCCGGGCGCCGAGGCCGAGCACGCGCCCCACGTCGGCGAGCATCGGCTGGTGGGCGAGGGCGTGACACACGCGGTAGGTGGCGTGGGCGAACGTCTGCTCACGCGGACCGAGCGCCGCGCTGGCGGCGCGCAGCCCGTCGAGGTCGAGCGCGTGACCCTCCGCGCGCAGGCTGTCGACCACCTGGCGCGCAACCTCCAGCGGCGCGTCGGTGGCGGTGGGGGTCGCCTTCAGCCGGGCGAGCGTGGCCGCCGAGATTCTCGCGAGGCCGCTCGGCCTCGCCGCGCCGCCGAGCGGTCCGTCGTTGCGGTACAGCAGCACGAGGGCCGAGCAGTCGTGGGTCACGGCCTGCGCCGGCCACTCCGACCAGCGGTCGGTCGCGAACGACTCGCCGGCGCGCGCCAGCCGGGGACCTCCCGGCCCTTCGAGGCGGAGCTCGCCCTCGAGGACCGTCACGATCTTGGACCACCCGGGGCCGCGCCGGCGACCGGTCATGCCCGGCTCGGCCCACAGCCGGCAACCGCGGAAGCGAGACCGCACGACCACCACGTCCGGCGCGCGCAGCTCGAGCTGCTCGAAGGAGAACCCGCCGAGCGGAGGTCGGTAGTGCTGCTGCAGCGCGATCATGGGCTCACGGGCGCGCGGCGAACGCCTCGGCGCGTCCGGTGACCGGCGGGTCGGTCCAGTCGAGCGCGAGAGAGGTGGCGATCGAGCCCAGGGTGAGGCCGAAGCCCAGGGCGAGCACGATGGCCCGCGTGGCACGCTGCGGAGGTCGAACCTCGCTGCGCTCCGTGGTGGGGCGCGCCGCGGGCGAGGGCCAGTCCTTGTCCGCGACGTCGGCCACTGGGGGCCGGAGCGGCGCGTGGTGGAACTCGTGGTCGAACACCGCGACACGGACGTAGCGGCCCGCGGCGTCGTCGGGAAGCGCGAGGCGCAGCTCCGCGGCGTGCCCGCGTGCGATCGCGACGGTCTCCACCGGGTCGGTGCCCGGCGGGACGACGACCACGCGCTCGGCGTAGCGCACCGCCGCGCCGAAGCGCTCGCGCAGGATCGTGCCGCCGAGGCGATCGACGACGACGCGAGGAGCGACGGGCGGCGCGGGGCGGGCCAGCGTCGGGACGTCGTCGTCCAGGTCCGAGGACAGGCCGCGCTGCGCGGACGAGGACGCAGCTTCGACGCCGCGCCCGTTGCATGGGAAGTCACCGGACTCGAGCGCCGTCGGGGCCTCGCGGAGGTCGTCCGGCCAGGTGATGCGCTCGAGCTCCGCCGCCGTGACCTCGAAATCCGAGGGCGGTGGGGTCAGCGCGGGCCGCCGCGACGGCGGGAAGGAGCTGCGGAGCTTCGAGCTGGACACCATGCGAGGACTCCTCGGTTCGGCCCAGCATCGCGAGAGAACACGACCCGTGGCAATTGCTACGAGGTGACACGCGGACCGTGACCAGAGATTGTCCAGACAGACCGGCAGGACTGTTTGATCGCGCGGGCGTTTCGAGCACGCCGATTCCGTGGTCGGCGCCGTCGCGAGCAAACAGAGTTCTCTCCACGAACAATGTTGCGGATCAAGGTCGGAGGAGGCGGGCTAGTCGCCCGGGGTCCAGCGGTCGAGCTTCCAGCCGGTGTCGGTCTTGACGAACACGAGGCCCGCCTCCTTCACCTCGGGGCCGAGGCGGGCCTCCACGCGCGTGGGCTCCCGCTTGGTCCAGCGCACCTCCCACGCCGACCAGCCCTTGCCCCACCGCGCGAAGGCCGTCTTCTTGGGCTCGCCGACGACGCGCTTCTCGAGCGAGGCGATCCCGTCGACCGTCGCCACCCTGGCGAGCGCGGCGTCGTCACCGGCCTGCAGGGCGGCGAGCACCCCGGACCACGCCTCCTCGGGCGTGAGCGCAGCGACGCTCTTCTGCGGCGAGGAGGGCTCCGCCGTCTTCACGGCCTCGGTCGGCGGCACCGGCTTCGACGCGCCCGGGTCGGTGCGTGCGCACGAGAGCAGGGCGAACGTGAGCGAGAGCCGCCGCATCGCGCCAGCGTGCCTCGGCGGGCTCCGGCCGGGAAGCGCGCTACACTGTCCCCGTGTCGCTGCCCCAGCTCCGCTACTTCGTCGCCGTCGCCGAGGAGGGCCACGTCTCGCGCGCCGCCCGCCGATTGCGCATCGCCCAGCCGCCGCTCAGCCGCCAGATCCGCGCGCTGGAAGACGAGCTCGGTCAGCGCCTGTTCGCGCGCACCCCCCGCGGCGTCGAGCTGCTGCCGGCCGGCGCGCTGTTCCTCGACCGCGCGCGCCGCATCCTCGCCGAGGTCGACGCGGCCGTGGCGCTGTTCCGCCCGTAGGACGGCCGCCCTCAGGCCTCGAGGGCGCGCACCGCGCGGACGAGCTCCGGATCGATGGGTGCCGCGAGCAGGATCACCTTGCGCACCGTCGGCAGCAGCACCAGCGAGAGCCACGTCTCGGTGAACGGGTTGCGCACGAGCGCCTCGCGGACCGGGAGCTGACCGAGCCAGCGCGAGGCCGCGACGGCGCGCGCGAGGGCGGGGCTCGA
>CAZUZY010000267.1:0-12076 GCA_964624885.1 uncultured Polyangiales bacterium | reverse complement strand
AGCAAACCGTGATCGCCCGCCGGGTCGACGCTCTCGAGGAGCGCGCGGGCCCCGGCGAGGTCGGCCTTGCCGAGGGCGATCCAGCCGCGGAGGAGGGCGGTGCGGCCGTCGTCGGGCAAGCCAGCGAGGAGCGCCTCGGCCTCGGTCACCCGCGCCGCGTCGAGCAGCTCGCGCACGCGCTCGACGGTGACCGGTGCCTCGGGCAACGGAGCGCCGCCCGCGCGATCGATGTGGGCGACGATGACATCGACGGACTCGGCCCGGACGATCGCGCGATCGCCGATGGCCGACACGATCGCGCGCAGCCGTCCGGGCAGGCCGTCGCTCCGACCGACGACGCGACCGAGCACCGCCTCGGGCAGGGAGGGCAGGGCGCGTCGGGCGATCTCGGCGAGCTCCCGCTCCTCGAGCGACGGCACGGTGAAGACGCGCACTCCCTCGGTCTGGCCCGCGGCGGCCCTGCGGACCACGAGGCGTGCCCCGGCGCGACGCAGCTCGGCCAGCGCCTCCTCGGCGCCCTCGGGGTCGTGCACGACGAGGACCCCTCCGTGCGCCGCGAACGAAGCCGGATCGGCGCTGGCGGCGCCGATGGCGGTGGCGAGCTCCACCGAGAGCGCCGTGCGATCGAACGGTCCGCGCAGCCACGCCACCGGCCATCCGCCGAGGCCCAGCCGGAAGGCGAGCGCGGCAAGGACCGTACGCCCGCCGACCCCCACCGGCCCGACCACCGAGAGCTCCTCGCCGGTGGCGATCCCGTCGAGCGCCTGGACGAGCTCGGCGAGCACGGGCTCCACGCCGCGCACGGTCCAGATTCCGCGCGGCCCGCTGTGCTCCGCCGGGAAGCCGCAGGCGGCCGCGATCGAGGCGCCGAGCTCGTCGACGCTCGGGTGCCGCACGCTCGGGTCCCGCGCGGTCGCGCGGCGCTCGATCTCCCGCAGCGCGACGATCATCGAGCGCTCACCGCCGACGCAGGCGTCGAGCACGTCTCGCAGGCTCGCGCCGAGCGCGAAGACCTCGCCGCGCACGGTGAGCGGCTCGCCCTCGAACAGCTCGGGGGCAGCGAAGCGCGGCGTGAGGCCCTCGACGCGGGCGCCGCGCGGCCCCCAGGTGGTCGCGAGCCCGAGGTCGACCAGCGTGGCGGTGCCGTCGGGCCGCACGATCACGTTGGCCGGCTTCACATCCCCGTGCAGCAGCCCCGCGCGGTGCAACAGCGTGAGCTGGCTCGCGGCGCCGAGCAGGGCGCGGGTGGCCACGAGGAGCCCGCCGCCGCGGTCGAGGAGGGACTGCAGGCTCGCGCCCTCGACGAGCTCGCGCACGAGGAACGGTCGACCGTCGGCGAGGCGTCCGAACCGCTCCACCCCGGGCAGGAGGTTGCCGGTGCTGGTGGAGAGGTCGAGGAGCGTGGTCGCCTCTCGCACGAGCGCCGCCACCTCCTGGGGATCGGACGCGCCCGGGGGCAAGGCCTTGAGGGCGAGCGTGCGCCCGTCGAGGCGATCGCGCACCGCCCACACCTCGCCGCCGCCACCGGCGCCCAGCCGACGGATCGGCTCGTAGCGGGCGGGCAACGCCTTGCCGGTGCCGATCGCCGACGCCGGCTCTGGCGCCTCGCTCGCCCCGCCCGCCGCCATCGAGGGGCTCAGAACCCGTAGTTGGCAGCGACGCCGAAGAAGACGCCCATGAAGAGGTCGTACCCGAGGTCGACGCGGCCCACGAACTGCTTCACCGGCTTGAAGCGGAAGCCCAGCGCGGGCCCGAAGCGGGCATAGAGGTTCGGCTTGCTACCGCCATTGAACCAGGACGGCTCCTTGTACCAGTTCTTGGTGTCGTTCGGGTTGGCCGCGTCGCCGGGGTAGTGGTTGTTGCTGTTGTCGCAGTAGTAGCTACCGGACTGGGCGGCGGGGCACGGCTCGAGGTTCTTCGGGTCGGTCTCGCCCGGGCGGCCGTCCTTGCTCCGCGCCTGCACGCGCGCGAGGTCGCCCATCACGACCGACAGGCCGACGGTCATGCCGTACTCGAACGACACGTACTTGCTGAACGGGGTGCTCCACATGAAGTCGACCACCGCGTTGATCATCTTGAGGTCGGACTTCACGAGCTCCCAGGCGTTCGGGTCCTCGTTCTTGCCCTTGAACCCGAACGGCTCCGACGTGGAGACGTCGGCGTAGGTGAGCGCGAAGCGGGTCTCGAAGCCCTCCTTGCGCATGCCGCCCTCGATGCCGGTCTGCCAGACGCCGACCGTGGTGGGGCCACCGGCGACGAACAGCGAGAGCAGGTACTTGGGGAGGATGGCGTACTGGTAGCGCGCGCCGAGGAAGTAGTAGGTCTTCGAGGGGTCCTCGGTGGGGTCGTTCGGCGGGAGCTCGGGCTTGGCCGGCTCCTCGGCGGCCGCCGCCTTCTTCTTCTTCTTGGGCTTGTCGTCGTCGTCGTCGTCGTCCTTGGCGTCGCCCTTCTTGCCGTCGTCCTTCTTGCCGTCGTCCTTCTTGTCGGCGGTGTCGCCCTTTTCTTCCTTCTTCTCCGCCTTCTTGTCGTCGGCCAGGACAGGCCCGACCAGCAAGGTGAGGACGAGCGCGGAGGCGAAGGGCAGGCCGTGGAGACGACGAAGGCGAAGCATGAAGCACCTCTTGGGGAGCCGGTGAAGAGACCCGCGGCGAGCCTACACCACAACCCGGGTGCCTCGGAACAGGCTGGATCGACCTCGGGGGCCGCGGGGCCACCCTCGTGGCCGACGCGGGCCGATCAGTCGTCGTCGGCTTCGCCGGCGCGCTTGGGCCCCTCGCCGAGGCCGGCCGCGTGGAGCAGCTCCGCCTGGCGGTAGGACTGCAGGGCGGACACGATCTCGTCGAGGTCGCCCGCCACGATGCGTTCGAGCTTGTTGAGGGTGAGCTTGATGCGGTGGTCGGTGACCCGGTTCTGCGGGTAGTTGTAGGTGCGGACCTTCATCGACCGTTCGCCGGTGCTCACCATGCCACGCCGCTCGGCCGCGGTGGCGGCGTCCTGCTTCTCGCGCTCGATGTCGAACAGGCGGGAGCGCAGCACCTTGAGCGCCTTCGCCTTGTTCTTGATCTGCGAGCGCTCGTCCTGGCACTTCACGATGATCCCGCTGGGTTTGTGCAGGATCTGGACGGCGCTGTTGGTGGTGTTCACGCCCTGACCGCCAGGGCCGCCCGAGGCCGCGATGCTGATCTCGAGGTCCTTCGCCTCGTCGATGTGCACGTCGACCTCCTCCGCCTCGGGCAGCACGGCGACGGTGGCGGTGGAGGTGTGGATGCGCCCCTGGGCCTCGGTGGCGGGCACGCGCTGCACCCGGTGGACACCGCCCTCGAAGCGCAGCGCGGAGTAGACGCCGGGCTGCCCCTGGCGGCCGCTCACCATGGCGACGACCTCCTTGTAGCCGCCGGCGGAGGCCTCGCTGAGGCTCATCACCTCGAGCTTCCAGCCCTTGTTCTCGGCGTACTTCGCGTACATCTTGAACAGGTCGGCCGCGAACAGGCACGCCTCCTCGCCGCCCTCGCCGCCCCGGATCTCGAGGATGACGTTCTTGTCGTCGTTCGGGTCGCGCGGCAGCAGGAGCAGCTGGATGTCGGCCTCGAGCGTGGTCTGCTCGGCGTGCAGCTCGGGCAGCTCCATCTGGGCGAGCTCGCGCAGCTCTGGATCCTGCAGGGCCACCTCGTCGTCGGCGATCTTCTTCTGCAGCTCGAGCAGCCGCCCGTAGGCCGCGGTGATCGGCTCGAGCTCGCTGCGCTCCTTGGACAGGCGCTGGAACTGCTGACGATCGGAGACGATCTCCGGCCGGCAGAGCATGTCTTCGAGCTCGCGGTAGCGGCGGGCGAGCGAGGCGAGCTTGTCGAGCGGGAGCATCGGCGGGCCGGCGTCCTAGCATGGCCGCGGTCAGGGCCGCGGGTGGGCCTCGAAGAAGGCCCAGATCGACCGCGGGAGGGCGACGGGGTCGAAGTCCTTCGGGATGTGGCCGCCGCCCTCGATGGAGAACAGCTCGACGTCCGCACCGTCCTTGCACCCGGCCCAGCGCAGCACCTTGGTCTCGGCGCCCGGCAGCGAGCGCTCCAGGTCGACCGCGGGCGCGTCGGTCGGGCTCGCCGCGCACCCGTTCAGCGCGGCGAAGGTGTCGACGATCTTGCGCGCGCTCGGCGTCGAGAAGCCGCCGACGCTGATCGCGCCGCCCGCGTAGGGCACCGTCTCGTCGACCGTGCCGTGCAGGTGGCGGAAGGCGATCGGCGTCTTCGGCTTGCACGCCGCGGTCGGGTCGGACCAGAACGGTCCGGCGAGGTCGACGACCGCGGCGAACTTCTCGGGGACGTCGCACGCGAGCCGCATCGACATCGCCCCGCCGTTGGAATGGCCGAGCAGGTACACGCGCTTGCGGTCGATCGCGTAGTAGGTGGCGATCTCGTCGACGAGGCCGGTGATGTACTTCACGTCGTCCGGCTTCTTGCCGTCGAAGTCGCAGCAGGTGTCGACCGCGTTCCAGAAGCGGTTCTTCTTGGAGTCGACCGTGCCGTCGGGCGCCACGAGGAAGAAGTTCTTCTCGTCGGCGAGGGTGCCGAGCCCGAAGTAGGCGTTCTGCAAGAAGCCCCCCGCACCATAGCCGTGGAGCACCACCACGAGCGGCGCCGGCTTCTTCGGATCGTAGCCGTTGGGCACGCGGAACACGCTCACCGGCCGGTCGCCACCGAACTGGTCGGGCGGGACGAGCGCGTCGCTCGCGACCTCGCCGGCGGCGTCGCCGTTGTTGCTCGGGCTCACGTTCGAGGTGCCCCCGCAACCCGACGCGAGCGCGAGGACGACCGACCCACTCCAGCCAAGGAGCACATTGCCGCGGTGCATCCAGGCAATCTGCTTGCGGCGCTCGTGGGTGGCAAGTAACGCCCAGCCTGCGACCCGGACCTACCCAGCGTCCGAGGTGAAGGAATGAACCTGGTGAGCGTCGCCCCCCGCGAGCTGAGCGTTGCGGCCCTGTGCAAGCGGGGGGAGCTGCCGCGTGCGGCGGCGACCTTGTTCGCCTCCCACGGCACCGAGGTGTTCGCGTTCCTCGAGGCCTTCCTCGACGAGCAGACCGCCCGCGCCCTGTTCGGTGAGGTGCAGGAGCGAGCGATGGCCGAGCTGCTCGACCTCGATCACGACAAGGTCAACCTGCGCACCTGGTTGTTCGGGCTCGCGCGCCGCGCGCATCTCGCTCACGTGGCGCAGCCGGTGCCCTCCTCGCGCGCCGCGGTCTCCTCGCAGCCGCGCAGCGGTCCCCGCACCAAGGCGGGCTTCGAGGTCCTCGCCGTGGACGACAAGCACCTCTTGGTCCTCTGCCTCGACCGCGGCCTGCGGTTCGACGAGATCGCCGAGGTCCTCCACGGCCCCACCGAGGACGACGCGTGCCGCAAGCGCTGGGCCGAAGCGCTGCAGGCGCGCTGCACCGAGCTCCAGGCCACGCTCGCCGGGTGACGGGTCCCGAAACGTCGCGAGTCCGCGACCTCGTTCAGGCGGCGCGGAGCTCGGGGGTCTCGAGGAGCGCCTCGTAGCTCGGGAAGGCGAGCACCTCGGAGTCGCTCGTGGGCTTCTTGGTCTCGGGGCCCACCTTCTCGCGCCACAGGGTCGCGCGCATGGAGGCGAGGGCGATCTCGAGCTGCGCGTCGTCGGGCTCGATGGTGGTGATCTTCTGCACGAGGAACCCCGGCCAGAGGAGCGCGCGCAGCGGGCCGGTGAGGCAGTAGCGCGCGGTGAAGCGCTGGATCTCGAAGGTGATGCCGGCGAGCACGGGCAGGAACGGCAGCTTCATCAGGAAGAAGGTGATCTGCTCGACCGCCTTGCTGTTGCCGAAGCGCGGCATGAGCGGACCGAGCGCGGTCCAGATGGCGATGCTCACGAGCACCGTCATGATGAGGAACGTGGTGCCGCAGCGCGGGTGGAGCGTGGTCTGCTTCTTGGCGTTGGCGACCACGAGCTCCTCACGAGCCTCGTAGGTGCTGATCGTCTTGTGCTCGGCGCCGTGATACTGGAACACGCGGTAGATCTCGGGCACGCGGCGGATCATCGCGAGGTAGCCGAGCACCACGATCAGCTTGAACGCGCCGGTCAGCAGCTGGAACTTCGCGCTGCGCACGTCGAGCTGCATCTTGAACAGGGTGGAGGTGCCCCAGGCGAGCAGCTGCGGGAGCGCCACCATGAAGACCACCATCACGATGGTCATCAGCGCCATCGTGTTGGGCTGACGGCCCTCCTCCTCGCCGCCCGCGCCCCCGGAGGGTTCGCCGTCGGCGCGGCCGAACACCTGCGCGAGCACGAGGCCGAACGCGGAGAACACGCTGAGCGGCGCGGCCTTCTTGGCGGTGGCCTTGGGATCCTTGGGCGCGGCCTCGGCCTGCTCGGCCGCCTCCATGTCCTTCTCGAACAGCTCGGCGGAGAAGCGCAGCGCCTCGCTGCCGAGGCGGAGCGACTCGACCAGCGTGGCCATGCCGCGCACGAACGGGATCTTCGACCAGGGCGAGGGCTTGATCTCGAACGGCCGCTCCTTCATCGAGATCGAGCCGTCGGCGCGGCGCACCGCGATCGCGAAGGAGTGGGGAGAGCGCATCATGACGCCCTCGAGCACGGCCTGGCCACCGATGTAGGGCCGGTTCTCTGCTTCGCTCATCCGCGGAAACCTAGCGTGGGGAAGGGGAACGGGCGAGGGAGGTGCACGCAGGTGGGATGCCGGGCGGGTATCACCGGCTTCCAGCCACAAAAAAACCGACCGCCGCGCCCCTCTCGGGTGCGCGGCGGCAGGAAGGAACCGCGGGAGCTCAGCCCTCGGCGGCCGGCTCGGCGGCGGGCGCCTCGGCAGCGGCCGGAGCGGCCTTCTTCTCCTTGGCCTTCTTGGGCATCTTCTGGCCCTGGGCGGCGGGATCCTTGCCCGGCTTGACCACGGCCTTGCCCTCGCCGAACTTCTTGCGGAAGCGGTCGACGCGGCCGGCGGTGTCCATCAGCTTCTGCTTGCCGGTGTAGAACGGGTGGCACTGGCCGCAGACGTCGACGCTGAAATCGCCGCGGGTGCTGCGGGTCGGGTACGAGACACCGCACGCGCAGGTGATGGTGCAGGTGGGGTAATACGGGTGGACTTGGCGCATGGAGGACTCCGGATCCCGTGGGATTTCCCGAGGTCGGTACCGACGGCACGCGGCGGTGCGAGGGTTGCCGAGGATAGGGAACGGGGGCCGAAGAGCTTAGTGGCCGGTCGCGGACTTGTCGAGCGGGGGCCTCGCGGGTACCGAGCGCGACCATGATCCCCCGGTACACGCCCGCCGACATGGACGCGTTGTGGAGCCCGGCGCGCCGCTTCGCCATCTGGCTCGAGGTGGAGCTCGCCGCCTGCGTCGCCATGGAGAAGGCTGGCCTCGTGCCTGCCGGCACCGCGGCCGAGATCCGCGCGAAGGGCGTCACCATCGACCCCGCGCGCATCGACGAGATCGAGCGCACGGTGAAGCACGACGTGATCGCGTTCCTCACCCACGTGGAGGAGCAGGTCGGCCCGCCGGCGCGCTGGCTGCACCGCGGGATGACCTCGAGCGACGTGCTCGACAGCGCCCTCGCCATCCAGCTGCGCGACGCCGTCGACGCCATGCTCCCCCGGCTCGACCGGCTGCTCGTCGCCCTCGAGAAGCGCGCGCGCGAGCACGCCCACACCCCCATGATCGGGCGCTCGCACGGCATCCACGCCGAGCCGATCACCTTCGGCATCGCCCTCGCCGGCCACTACGCCGAGATGGCCCGCGGGCGTCGTCGCCTCGTCGCCGCGCGCGCCGAGATCGCCGTCGGCAAGATCGCCGGCGCGGTCGGCACCTACGCGCACCTGACCCCCGAGATCGAGGCCGAGGCGCTCGCCGGCCTGGGCCTCGAGCCCGAGTCGGTCGCCACCCAGGTCGTCGCGCGCGACCGCCACGCGGCCTATTTCACCGCGCTCGCCACGGTCGCCGCCGGCATCGAGCGGCTCGCCACCAACGTGCGCCACTGGCAGCGCAACGAGGTCGGCGAGGCCGAGGAGGCGTTCACGCGTGGGCAGAAGGGCTCGAGCGCGATGCCCCACAAGCGCAACCCGATCCTGAGCGAGAACCTGTGCGGTCTCGCCCGCATCGTGCGCGCGGCGTGCATCCCGGCCCTCGAGGACGTGGCGCTCTGGCACGAGCGCGACATCTCGCACTCGTCGGTCGAGCGCATGATCGGCCCCGACGCCACGACCACGCTCGCCTTCATGCTCGAGCGCGCCGCCGGGCTCGTCGAGGGCCTCGTGGTCTACCCCGAGAACCTCAAGAAGAACCTCGACCGCACGGGCGGGCTGTTCTTCTCGGAGGGGGTGCTCCTCGCCCTCGTCGAGACCGGCGCGCCGCGCCAGGAGGCCTACTACTGGGTGCAGCGCAACGCGATGAAGGCCCTGCACGAGGGCGCTTCGTTCGAAGAGTCGCTCGCCGCGGACCCGGACGTGGTCGCCCGCCTCACCAAGGAGCAGGTGCGTCGGTGCTTCGACTTGTCGCACGTCCTTCGCCACGTCGACGCGATCCTCGACCGCGCTTTGCGCTAGAGTCTGCGCGGTGGAACGGAGCGCGATCCTCGAGCTGGGGCGCAAGGAGCTGGGTGAGCTCCTCGCCAAGGGGCACGCCATCGACGCGGCGGCGCTCGACGACAGCGAGTACCGCGGCATCAGCCTCGGCTTGCCCGGCGTCATCGAACGCCTGTCGTGGAAGACGTTCCAGAAGACCTTCCACCGCGACCCGGCCACCGGCGCGCTCCGCGGCTGGAACGTGCGCATCGAGCAGCGCGGGCTCGATGCGCCGAGCGTGCCGCTGCAGCGCAAGGACGGCCTGCCCCACACCTTCGGGCACTACCGCGTGGTGCCGCTGGGCCGCACGCCGCAGCCGTGTGGGCCCGGGCTCCTGATCCACTACGGGCTCGGCGG
Organism: uncultured Polyangiales bacterium; assembly: GCA_964624885.1. GTDB lineage: Bacteria > Myxococcota_A > Polyangia > Polyangiales > JADJMO01 > JADJMO01. The sequence goes on along the minus strand of CAZUZY010000267.1, from coordinate 3,141 downwards.
CAACGGCCGGCTCGATCCCATGAGCCGGCTGCGCGACCCGATCGTCGCGCTCGAGGCCGGCAGCGTCGAGCGCCTCCTCGGCTGGACCTACGTGGACCTCGGCCCGCGACAGGTGGGCACGCCGAGCTACTTCCTGCTCGAGCGCGAGGGCAAGCTGTCGCACGTCGCGCACCCCCAGCGCTGAGCGGCGAGGCATGTCGAAGGATGCCCCCGGGGGCATGCGTCGAGCGGCCGTCAGCGCACGAACACGAACGCGATGCCCGACGTGATCAGTCCGATCAACGAGAGCACCAGCATGTCGCGGTACAGGCCCGGGTACGGCACGCGTCGAGGATGACGAAGCCGCTCGCCGTCGTCATCCCCCAAGAGGTGGGCTTGACACTTCTTCACGCCGTCTTCACCGAACGGCGGCGCCAGGCTTGATCTCCAGGCCGGTCCGGAGTGAAACCAGGCATGCGCTCCCGGATCTTGATCGCGATCACGTTGCTCGCCCTGGCAACACCGGGTGGCTGCAAGAAGATCGACGACTCCTCCGTCTCTGCCGACGAGGAAGAGCCGAAGCCCAAGAAGAAGAAGAAGAAGAGCGTCGAGGAGGCCTGGACCCAGGGCGGGCCCGTTCCGGTCACGAGCACCGATCCGCAGATCGGCTCCCGCACCGCCCCCGTGACCATCGTCGTCTTCTCCGACCTGCAGTGCCCGTTCTGCAAGCGGCTCGACGAGACCTTCGCCGCGCTGCGCACCAAATACGGCGACAAGCTCCGCGTCGTCTGGCACGACTTCCCCCTCGCGTTCCACAAGGAGGCCCAGGCCACCGCCGAGGCAGCGCAGATCGTGTTCCTCGCCAAGGGCAGCGAGGCCCACGCCAAGTTCGTGAAGAAGGCGTTCGCCAACCAGGCCAGCCTCACCGACGAGAACCGCGAGAAGTGGATGGCGGAGCTCGGCGTCGACGAGGTGACCGCCGATCTCCGCCGTCGCGCGAAGGAGCGGGTCCTCGCCGACATCGAGCTCGGCAAGAAGCTCGGCGTGACCGGCACCCCGGACAGCTTCGTCGACGGCAAGGAGGTCGCCGGCGCCCAGGCCGAGAGCGCGTTCACCACGGTCATCGACGCCCACCTCGAGGCCGCGGCGGAGCTCTCGGTCGCGCCCGACAAGGTCTACGAGAAGCTGTGCGAGAAATTCTTCACCGCCAAGAAGGTGGCGGGCGCGGTGCCGGACGACGAGACGATCTACAAGGTCGGCCTGGTCGGCGCCCCGCTCGACGGGCCCAAGGACGCGCTGGTCACGGTGGTCACCTTCGGCGACTACCAGTGCCCGTTCTGCAAGCGACTCGACGACGTGCTCGTGCTGCTGCGCAAGGACTACCCGACCAAGGTGCGCCTCGCGTTCCGCCACGAGCCGCTCGCGTTCCACAAGCGAGCGCAGCCGGTGGCGCACTTCGCCATCGAGGCGTTCGTGCAGAAGGGCGCGCCCAAGTTCTTCGAGGTGCACCGCGCCCTGTTCGCCTCCCAGGCCCACCTCGACGACCCCGATCTCGAGGCGATCGCCAAGGCCAACGGCCTCGACGTCCCCAAGGCGATGGCCGCGGTGGCCACCAGCAAGTGGGCGACCGAGCTGGGGCGCGATCACTCCATGGCCACCCTGCTCTCGGTCACCGGCACACCGTGCTCGTTCGTGAACGGGCGCAAGGTGGTCGGCGCGCAGCCGTACGCGAAGATGAAATCGGTGGTCGAGGAGCGCCTCACCGAGGCCGAGAAGCTGGTGAAGGACGGGGTCGCGCCGGACAAGGTCTACGACGAGATCATGAAGACGGCGAAGTAGCGGTCCTCACAGCGTGAGCCCCACCTCGGCGGTGAGCGTCCACGCGTGGTCCTTCTGGATCAGCGAGAAGCTGCGCCCGAGGCGGACGAGGGGGCCCACCGCGAGGCGCGAGTAGGGGCCGGTGGTGGACGCGATGTGGGCGGTGAGGTCCACGTCGAGCCGGCCCTCGGGCCCGCGATCCGCGATCCAGAACGAGCCGACGCCGACGCCCGCGAGGAGGCGCAGCGTGGTCTCGGGGGTCAGGGCGAACCGCCACCCGAGGTACGGCGAGACCGTCAGGAACCGCGTGCGGTCGTCGGTCGGTCGCGGATGGTAGCCGCCACGCCCACGCGCGCCGATCTCCAGGCGATCGAAGCGGAGCGCGACGCCGAGCCCCGCGCCGAGGCCCGCCTGCCAGGGGATCGTGTCGCGGGGCGACATGAACGAGCCGCCGAACTGGAACGAGAACAGCACCGCGGGCTCGTTCTTGTCGCTGCTCGATCCGCTGCCCTTGCCGTGCACGAAGTGCTCGCAACCCGGGGCGGCCTGCTGGCCGAGCTGGAGCTTCTTGCTGCGCTCCGCGCACCCTTGCTGGGCGTCGACGTAGTCGGCGAGGAGAGCGACAGCCACCCCTTCTGGGTAGCACCAGCACCCCCGTGTGGCGTAGGAGGCGCCGCGCCGCCGCACACGCTGCTAGACCAGACGTCGTGCGGCGCCGCTGGCTCGTCCTCGTCCTCCTCGCGGCGTGCTCGCGCAAGCAGGTCCCCGCGCCCGTGCCGGCGCCCTCGAGCTCGGCCCTGTCGATCCCCACCACCGCGGAGGCGATGACCTGTCGCGACGGCGAGCTCGGGGTCGCGGAGCCAGGCGGCTTCGGCGAAGGCGGCCTCGGCTTGTCGGGCCTCGGTGACGCCGGTCGCGAGGCCTCGGTGGTCGTCCCGGCGCCGGTGTTCGCCGGTCGACGCCCGGTCGTGGTGCAGGGCGCGCCGACCCCCTCCCCGGCGTCGGGCGTGCGAGCGGGCGCCCTCGCGGTCGGCGCGTGCGCTGCCTTCGGCGCGGTGCGCGCTTGCTACGACGAGGCGCGCAAGGCGAGTCCCGAGCTCGAGGGCACCCTGGACGTGGAGCTCGTCATCGCGCCGACCGGCAAGGTCTCGGCGATCGCGCGCAAGGCCACGCAGCTGATGGCCGTGGAGCTCGAGGGGTGCGTCCTCGAGGCCCTCCGTGCGCAGGTCTTCGCGCGGGAGGCCGCGGGGACGGCTACCTACGCGCTACGGTTCCGCGCGCCGCGCGGCCCCGGCGCAGCGCACTGAGCGCCCCGACGCCGAGCGAAACGGCGAGATCCTCGTC
>CAZUZY010000266.1:0-12096 GCA_964624885.1 uncultured Polyangiales bacterium | reverse complement strand
CAGGCTGCCCCGCTCGACGACGGACGCCGCGCGCGCCCGCGCGACGAACGCGGCGGTGTCCCCCTCGAACGCGGGCGGCGGGTGCACGGCCTCGAACCGCTCGACCAGCTCGGCGAGCTCGACGCACGGCCGCGCCGCATAGGCCCGGACCAGGGCCTCGAGGGCCTTCTCGGGAGCTCCATCGAGCTCTGCTCCGGCGGTGTCGAGCAAGGGGAGGGTGCGGTCGGTCACCGGCGGAGTCTAGAACGGGCGGGCGTCGATCTCACCGCCCGCCGAGGACGATGACCGCGATGGTGGCGTCCGCGACCACGTGCGCGACGACAGGGGCGAGCAGCCCGCCTGTATGCCGGCGCAGCACTCCCAGCATCACCGCCCACGTGCCCGCGAGGAGGACCCCGACGGGCCCCCGCGGGATGCCGTGGGCGTGCTCCACGCCGAACGACACCGCCTGCAGGAGGATCGCCCCCGCGGCACCGAACGTGGGCTCGAGCGACGACTGGAGGACGCCGCGGAAGACGAGCTCCTCGAGGACCGCGTTGACGACGGCGAAGCCGAGGCCGCCGAGGACGAGCACCGCGAGCGGCGCCGCCGGCAGTGCCGCGCGCACCGCCGAGAGGTCGGGGTGGAAGAGCGCGAGCCAGCCGAGCAGCGCGACCGGGGTGACCCCGCCCACCACCGCCGTCCAGCCGGGAGAGAGCGCGCCCCACGACGCGCGCCACGTCCAGGCCTTCGGGTGCAGCCGCGCCCAGACGCCGAGCGCGAGCGCCATGCTGATCTGCCAGGGCCAGGGCCCTACCACGGCCACCGAGAGCAGCGCGACCAGCGTCGTGGCCGGGTGGACCGCGCTCTCCGCGCGCCACGCCACCACGGCGACGACGGTGGCGATCGCGGCCGGGAACGCCGCGCGCGGCAGGCCGAACCCGAGCACCGCCTGACCACCGAGCGCGGCGAGGCTCGTCACCGCGAGGGCCCGATCCAGCCGCGAGCACGGAAGTGACGCGCGCAGGGGCGCAGCGCCGGAGCAGCGGCACGTAGGGCGAACAAAGCAACCGCGCGTCCCGGAAGTTGAGCGTTTGCTCATCTTCAAATGTTGAGGATTCGCTCAACTTCTGTCAACCTCTCGGGGTGCCGCGGAAGCCCGTGCAGGCGCGCGCCTTCGCGCGAAGAGACGCGTTGCTCGACGCGACGGCCCGGGTGCTCGATCGGGTCGGCTACAGCGCGCTGACCACCAACGCCGTGGCGGCCGAGGCGGGCGCGGCCATCGGCACGGTCTACCAGTACTTCCCGGACAAGGAGGCCCTCCTGGCCGGCCTGCTCGAGCGCCACCAGGGCCGGCTGCTCGAGGCCATCGAGCGCGCGCTCACCGAGGAGGGCGCAGATCCCCTGACCCTGGGCGACCGCGCGGTGGACGCCTTCGCCGAGGTGTGGCGGAGCGAGCCCGGCTACCGCGCCGCGTGGGCCGCGCACCAGGCCTCGAGCCTCCTCGATCGCACCGGCGCCGAGTGGAGCCGCGCCTTCACCGGCCGGGTCGAGCGTCTCCTCGGCGTGGCCGTGGCCGGGCTCCCGGCCCGTGAGCGCCGGGTGATCGCGGTGACGGCCGTGCACCTCGTGAGCGGGCTGCTCCTCGTGGCCATGACCCACCCGCGCGCCGTGGAGGCCCAGCTCGTGCGAGAGACGAAGGTCGCCCTCCGCGCCTACCTCGCGGCGCGGCTCTCGAGCCCTCTTCCCAGCGGTGCGTGACCGCGCGGGCCGCTCACGGGGTGGGGGCCACGAGCGCTCCGTGCATCATCAGGTAGATCTTCGGGTCGTACATCGTCTGGAAGTGCCCGACGAAGCCACCGCCGCAGATCTCGAGGTTCGTCGCGCCGGGGATCCGTGAGGTCGTGTAGGGCTGGATGTACTCGTCCGTGCACGTGTAGATCGAGGTGATCGGCACGCTCTTCGGGAGCGGCGCGCGGTTGACCGCGTCGAGGAAGGCGCTCCCCGGCGACAGGTCCCGCAGCGCAGGCCAACCCGCCACGCGGGCGACCAGCGGGACGGCGGCGATCCCGTGCTGCGGCGAGACGAAGGTGACGAGCCGGGACACGTGCTTGTCGCCACCGAGCGACTGGATGTAGTGGCGGGTGATGAGACCGCCGGTGCACTCGGCGAGGACGTCGATCTTCTCGTCGCCGCTCTCCTTCTGCGTCCGCTCGAGGAACGCGCCGAGGTCCTTCGAGGCCTGGAACAGATCCCCGGTGAGGAGGGCCGGCGGCTCGTACACGACCGTCCGGAAGCCGTCGCGGCGGAGGCGGGCGGCGATCCCGTCGAACCAGGCCGCGCGGATGGTGACACCGGTGACCAGCACCACCGTGCGCGGCTTCTCGAGGGGCTTCGGTCCGGGCTCGAGGGTGGTGTTGAAGTGCTTGCGCTCGGCGGCGAACTTGGCGAGGTAGACGTCGGCCCAGAAGTACGGCGAGCGCCAGTCGCCGAACGGGATGCCCTTGCAGCTCCCGCCCGCGAGCCAGCCGCACGAGGCGAGCGCGTCGGAGTCGTTGGCCACCGTCTCGTCGTCGGCGGGGGCGCCGTCGACGGCGCAGGCGGTGGTGGAGAGGAGGGCGAGGCAGAGGGTGAGGCGAGCACGAGCGAGCATCGGTGGTTCTCCTTGGTACGGGTCTGGACAGCTCACATACGGTTCCGTATGTGAAAGGGCGTGGCGAGGTCGACTTCCCGGAGATCGACGCGGGTTCAGCGCGTCGCCGGGAGTCGAGGCGAGAGCAGCGAGGCGAAGAGCTGCGCCGTGCGCGGGAACGCGCGGAGCACGGCGTACGTGCGGGGGTAGGTCATGCGCCGACGGCGCGCCGCGATGGCCCGCCGCAGCCGTCGGGCGAACTCGGCCGGATCGCCGAGCGGGACGAGCTTCACGAGGCTGCTCTCGCCGTACACCTCGAGCCCCGCCTGGGTCATCGGGGTGTCGGTCATCCCGGGGTAGACGGTCATCACGTGGACGCCGCTGCCGGCGACCTCCACGGCGAGCGCCTCCGAGAACGCGGCGCTGCCACGCTTGCCGGCCGACTGGTAGATCCAGCCCGGCGGCGTGACGAGCGCGGCGACCGAGGTGACGTTGACGACCACCCCGCTCCCCCGCGCGAGCATCGCGGGCAGCACCGCGCGCATGAGCCGCACGGGGGACAGCAGGTTCAGCGCCATCATGGCCTCGCCGACCGCCGGGTCGAACTTGGCGACCGGGCCGAGGGTGAGCGAGCCCGCGTTGCTGACGAGGACGTCGATCGGGCCGAGGGCGCGCTCGGCGTCGGCGATCCAGTCTGCCGCGTGCGTCGGGTCGGCGAGATCGTGCGGCGCGACGTGCGATCGGCCACGGAGCTCCGCGGCGAGCTGCTCGAGCGCCGGGCGCCGTCGGGCGACCAGCGTGACGTCGGCGCCGTGGGCCGACATCTCGCGAGCGACGGCCATGCCGAGCCCCGAGGAGGCGCCGGTGATCGCGACGTGCATCAGACCACCTCCGTGACGCCGGTGAGCCGGGCCAGGAGCCGCGTGACGGTGAACGAGAGTCGCGGTGAGAGCCGCTTCAGGTACCAGCCGATCGACTCCGGTCCGAGCGTCACCAGCGGGTCCCCGGTCTCGACGGCCCCGACGAGGGCCTGCGCGACCTCGGCGGGCGAGAGGCCGTAGAACGACGGCGGCGCGTCGAGGAAGCGGCGGAAGCTCGTGCTGCGGTAGCGAGTGGCGGCGTGCAGCCCGGTGCGCACGTAGCCCGGGCACACGACGGTGACACCGACACCGGTCCCCGCGAGCTCGAGCCGCAGCGTCTCGGTGAACCCCACCAGCGCGAACTTGGTCGTCGAGTACGCAGCCATGTGGGGGGCCCCCACGAGGCCCGCGAGCGAAGCCACGAAGGCGAGGTGGCCCTTGCCACGCGCCAGCATCGGCGGGAGCAGCGCCCGCGTGAGGCGCAGAGGCCCGCGCAGGTTGACGCCGAGGACCCATTCCCAGTCCTGCTCGGTGGTGGTGGCGAAGGGGGCGACGACCGCGACGCCCGCGTTGTTGACGAGGAGGTCGAGGGGCGCGACCCGGTTCACGCGGTCTCCGAAGGCGGCCACCGCGGCGGCGTCGGCCACGTCGAGCACGTCGGCGCGAGGCACCTTGCCCACACGGGCCACGGCGGCGCACGCGGTCGCGAGCCGGTCGCCGTCGCGATCGACGAGCCAGAGCTGGGCGCCCTTGCCCGCGAGATCGAGCGCGGTCGCGAGCCCGATGCCCGACGCGGCGCCGGTCACCAGGGCGTGCGCGCCGTCCCACCTCCGCTTTCGCGTGCCCCCGAGCGACATGGGCACCTCAGGTATACATGGCGTATACTTCCGTCAAGGGGCCGCGGTCGAAAATGCACGATTCGCCGCGAAAGCGAGGGATACATGGTATATCCAAGACGTGCACGTCCCTTCCCGCGTACCCCAGGCCGGCATCGTCGGCGCGGCCGCGCAGGTGTTCGCCCGGTTGGGCTTCGCGGCGACCCGGGTCGAGGACATCCTCACGGCCGCCGGGGTCGCGCGGCGCACGTTCTACAAGTCGTTCACCAGCAAGGAGGACGTCCTCGCCGCGGTCTACCAGTTCGCGATCCAGGAGCTCCTCGGCGAGATGGCCGCGGCCCAGGAGCGCGCGCGCACCCCGCTCGACGTCCTGTTCCGCGGCCTCGACGTCTACCTCGACTACCACGTGACCAACGGCAGGCTCCTGCGGGTGCTGGTCGAGCAGGCCATCCGGAGCGACTCGCCCATCTTCGCGGCGCGCCGACGCTTCCGCGCGGAGCTCGTCCGCCTGCTCGACGAGGTGGTGCGGACCGCCACGGGGAAGACGCACGATCCACTGCTCTTCCTGGCCCTCGTCTCGGCGCTCGAGGGGGTCTCGCTGGAGCTCCTCGCCGGCGAGCCCGACGCGCACGCGGTGGCGCGGGCCAAGGCGGTGATGCGCGAGCTCGTGACCAAGGTGCTCGAGCCCGCCGCACCGTCCGTCGCGGGCGCGCCCTAGTTCCTTCGCGGCAGCCCCGCGCCCCGCAGGGCCTCGTCGATCTCCACGCGGTAGACCGACCGCCCGTCGAGGGTCAGGTTGGGCAGCAGGTCGCCGAAGGCGTTGGCCTCGATCACCCGGTGATGGACGCGGTCCTCCTCGAACAGCACGTCGAGGCCGACGTGGAGCGAGCGGTAGAGCGCGGCCACGCGGCGGCACGTCGACAGCATGGCCTCCCACGCGCCCGGCTGCAGGCTCGCGCGCAGCGCATCGACGCTGCCCCGGACCCCGCCGAGGTGGAGGTTCGTGATGGGGTGCTTGTTCTGCCGGACGACGACGAACAGGGGCTCGCCGGCGATGCACAGCACGCGACAGTCGAAGAAGAGGCCGTCGAGGCGGGCCTTCTGGACCGCGCGCTCCACCTGCGCGCCCTGCGCCAGCACGAACTCGATCGCGCGCGTGACGTCGGCGTCGGTCTGGTAGCTCGAGAGGCGCAGGTTGTTGAACCAGCGCGGGGAGTCCCACTCGAGCGAGGTGCGGATGACAGCGCCCTTGCGCCCGACCTGGACCAGCAGCACGCCGCTCGCCGACGAGCCCATGGTCGGCTTCACGAACACCTGCTTCCACCCGCGGGCCCGGCAGGCGTCGAGGAGGGCGGCCGCCGTCGCCGGGACCTCGTCGAGGAACTCGGGCACGGGGATCCCGTGCGACCGATACCGCCGCGAGGTGCGCGCCTTGTCGAAGAGCTCGGCGATCTCGGGAGGCGGGTTGAGCACCCGCCACGCGGGGCGCTCGGCGAAGATCGCGGCGAGCGCGTCGAGCACCTGCAGGAAGCCCCGGTGCGCGACGGCGGGGGCGACGACCTCGCCGCGACGCTCGTCGATCGTGTAGGCCTCGGCGAAGCCGCCGCGCGCGAGGAGCTCGCGTTCGACCGCGAAGTCCTCCCCGCAGGCGTCGATGCGGACGAGCGCCGGACCCGCGTCCAGGGCGCGCATCCGCGCGGGATCGCGCACGATCTCGAGCCAAGGCACCACCTCGGGTGCCGGCAACCCCGCCTCGTGCAGCGCCGCGGCGAAGAGCGTGACACGACGGTTCTCGGGGTTGCCGACGACGACGAACCGCACGCCTCGCTACTCGCCGACGGTCGTGTACCGGTACTCCGGATCCTCGTCGTCTTTCTGCTCGCCGAACTGCGCGTTGGGGAGCGCCTGCTTCAGCTTCGCCTGGTCCTCTTCGCTGAAGTAGTTGTCGACGAGGATCAGCTCGCGGAGGTGCTGGAAGCGCGCGGCGTTCGCGAGGAGCGCGGTCGTCGCCTTGCCGTCGAGCACACCCATGGAGAGATCGAGCACCTGCAGGCGGGGGAGGATCTTCGACTTGGCGACGGCCGTGATCAGGGCCTCTTCCCACTCCGAGTTCATCAGGCCGAGGCGCTCGAGCGCGGGCAGGCCAGCGCCGTCGAGGATCCCGGCGAGCGAGGCCACGGTCGACGAGCATCCGTAGTCGTCCTGGCCGAACATCAGCTCGAGGTGCTTGAGCTTCGGCAGCTTCGCCGCGCCGAGCTGGGTGGGCGCCTTCTTGTCGAGCCCGCCGGACTTGAAGGTGAGCTTCTCGAGCCAGGGGGCGTCGATGGTGCCGAAGTCGATCTTCTTGCCGTCGTCGCTGCCGGCCGAGCCCTGGAGGTGGAGCTCCTTGAGCCGCGGCGCGGCCTTCCACAGGGCGCTCGCGTCGCCGACCCGCCGCCACGAAGGCTGGTCCATGTGCTCGGCGTCGGGGCTCATGTCGAGCACCTCGAGCAAGGGGAGCGGACCCGCCGCGGCGATGGCGTCGAGCAGCGCCTGCATGTGCCACTCGGTGTCCTCGTTCGGTGGCAGACCGAGGGTCAGCTTGCGCACGAAGTGTCCGGCCGGGTGCTTGAGGATCTTCTCGAGCGTCTCCGACATCTGCGCCTCTTCGTCGGGATCGTCGGGCTGCAGGTCGAGGTGGGCGATCACGCCATGGGCCCACTCGATCGACGAGCCACCGAGCCCCCCGAGGAGCTCCTTCGCGGTCGCGTCCTGTCGGGCCTTGTCGGGCTTGCCCCGGTGCGCCGCGGCCATCACCTCGCCCCACGTCTCGCCCTGGGTCATGAGCCAGTCGGCGAACACGCCCCAGCTGGACTCGTCGTCGGGCTGCGTGGCGATCGCGGTCTCGAGCTCCGGGTTGCTCGGGGGAGGGGGCTTCACCCCGACCTCGACGTAGCCCTTGCCGGTCTTCTCGGCGATGAGCTTCTTCATCTCGGCCTTGGCCTCGCCGGGGCCGTCGCAGTCCTTCTCCTTGGTCTGGCCCGCGGTGCCGATCTTCCCGTAGCGGACGATCAGCTGCTCCTCCTCGACCTTCACCTCCCAGAACTTGCTGGAGGAGCCCTCGACGAACTCGTAGCGACGCCAACCCGGCTCGACGACGACGTCGGCGCGGGGGGGAGCCGGCGGCTTCGCGGCCGGCTTGGCCGCCGGCGCGGGCGCAGTCCCGGCGGCAGGGGCAGCGACGGCGGCAGCGGGCGAAGCGGCCGCAGGCGCAGCGCCACCTCCGCTCGTCTTCTCCACGTAGCCCTTGCCGGTCTTCTCGCGCACCAGCTTGTCGTGGAGCTTCGACGCGCCCGCCGCGGAGCCCTCGTCCTTGACGGTGGTCTGGCCGCTCGCGCCGATCTTGCCGTAGCGCGTCAGCACCTGCGTGCCGTCGATCCACACCTCCCAGAACTTGCTCGAGGACCCCTCTACGAACTCGAAGTAACGCTTGCTCATGGATCCTCCGGACGAGAGGGCCAAAAGGTCGCGGAGTTCGGGGAGCGTGTCCAGCCCGATTCGGAGCCCATGGTATCGTCGGCCGGTGCTGCGGGACATGAACGACATCGTGGGCACGCACGATCTCGTGCTGGTCACGCTCGACACGCTCCGCTTCGACGTGGCCGACGCGCTCGCGCGCGAGGGACGGACGCCGAACCTCACGCGGCACCTCCCCGACGGGCACTGGGAGCGGCGACACACCCCCGGGAGCTTCACGTACGCAGCGCACCACGCGTTCTTCGGCGGATTCCTCCCGACCCCGGCGGCGCCCGGCCGCCATCCGCGCCCCTTCGCGATGCGCTTCGAGGGCAGCGAGACGACCGCCCCGCAGACGTGCGTGCTCGACGCCGCCGACCTGCCGAGCGGGCTCCACGCCCGCGGGTACCACACGATCTGCGTCGGAGGGGTCGGGTTCTTCAACCGAGAGAACCCCCTCGGCCGCGTGCTCCCCGGGCTGTTCGACGAGAGCCACTGGGCCCCCTCGCTGGGGGTCACCGATCCGCGCTCGACCGAGAACCAGGTGCGCACCGCGGTGACCGCGCTGCAGGGCGTGCCGCGTGATCGCCGGGTGTTCCTCTTCCTCAACGTCTCGGCGATCCACCAGCCGAACCGCTTCTACCTGCCGGGCGCGACCGCCGACGATCGGCGCACGCACGCGGCGGCGCTCGAGTACGTCGACGCGCAGCTCCCCCCGCTGTTCGAGGCGTTCCGCGCGCGGGGACCGAGCCACTGGATCGTGTGCTCCGACCACGGCACCGCCTACGGGGACGACGGCTGGCACGGACACCGACTCGCGCACCCGGTCGTCTGGGAAGTGCCCTACGCCGAGTGGGTCCTGTCATGAGCCTGCGCTCGGGTTCCCCCTATCGATCGTACGTCTACGCCTATCCGCACAAGACGGCCTATCGCCCGTTCGCGCCGCCGGTGCCCCTCGCCGAGGCGTGGGACGGCGAGCGCAAGGACGCCCTGTCCCTCTACGTGCACGTGCCGTTCTGCGAGATGCGCTGCGGCTTCTGCAACCTGTTCGCGACGCCGACGCCGAAGACCGACGTCGTCGCCGCCTGGACCGAGACGCTGCTCCGGCAGGCCCGAGCGGTGCGCGGTGCGCTCGGCGACGCGCGGTTCGCGCGCTTCGCCGTGGGCGGGGGCACCCCCACCTTGCTCTCGGCCCGCGCGCTCGCCACGCTGCTCGACGAGCTCACGAAGCTCACCGGGATGGACCTCACGCGGGTCCCCACCTCCGTCGAGGTCTCACCCGAGACGCTGGACCGCGAGAAGCTCTCGGTGCTCCGCGCCCGCGGCGTCGATCGCATCAGCATGGGCGTCCAGAGCTTCGTCGAGGCCGAGGCGCGCGCGGCGGGCCGACCGCAGTCGACCGCCGCGGTCGAGGCCGGCCTCGACGCGATTCGCTCCTTCGGCTTCCCCACGCTCAACGTCGACCTGATCTACGGGCTCCCGGGGCAGACGACCGATTCGTTCCTCCACTCTCTGCGCGCCGCGCTCGTGTTCCGGCCGGAGGAGCTCTACCTCTACCCGCTCTACGTCCGCCCGCTCACGGGGCTCGGCAAGCGGTCGCGGAGCTGGGACGACGAGCGGCTCGCGCTCTACCGCGCCGCGCGCGATTTCCTCCGCGACGCTGGCTACACCCAGTGCTCGATGCGGATGTTCCGCGCGGCGCACGCGAGCGCGGAGGACGGGCCGGTCTACTGCGTGCAGGACGACGGCATGGTCGGCCTCGGCGTCGGCGCGCGCTCCTACACACGCGCGCTGCACTACGGCAGCGACTACGCCGTCGGGGTGGCGGCGCTCCGCGACATCATCGACGCCTGGATCGCCAAGACTTCGTTCGCCCACGCCGAGCGCGGCTTCGTCCTCGACCTCGACGAGCAGCACCGACGCTGGGTCCAGCTGTCGTTGCTCGCCGAAGGCGTCGATCGCGCGGCGTACCGCGGGCGGTTCGGCACCGACGTCCTCGCCGACCTGCCGGCGCTCGCCACCCTCGTCGACGAGGGCCTCGCGCGGGTCGACGACGCGCGCCTCGCGCTCACCGACGCGGGCCTCGAGCGCTCGGACGCGATCGGGCCGTGGCTCTTCTCCGACGCGGTGCGGGTCCGCATGGAAGAGTGGCAGCCGCGATGAAGCCGCGCGTCCGCGTGCTCTATCGTGGCCCGCTCGACTCCTGCAACTACGGGTGCACCTACTGCCCGTTCGCCAAGAAGGAGGCCTCGCCCACCGAGATCGCGCGCGACCGGACGGCGCTCGAGCGATTCGTCGCGCGCGTGCTCGGCGAGCAGGATCGACCGTTCGGCGTGTTCTTCACCCCGTGGGGCGAGGCGCTGGTCCACCGGGCGTACCGCGACGCGATCGTCGCGCTCTCGCGCGCCGCCCACGTGGAGCGCGTCGCCATCCAGACCAACCTCTCGGCGCCCCTCGCGTTCCTCGGCGAGGCGGACGCTGCGCGCGTCGCGTTGTGGGCGACGTATCACCCGGAGTGGACGACGCGTGCGCGGTTCGTGCAGCAAGTCGAGCGGGCGCTCGCGGCCGGCGCGACGGTCTCCTGCGGGGTGGTCGGGTTCCGCCGGTTCCTCGACGAGATCGAGGCGCTCCGTCGTGCGCTGCCGCGCGAGGTCTATCTCTGGATCAACGCGGTCAAGAGCACGCCGGCGCCCGAGCCGTACGACGACCGCGATCGCGCGCGCCTCGTCGCCGTCGATCCCCACTTCTCGACCAACCTGGTGCGCCACCCGAGCCTCGGGCGGAGCTGCCGCACCGGCGCGAGCGTGATCGCCGTCGACGGCGACGGCGTCATCCGCCGCTGCCATTTCGTCCCTACGCCGCTCGGCAACTTCTTCGAAGACCCGCTCGAGCGGGTGCTCGCCGAGCGCCCTTGCCCGAACGCGACCTGCGGCTGCCACATCGGCTACGTGCACCTCGACGATCTCGAGCTGGCCACGGTCTACGGCGACGGGATCCTCGAGCGCGTCCCGCGCGGCCTGCCCGTCGTGCAGCTCCCCGCGTAGCCCTCGGCGACCGTCACGCGCGGAGCCCGTGGCGCTGCATCATGCGGTAGAGCGTCGTGCGCGCCACGCCGAGGGCGCGCGCCGCTGCGCTCAGGTTGCCGCCGGCGCCGTCGAGCGCGGTGAGCAGGGCCGTGCGCTCCGCCTCGTCGAGGCTGCGGGGGCCGCTGTCGAGCGCGTCCGGCAGGTGGTGACGGTCGATGACGTCGCCCTCGGCGAGGGCCAGCGCGTGCTCGAGCGCCGAGCGCAGCTCGCGGACGTTGCCGGGCCAGGGGTGGCTCGCGACGTACGCCTGCGCGGCGGGAGACAGGGTCGGCGTGCGTCTTCCGCGGGGGGTGAGCCGGCCGAGGAGCGCGCGGGCGAGCACCCCGCGGTCGGTGCGCTCGCGCAGCGCGGGGAGGCGGATCGTGGCGCCGCGGATGCGGTAGTAGAGGTCGGAACGGAAGGCGCCGGCGGCGACCTGCGCCGGCAGATCGCGGCACGTCGCGGCGACGACGCGCACGTCGGCTCGGCGCTCCTGGGTCTCGCCGACGCGGTAGTAGGTGCCGTCCTCGAGGAAGCGGAGGAGCAGGGCCTGCAAGGGGGCCGGCATCTCGGCGACCTCGTCGAGGAACAGCGTGCCCTTGTGCGCGGTGGCGAGCTTCCCGAGCGCACCCGCCGCCCGCGCTCCCGTGAAGGCGCCGGGCCCGTAGCCGAACAGCTCGCTCTCGAGCAGCGAGGGGCTGAGCGCGCCGCAGTTGATGGCGACGAACGGCGCGCTCGCGCGGCCGCTCGCCGCGTGGATGGCCCGGGCGAAGAGCTCCTTGCCACTCCCGGTCTCGGCGAGGAGCACCACCGGCAGATCGGTGCGGGCGAACCGCTCCGCGCGCTCCCGGGCCGCGACCAGGGTCGCGTCGTCGCCGACGATGGCGGCGAAGGCGGGGCTCTTCGCGACGAGGGGAGCGCTCGGCGTCTTGCGCGGGTGGAGGTGCACGATCGTGGCCATCACGCCGCGCCCGTCGCGCAGCTCCTCGACCTCGATGCGCAGGTCCTTGGGGGGCAGCCGGCCCGGGAGCAGCCCGAGGAAGCCGCGGGCGTCGCGCCGATCGGCGGACGAGAGCAGCGCGCGGGCGGCCGCGTTGGCGAGCCGGACGCGCCCGGTGCGCTCGAGCACGAACGCGGCGTGGGAGAGCCCCGCGAGCACGCGCTCGAGCGCGAAGAGACCGCCGGGCGTCGCGCCGTCGTAGGCCCGCGCGACGAAGAGAGCCTCCAGC
>CAZUZY010000265.1:0-12116 GCA_964624885.1 uncultured Polyangiales bacterium | reverse complement strand
ACGCGATCCCGATCAGGTGAGCGCGTGCGCGCAGGCGGCGGCCGCCTCCACGGGCGGCCGCCACACCCTCGGGGTCAGGCCGCGCGGCGGCGACGGATCGCGACGAGCGCCGCGAGGCCGAGGCCGAGGGCCGCGAGGTTCGAGCCGGCGCCGCCGGTCGAGCACGAGAACCCACCGCCCTCGAGGGTGCCCTCGTCGGCGGTCCCACCGTCGAGGCCCCCGTCGTCGAGGCCGCCGTCGACGCTGCCGTCGATGCTGCCGTCGGGACCGGAATCCGGGCCGGCGTCGGGGCCGGTGAGGTCGTCACCCGGGTTCAGCGGGTCACGCTCGCCCGGATCGACCTTGCCGTTCTTGTTGGTGTCCTCGTCCCCGTCCTTGACCGAGCCCTTGTCGGTGTCGGCGATCAGCGGGCTCGTGTGCGTGGCGGTGTCCGCGTCGGCGATGCACTTGCCCTTGGTCTTGTCGGTGCCCTTGCCCTCGCAGTCGTAGCCGAGCTCGGTGCCGTCCCAGAGCCCGTCGTCGTCGCTGTCGGGGTCGAGGGCGTTGATCTTGCCGTCGCCGTCGCTGTCGATCGTCGGGTTCGGCTCCTTGCCGTCGGGCACGCCGTCGTCGTCGGTGTCGGCGTCGAGCGGGTCGGTGCCGATGGCCTTCTCGAGGTCGTCGGACAGTCCGTCGCCGTCGGTGTCGAGGATCGTCTTGTCGTCCGCGCCGTGGCCGACCGTCGGGTCCTTCTCGCCCGCGTCGACGACGCCGTTGCGGTTGACGTCTTCGCTGCCGTCGCTCATGCCGCCGCCGTCGGTGTCGCGGAGCAGCGGGCTGGTCTTGGTGGCACCGGCGTCGTCGTCCGTGCGGCACACCTTCTTGCTGGTGTCGGTCGCGGCGAGGGCGCAGTTGAGGCCCATCTCGGTGCCGTCGAACAGACCGTCGTCGTCGCTGTCCGGATCGAGGACGTTGATGAGGCCGTCGCCGTCGGTGTCGTCACCGAAGTTCGGCTCCTTGCCGTCGACGACGCCGTCGTCGTCGGTGTCCGCGTCCTTGGGGTTGCTGCCGAGGGTGAGCTCGAGCGCGTCCGAGAGCCCGTCGCCGTCGGTGTCGACGACGTCCTTGTCGTCGGCGCCGTGGCCGGCGGTCGGATCCTTCTCGCCCGGGTCGAGCACGCCGTTGCGGTTGCTGTCCTCGCTGCCGTCGATCACGCCCCCGCTGTCGGTGTCGCGCTTGACGGGGCTCGTCTTGGTCGCGCCGCTGTCGCCGTCGGCGATGCAGTGCTTCTTCGTGGCGTCCGTGCCCGGGCCCTTGCAGTCGAAGCCCATCTCGGTGCCGTCGTAGAGGCCGTCGTTGTCGCTGTCCGGGTCGAGGACGTCGATGAGTCCGTCGCCGTCACCGTCGTCGGCCGGGTTCGCCTCCTTGCCGTCGGGCACGCCGTCGTCGTCGGTGTCGGCGTCCTTCGGGTCGGAGCCGAGGGTCTTCTCGAGGTCGTCCGAAAGGCCGTCGCCGTCGGTGTCGATCACGTCCTTGTCGTCGGCGCCGTGGCCCGCGGTCGGGTCCTTCTCGCCCGGGTCGAGCACGCCGTTGCGGTTACTGTCCTCGCTGCCGTCGCTCATGCCACCGCCGTCGGTGTCGCGCTTGACGGGGCTCGTCACGGTCGCGCCCTTGTCGCCGTCGGGGATGCAGCGCCCCTTGGACTTGTCGGTGTCCTTGTTCGAGCAGTCGAGGCCCATCTCGGTGCCGTCCCAGAGGCCGTCGTTGTCGCTGTCCGGGTCGAGCGCGTTGATGAGGCCGTCGCCGTCGGTGTCGTCGGTCGGGTTGATCTCCTTGCCGTCGGGCACGCCGTCGTCGTCGCTGTCGGCGTCGAAAGGATCGGTGCCGATGGCCTTCTCGAAGTCGTCGGGCAAGCCGTCGCCGTCGCTGTCGAGCACGGAGGTCTTGTCGTCGGAGGGGTCGAGCGGGTTCTTCTCGCCCGCGTCGATCATGCCGTTGCGGTTCAGGTCCTCGGCGCCGTCGGAGAGCCCGCCGCCGTCGGTGTCCTTCTTGAGCGGGTCGGTCTTGGTGGCGCCCTTGTCGGCGTCGGGGATGCACCGGCCCTTGGACTTGTCGGTGTCCTTGTTCGAGCAGTCGAAGCCCATCTCGGTGCCGTCGAACAGGCCGTCGTTGTCGCTGTCCGGGTCGAGGGCGTTGATGAGGCCGTCGCCGTCGCTGTCCTTGCCCGGGTCGATCTCCTTGCCGTCCGGCACGCCGTCGTCGTCGCTGTCGGCGTCGAGCGGGTCGGTGCCGATCAGCTTCTCGACCGCGTCGGGGAGGCCGTCGCCGTCGGTGTCGGGGCCGGGCGGCGTGCACTTGCTCGTGGTCTTGTCGCAGGTGTTGGGGGCGGCGCAGTCGGTGTCGACCGTGCAGCCGCAGGTCTTGCTGGTGAGGCAGGCCGCGCCCACGCCGGTCGCGGTGCAGGCGGTCTTCTTGGCGTCGGTGCACTCGACGCAGCTGCCGGGGGTGCCGGTCGCCGTGTCGCAGACGAGCAGGCCCGGGGTCTTGCAGTCGGCGTCGACGAAGCAGCCCGTCGTGCAGATCTTGCTGCTCGGGTTGCAGCTCGGCGCGGTGGTCGGGCACTCGCTGCTCGCGTTGCAGCCGCAGGTCGCGGTGGCCGTGAGGCAGGCCGGCTTGCTGCCGGTGCAGAGGGTGGTCTTGGTGGCCGAGCACTCCTTGCACTGGCCGGCGAAGGTGCCGGTGGTGTGGCAGGCCGGGGTGGCCCCGCTGCAGTCGGTGTCGCTCGCGCACGCGCGGCAGAGCTTGCTCGTCGTGTCGCAGATCGGCGTGCTGCCCCCGCAGTCGGCGTTGGTCGTGCAGCCCGGGATGCAGGTCTTGGTGGCGCCGTCGCAGAGCGGCGTCGAGCTCGGGCAGTCGCTGTTGGTGTTGCAGCCGCAGGTGGCGGTCGCGATCACGCAGGCCGGCTTGGTGCCGGTGCATGCGGTCTTGTTGGTGGCCGAGCACTGCTTGCACTGACCGGCGAACGTGCCCGTCGTGTTGCAGGCCGGCGTGGGGACGGCGCAGTCGGTGTCGGCGCCGCACACGCGGGTGGTCGACGTGGTGTTGCTGTTCACCGACTTGCTGGTGAGGCTCACGTTGTAGGTGAGCTTGCCGGTGTTGGAGATGGTGCCGAGCGTGGGCGCGGTGACGGTGAAGGTCACCGAGCCGGTGGCGCCCGGCTTCAGGTTGCCGAGGGTCCAGGTCACCGTGCTGGTCGCCGCGCTGAACGTGCCGCCACCGGTGGCGCTGACGAACGTGGTGCCGGTCGGGATCACGTCGGTGATGACCGCGCTCTCGGCGATGCCCTTGGCGGTGGCCGCGTTGGTGTAGGTGAGGGTGAAGGTGAGGGTGGAGGTGCTGATCGAGGCAGGCGCCGACTTCACCAGCGTGATGGCCGGCTCGAACGTGGCCTCGGCGCAGTTGCTCTCGAAGATGGAGTTGA
This sequence comes from uncultured Polyangiales bacterium, assembly GCA_964624885.1. Classification (GTDB taxonomy): domain Bacteria; phylum Myxococcota_A; class Polyangia; order Polyangiales; family JADJMO01; genus JADJMO01. The sequence goes on along the minus strand of CAZUZY010000265.1, from coordinate 8,656 downwards.
GGAACAGGCGCGCGCCGTTGGTGAGGGCGTTGGTGCTGATGGGGAGCGCGACGCCGTAGTCGTGGCCGGCGAGGTAGCTGACCTTGCCGAAGGCCGGGTTCGCGTCGACGTTGCCGGTCAGGTAGACCATGCGGGTGCCGGCGGCGGGCAGGGGCGCGCCACCCAGCGTGATCAGCACGACGTCGCTGGCGCGGAGCGTGGACCCGGTGGCGAGGCCGATCGAGTCGACCGCGCCGGTGTCGACGGTGAAGGCCCCGTCGATCTGGGTGAACGTGCTGTCGGGGACCCGCACGATCTCGGGGTTGGCGGTGGCGCCGTCGTCCACGACGCCGTTGGTCGTGAGGAAGTGGCCGCTCGCGTTGGTCTCGAACGCCGTGATCGCCGCGCACTGCATGTAGGCGTGGGTGTTGGGGCTCGAGCTCAGCCAGCCGCGCACCTCGCGGACCACCTCGTTGTTCGCCGCGTTGTAGTGCTGCGAGGTGAGCTGGCAGTAGGCGGGCGTGCCGTCGGCCTTGAGCAGCTTGCCGTCGAAGGCGCCGCCGGTCGCCGTGCCGGCGATCTGCGCCTCGGTGAGGACGTCGGGGTAGGTCGGGTAGGACGCGGCGGTGGCCACCGGCCACGCCTTGCCCGTCGAGTCGGGGATGCCGGCGCCGTTGAGGTAGGTGAACGCGATGAGCTCGTTGCCGTCCTGGAACACCGCGATCTTGGGGGCCGCGGTGAGCGTCTTGCGCACGTCGGCGGTGAACGCCGCGGTCGCGCTGTGCACGGTGGTGACGTTGGTGGCCTGCCACGCGGTGATGATGGGCAGGGCCTTGGCGCGGTCGGCGGAGTCGATGACGAACGGCGCCGCCCGGTAGGCAGCGGCGGTCACCGCGGCCGCGGTCTGCACGTTGGTGCCCGTGGCCAGGGTGAAATCGGAGGCGCCGACGGCCTTGCCCGTCTTGACGATCCAGTGGACCGGGACGTTGTTCTGGAGGAGCCGGTAGACCAGGCCGAACGCCTTGAGCGTCCCGTTGTCCTGGAACGTGGTGTCCATCGGGATGACGAGCGAGCCGCTCGCGAACGTGCGGTCGAGCGACTGCTCGCTCGTCGCGATCGGGGGGGCCGGCTTGTTGCTGTCGACCGAACACGCGGCGCTCGCCACCACCAGCAGACGCGCAAACGTTCGCATCTCGATCGTTCCTCCTGCGCCACCTGGCGCGTCCCCAAGGTGACACGAGTCCCCAGCCAGACCAACGGTTTTTCGTGGAGTCCGTCCCGGGGCGACCGGCCGAAATGGGCTTCCTAGCGAGCCGGCAAGGCCGCGCGGACCCGGAGGCCGATGCGGGTGTACCGAAAGAGCGTGAAGTAGCGCACGCGCGAGGCGGCGCGGGTGTTGATGGCCGCGTCGCACCAGGCCCCACCTCGGACGAGGCGCATCCCCGCTTCGTCGCGCGGAGTGCCCGGGGCTGGCTCCGGGGTGGCGAGCGCCGCGTCGAGCGAGAGCTCGGACTCGACACCGTCGGCGGAGATGTCGGCCACCCACTCCCGCATGCCACCGGCGACGTCGCGAACGCCATAGGGGCTCTCGTCGAGCGGGAAGGCGCCCACGAGCTCGGGCTGCGGGAAGCCCGGCCGCGACTCGCGCATCTTGCAGAACGTGGGGTCGAAGCGCTCGCCCCACGGGAACGGGCGCGCATCGACGCCCCGCGCCGCCTTCTCGAACTCGAGCTCGGTGGGGAGCCGCAGGGCGCGACCCTCGCGGGCGGCGCGCCACGCGAGGTAGGCGTTGGCGTCGAACCAGTCGATGGCCATCACCGGCAGCTCTCCCGCGCGCTCCTCGGGGCTGAAGCGGCGGCCTTCGCCCTCGATGAGGCGATCGTAGCGGGGCACCCAGCGACCCGAGGTCGGATCGAGCACCGCGTAGGCGCCGTCGCCCGACTCGTCGCGCGGGATGCGCTTGCGCGCCTCCTCCGGGTCGCGCGCCTGCACCGCGTCGATGAAGGCGAGGTACTCGCCGTAGGTGACCGGGAAGCGCGCGAGGGCGAAGTCGGGGACTTCGACCTCGCGCCGCGGCAGCGCGTCGAAGGCGTCCGGGTCGCCACCGACGAACGCGGGCCCGCCGGGCACGTACACGTAGTCGGCGCCGATCTCGGCGTCGGTGTAGAGGTTGACCTCGAGCGACGCGTGCTCGCCGCGGCGGCACCACACGGGCAGCCGGGTGTCGCGCATGCCCTCGCGTCGCAGCACGAGGAGGTAGCTCCCGGGGGGGAGTCGCCGTTCGACGATCGGCGTGGCACCGAGGGAGACGGGCTCCTCGGCGACGAGCACGCGGTCGCGCTCGACGTAGCGGTAGGCCACCACCTCGGCGCCGCTCGGGTGGGAGCGCAGCGACAGGCGCGCGTCGGCGGTGAGGCGGGCGGTGTAGCGCCCCTCGAGCGCGTCGTACTCGCGGACCAGTGCCTCGTGGTAGGTCTGCGCCGCGACGTCGTGCTCCTGCACCGCGCGCTCGGCCCGCATCCAGTAGAGATCGGCGAGGCCCGCGCGCACCTCGGTGGCGTGGGGTGCGAGGCCCATGGCCTGCGAGTAGCAGTGCTGCGCGTGGGCCAGCTCGTCGGCCTGCGCGATGGCGACCCCTCGCGCGCGGTCCTCGGCCGCCCAGCCCGCGCGCTTGCTGTCGACGGGGTCGTGGGGCCGCCGGTCGCGCAGCAGCGTGCGCGACTCGGCGAGGAACCGCTCGCGGTCGGTGAACATCTCGACGTAGCGCGCGGCGTGCGCGCGGGCCCGCGCCACGAGGTCGCGCGCGGCCTGTTCCCGGCGCGCGCGCTCCTGATCGCCCTCGAGGTAGGACTCGATCTCGTCGGCGACGACCTGCCCGCTCTCGGGGCGCTCGGTGGGGAGCTTGGCGAGCAGGCGCATGCACAGGTCGTCGAGCACGAGCGGGCAGTCGGGGGCGAGCTCGCGGGGGCGAGGGGGGTGGCGCTCGGTCGTCGCCATCAGCGCGGCGAACGGGCTCGCGGCGTCGAACGGGCGCTCGCGGCCGTGGGTGAGCACCTCGTAGAGCACCACGCCGAGCGAGAAGAGATCGGCGCGCCCGTCGATGGTCCCCCCGAGCACCTGCTCGGGCGACATGTAGCCGACCGTGCCCATCAGCGAGCCGGCGTGGGTCGGGGCGAGGGTGCCCGAGTGCAGCTCGGGCGGCGGGACGCTGCCGCGCTCGACCACCTCGCCGGCGCGCTTGGCGATGCCCCAGTCGGCGACGTACACCTCGCCGAAGCGGCCGAGCAGGATGTTCTCGGGCTTGACGTCGCGATGGACGACGGTGCGCTTGTGCGCGTAGTCGAGCGCGCGGCTCACCTGCACGAGCACGTGGCAGAGGCGGGCGAGGGGCCACTCGTGGCGGGTCCGCTCGTCGTTCTCGGCGAGCCCCACCAGCACCGCGCGCAGGGTGCGGCGCTCGACGACCCGCATGGTGTAGAACGGCTGGCCGTCGGGGAGGGTGCCGAGGTCGTAGACGGGGACGATGCTCGGGTGCTCGAGCTGCCCGGCGATGCGCGCCTCGTCGAGGAAGCGGCGGAGCTCGCGGCGGTCCGCGCTGGTGCCGGTGCGCAGGGTCTTCATGGCGACCGTGCGCCCGATCTCCGCGTCGCGGGCGCGGACGACGAGCCCGGCGCCCCCGCGGCCGATCTCGTCGACGATGGCGTAGCGCGCGCCGCCACCCGGGCTCTCGTCGGCGGGGTCCTGACCGAGCGGCAGCGTGTAGGCGGCGGGGCTCAGCACCTGCGAGGGCGGGCCGACGACGGTGGTGATGCCCTCGGCGAGGGCGTGCATGCGCGCGAGCTGCTCCTCGGAGACGGCGCCGTGGAGGAGGGCCTCGCGGGTGGCGGACTCGCCGAGCCGGGCGGCGCGGACGGCCACCTCGTTGGCGGCGTCGGCGAGGGTGCGCAGATCGATCGAGCCTCGCGTGGCGGCCTCGACGAGGAGCTCCAGGGCTTCGCGCTCGGCCGGCGTGCGGTGGTCGCTCAAGAGTGGTCCCCGAAGAGCACACCGCGCAGGTTCGCGTCGTGACGCATGTCGACCGTTCCCTCCCCGCGACCGATGGGTCGACGGTGGAAGCAGTCTAGGCGATCGCGCGGTCAGTGGGTGGCGCGGAGACCGTCGCGGAGCAGCCAGCTGTGCGGGGCGGCGACGGGTGGGGACTCGCCGGGGAGCGCGTAGTCCACGGTGGCCGGGGGCAGCCGGATCGCTGCCCACTCGGCGAAGATGGCCGCACTGGACCACCGGTCGTGGATCGCGGCGCCCGGCACGTGACGCGCGTGGTTGGCGAGCACGTAGCGGAGCACGTTCTTGACCTCGGTCGGTGAACGGAGGGCGCGCGCGTGGTACCGCGCGGCGAGCACGCGACCACGGCGACCCATGACGGCGTTGAGGCCCCGCGCGATGCGGATGCCGAGCGAGCGCATCGCGCTCGAGAGGGCGCGACGGTCGCGGGCCTCGACGACCAGGTGCAGGTGGTTGCCCTGCACCGAGAAATGCGTGACGCGCGCGGGCAGGGCCGGGCCGAGGAGGGCGCGGAGCGCGGCGTCGATCGGGCGCAGGCAGCGCTGGGAGCGCAGGTTCCACACGTGGCGCTCGACGCGCAGGGTGACGTGCAGCGGGGAGGAAGGCGAGACGGAGGGGCGCCGGCGGTGCGACTCGGCGCCTTGCTTGGGCGGTCGCCCACGGCCGCGGCGCGCTACAGGGCGAGCGACGGGCCGAGACAGGGAACGGGGAGCCGCCACGCCTGAATTATGGCGTATGTGTTCCCATTGCGCAAGCGCTGCCTGACGGCCGACGAGCGCGGCCGGGCGAGGGCGTGGGCGGCGAGCCACGGGGTGTGGGTACGCGCCCTGCGGGAGCGGCCGGCGTGCGACCCGGAGGAGAAGGGAGCGGGGTTCTGGCGCCAGGATTCGAACCTGGATAGCGGGAACCAAAACCCCGCGTCCTGCCTTTAGACGACGCCAGAAAAGCCCGGCGGGTCTAGCACGCCGTCGTTGCCTTGTCCGCCCCGCCCGGTCTGCGGCAGACTCCGGGGGAACCGGGAAGCGCTCCCCCCGGGCCCTGCGTTGATCTCGTCGAACATGACCACTCCTCGCCGCCTCGCTCTCGCCTCGGCCCTCGTGCTCACGCTGGCCGGTGGGTCGGCTGCGGCCGTGCGCAGCGCGCTCCCGCCGGGCCGCGTGCTGCCGGGCGTGCGGGTCGACGGTCACGCGGTGCCCGACGACGTGGCGCGCGGGGACGACGCAGCCCTCCGCGCCTGGGTCGCCGCCCGGGTCGAGCGCGCGCTCGGCGGCGATCTCGAGATCACCGTCGGCAAGGAGAAGCGCAAGGTCGCGGTCAAGTCGCTGGTCGGCGCCGCCGACCTCGACCGCGTGGTGGCCACGCTGCGCTGGCTCGGGCACGAGCGCAGCCTCGCCGCGCGCCTCGAGACGGCCTTCAAGGCGAAGCAAGGGCAGATCGACGTGCCGATCGACCTCGCCGTCGACACGGCGGCGGTCGAGAAGCTGCTCGTCGGGATCAAGGGCCTGGTCGACGACACGCCGCTCGAGGCGCGCCTCGACCTCGCGGCCCACACCATCGTGGCGGACAAGCCGGGCGCCTCGCTCGAGCTGGACGGCGCCGTGGTCGAGACCAGCGCCGCGCTCTCGGCGCACCTGCGCGACGCCCTGCGCACCGACGGCCCGCCGCGCGCCCCGGCCCCGCTCGTGCTCCACCCGGCCTCGATCTCCGCCAAGGTCACCCGCGAGGCGCTGGCCAAGCTCGACATCTCCACCGTGGTCGGCACGTTCGAGACCCACTTCGGCCGCGGCGGCGACCAGGCCCCGCGCGCACAGAACATCGAGAACGCCGCCAAGAAGCTCGACGGCCTGGTCATCAACCCCGGGCAGATCGTGTCGTTCAACGCGGTGGTCGGCGAGCGGTCCGAGGCCAACGGGTTCAAGGTCGCCTGGGAGATCTTCAAGGGCGAGATGCGACCCGGCGTCGGCGGCGGCACCTGCCAGGTGGCCTCCACGTTCCACGCGGCGTCGTTCTTCGGCGGGCTCGACGTGCTCGAGCGCCTGCCCCACTCGCGACCGAGCGCGTACATCCCCATGGGGCTCGACTCCACCGTCGTGTGGCCGGTCGTCGACCTCAAGGTCAAGAACCCGCACTCGTTCCCGGTCGTCGTGCACACAAAGGTCGACGGCAACACGCTGCACGTCGAGCTGCTCGGCAAGAAGAAGACGGTGAGCGTGGTGTTCGGCCGCGACGTCGTCGACATCTACCCGTACAAGCGCAAGATCGAGGAAGACCCCTCGGTCAAGGTCGGCAAGGCGGTCAAGAAGCAGGGCGGCATCCGCGGCTACCGTGTGCGGCGCGTGCGCACGCTCAAGTACGACGACGGCACGCACAAGACCGAGACCAGCTACGACTTCTACCCGCCCACCGTCGAGATCTACCGCGTGGCGCCGGGCACCGATCCGAGCGAGCTGCCGGCCCTGCCCGACGACGTCGCCGAGGCGCTCGCCAAGAAGACGGGCGAGTCGGCCCCGGCCACCGACGCCGTCGCGTGCGCGGGTGACTGCGAGGGGCAGCCCAAGCAGGCGCTCGAGGTGACCAACGGCGCGGGCGTGCACGACGCGGTCGGCGACCAGGCCAACCCCCAGAAGAGCGTCTCGATCGCCCACTGAGTCTGCCGGTGGAGATCACGACGACCTTCGAGCCGAAGACCCGCGCGAGGTGGCGCGCGTGGCTCGTCGAGCACCACCGCACCAAGAAGGAGATCTGGCTCGTCCGCGCGGAGGAGCACCCGATCCGCTACCTCGACGTGGTGGAGGAGGCGCTCTGCTTCGGGTGGATCGACGGGATCGCCAAGAAGTACGACGCGGCGCGCACGGCGCAGCGCCTCACGCCGCGGCGGCCCAAGGGCAACTGGACGGAGCTCAACAAGGAGCGCGTGCGCCGGCTCGTCGCGGAGGGGAAGATGACGGACGCGGGGCTCGCCGTGGCGCCGGACCTGGCGGCGCCGTTCGTGATGCCCGCGGGGGTGCGCGCGGCGCTCGAGGAGGACCCGCTCGTGTGGCGGAATTTCCAGGCGTTCCCGCCGCTCTACCAGCGCATCCGCGCGAGCTACGTGGAGGACGCGCGCAAGACGCCGGCGGAGTACGACAAGCGCCTCGCGAACCTCGTGGCCCGCACGCGCGCCAACGAGACGTTCGGGGCGTGGGACGACGAGAAGGCGAAGCGCACGAAGGAGTGACGAGCGCGCCCACCCTCGCGCTACCATCCCCCGCCATGAAGCTCGAGGTCTCCCCCTCCGGACGCGCGGCGTGCCGCGGCTGCAAGAACCCCGTCGCCAAGGGCGACCTGCGCTTCGCCGAGTCGTACGTGCTGCCGGGCTCCGACCAGCCCGGCCACCGCTACTGGCACCTCGAGTGCGCCGCCAAGAAGCTCGCGGGTCCTCTGCAAGAGGCCCTCGCCGCCTACGAGGGCGAGGTGCCGAACCGCGCCGCGCTCGACGCGCTGATCGCCGCCGCGCCCAAGAAGGCGAAGGACCGCCCGCTGCCCCACGCCGACCGCGCGCCCACCGGTCGCGCCAAGTGCATGCAGTGCCAGGAGCCGCTCGAGAAGGGCGCGCTGCGGATCGGCGTCGAGCGCGAGCTCGAGATGGGCGCCAACGTGACCAAGAGCGCCGGCTACCTGCACCCGGGCTGCGCGTTCGCGTGGACCGAGGAACACCTCGACGACGGCGACGTGGAGGGCTGGCTCGGGCGGGTCTTCTCCCACAGCGAGCTCACCGACGCAGAGCGCCAAGAGCTCTCCGAGTCGTTGACTCCACCTTGACCGGACCTCGGGATCGGGCGCAGCTTCTGCGGAAGGCATGCGCCGATCCAGCTTGAATCCTAGGGTCTGAGGGCCACTTGCGCCGCGTCGATCTTGCGCTGCCGCGCAGCGTCATCGCGCCCTTCCGCCCCCCCTCGGTTGGGCTAGCCTGCGCGCCATGCCCACCTTCGACGAACAAGTCCAAGAGATGCGCCGTTGGTTCGAGTCCCCCCGGTTCGCCGGCATCGAACGGCTGTACACGCCGAGGGAGGTCGTCGAGCAGCGCGGCACGATCCGCAACGAGTACTCGGTCGCGCGCGACGCCGCCGCCGGCTTCCACGCGCGCCTGCGCGAGATGTTCCAGTCCGGCACCTGCATGACCTCGTTCGGCCCCTACTCGCCCGGCGAGGCCGTCGCCATGAAGCGCATGGGCATCGAGGGCATCTACATCGGCGGCTGGGCCACGAGCGCCAAGGGCTCGCCCGACGAGGACCCGGGCCCCGATCTCGCGAGCTACCCGCTGAGCCGCGTGCCCGAGGAGGCCGCCTCGATCGTGCGCGCCCTGCTCGCCGCGGATCGCAACGACTACCACGCGCGCACCAAGATGAGCGAGGAGCAGCGCAAGGCGAGCCCCGCGGTCGACTTCCGCCCGTTCATCATCGCCGACGCCGACACCGGCCACGGCGGCGACGCGCACGTGCGCAACCTGATCCGCCGCTTCGTGGAGGCCGGCGTGCCCGGCTACCACATCGAGGACCAGAAGCCCGGGGTGAAGAAGTGCGGGCACCAGGGCGGCAAGGTGCTCGTCTCCGAGGACGAGCAGATCAAGCGCCTC
>CAZUZY010000264.1:0-12155 GCA_964624885.1 uncultured Polyangiales bacterium | reverse complement strand
CGCGTCCACGACGAGCGCGTCGAGGCGCTCGACGCAGAGGGCCGCGTGCGCCTGTTCGCCGAGGCGCCCTTCGCCGTCGACGCGGCCGGCCGACGCCGCGCGCTCACCTGGTCACTGCACGCAGAGGGTGGCGCGAGCCACCTGTCGGCGACCCTCGACGCCACCGGTCTCTCCTTCCCGATCCACGTCGACCCGCTGTGGATGAACGCCTCCGGGGCCCTGCCCTCGACCGCGTACTACGAGGCCAGCGGCGCGAAGCTGCCGTCGGGCAAGGTCGTCGTGTTCGGCTACTCGAGCACCGTCCCGCAGATGTTCGACCTGACCACGCGCACGTTCTCCGCGGGCGCGTCGCTGCTCGTCGCGCACACCCAGACGCCGTCGATGCTCCTCGGCACCGGCAAGGTCCTCGTGGCCTCGGACGGCACGCCCAACGCGGAGCTGTGGAGCGAGACCGGCTCCGTGGCCACCGGGCCGATGAGCACGACGCGCGCCGAGCTCCAGCTCGTGCAGACCGGCTTCGGGACCGGCGCCGAGGCGGTCTACTTCTTCGGCGGGCGCCAGTTCAAGGGCAGCTCCACCACCTGGGCGACCGCGGAGAAGTACGTCGTCTCGACCGGCCTCTTCCAGGCCATCGCGAACCTGCCCGCGACCCGCTACGGCAGCGCCAACATCGCGCTCGGCGACGGGAAGATCCTCCTCGCCGGCGGCGCCGGGGCGAGCGGCCAGTACGACACCGCCGTGCTCTACGACCCGGTCGGCAACACGTACGAGTCGCTCGCGTCGATCATGCCGCAGAAGCAGTGGTACCCGCAGCCGTTCCTGCTCTCGTCGGGCAAGGTGCTGATCGTGGGTGGGTGGTCGAGCCCGTACGTCCCGACCCAGAAGACCTGCATCTACGATCCGACCTCGAAGACGTTCAGCCCCGGGCCCTCGATGGCCTACGAGCGGAGCGACTTCGGCTTCGGCAAGCTCTCGGGCAACCGCTGGGCGGTGTTCGGTGGGCGCGGCCGCCTGGTCGGCACCGGCACCGTCGACTCGCTCTCGACCGTGGAGATCTACGACGAGGCCGGCAACAGCTGGAGCGCGGGCCCGTCGATGTCGGTGATCCGCGAGCGCGCGATCACGGTGCCCCTCGGCAGCGAACGCTTCCTCGTCGCGGGCGGGGTCTCGGGGTCGGTCTACGCGACCACCGCCGAGCTGTTCGTGCCAGATCCTGTCACCTGCACTTCGAGCGGGGCGGGCTGCCCGAACTGCGTCGACGGCTACTGCTGCGACCGCCCGTGCACCGGCCAGTGCGAGGCCTGTGACCTCGCGGGTTCGCTCGGGTTCTGCGACGTCGTGGTGGGCGCCCCCGTGCACGGCGCGCGACCGGCCTGCACGCCGACCATCCTCTGTGGCACGGGCGGGGCCTGCCTCGCCACGTGCTCGGCCGACGGCGCGTGCGGCACCGGCAAGTACTGCAGCGGCGGGGCCTGCTACGCCAAGAAGGCCCCGGGCGTCGCCTGCGCGGGCACCAACGAGTGCACGAGCGGGTTCTGCGTCGACGGCGTGTGCTGCGACACGCCCTGCACCGGCCAGTGTCAGGCCTGCGACGTGCCCACCAAGCTCGGCACCTGCTCCAACGTGACGGGGCCCACCCACGGCGCGCGCGCAGCGTGCACGGGGGGCTTCGGCTGCGACGGCAGCGGCGTCTGCGCCACCGGGTGCACGACCAGCGCGGTGTGCGCCCCGGCCTACCGCTGCGACACCGGCACGGGCAAGTGCGTGCTCAAGCTGTCGAACGGGACGGCGTGCAGCGTGCCCACGGACTGCGCGTCCAACCAGTGCGTCGACGGCGTCTGCTGCGCGAGCGCGTGCCTCGGCAGCTGCCAGGCCTGCGACGTGGCCGGCAGCCCCGGCGTGTGCACGAACGTCCCCTCGGGCAAGCCGCACGGCGCCCGCTCGTGTGGGTCCTACGCGGCGTGCAGCGCGGGCGTGTGCGTGACGACGTGCGGCGACAGCACCGAGTGCGCGCCAGGCTCGTTCTGCGTCGGCGGCGCGTGCGTCACCCAGAAGAACAACGGCGAGGGCTGCGGGACCAACCTCGAGTGCAAGTCCGGCCAGTGCGCCGCGGGCGTCTGCTGCGACCGGGCGTGCCCGGGAGAGTGCGAGAGCTGCGCGCTCGCCGGCGCGGTCGGGACCTGCAAGTTCCGGCCGGGCACCGACGCCTGCGGGATCGCGGGCTGCGTCGGCTCGACGCTGGTCACGCGGGGCACGTGCTCGGGCAGCAGCGCGGCGTGCACCCCGGGCACCGCCACGCCGTGCCCGAACAGCCTCAAGTGCGCGAGCGGCTCGGCGTGCCTCTCGACGTGCCTCTCGGACGCCGACTGCGCGTCGGGCACCTGCGACACGGTGAGCGGGAAGTGCGGCCCCGGGGCACCCGACGCCGGGGGCGACGCGGGTGGCGACACGGGCGGCGGCGACACGGGGGGCGACGACACCGGGGCCAGCGACGCCGGCACCGATACGGGCACCGACGTCGGCGTTGACGCCCTTCCGAGCGCCGACGCCCCCGCGCCCACGCTGCCGGCCAAGCCCGAGGTCAAGGACGGCTTCCAGCGGTGCGCCAAGAACGCCGAGTGCTCGACGGGCCACTGCGTCGACGGCGTCTGCTGCGACACGGCGTGCACCGACCGCTGCCACTCGTGCGCCCTCCTGTCGAACCCGGGCAAGTGCACCCTCGCCCCCATCGGCGTCGATCTGCGCAACGACTGCGGCGCGGCCAACACGTGCCTCGGGACCTGCGGCCCGGCGGGCGAGTGCGTCGGCGCCGGCAAGGGGACCATGTGCGGCCGCAACCGCTGCACCGGTCCCTCGACCGGCGTCGGCCCGGCCTACTGCGCGGGGCCGGGCGCGACCTGCCCGACCGACGACGCGGTGACCTTCGACTGCGCGCCCTACGTCTGCGAGCCGGCCTTCGGCGCGTGCGTGGACACCTGCCACACGAGCCAGGACTGCGCGAACGGCTACGCCTGCGACACCACGACGCAGCACTGCGTGGACGCCGCGATCCCGGCCGCGGACGGTGGCTGCGCGACCTCGGGCCCCGGGGGTCGGACCGGGGGGCTCGCCTTCGGGATCGCGGCCCTCGTCGTCGGCCTCGCGCGTCGCCGTGGCCGTTGAAGACCGGCTCGCGGAGATCCGCCAGAAACTCGACCGGCTGGCGGAGGCCGATCGGGAGCTCCTCGTGTTCGGCGCCGGAGGCGTCCACGGGCACCGGTACGAGAGGCGCCCCTGCTGGGATCCTCCGCGCCTCGCCCGACTCGAGGAGCACCTCGGCGTCACGCTCCCCGGCGAGCTCGCCGCGTTCCTCCGCGAGGTGCACGGCGGTGGCGTCGGGCCTGGCTACGGGTTCCTCGTCGAGGAGCCGTCCCAGCCGACCCGCAAGGTGGCGCGACCCTTCCCCTACGACGCTGGCGACGCCGAAAGGCTGCGGATACGGCGGCAGACCGAGCGCTTCGCCGGCCTCGAGCTCGTGGAGGACGACGCAGACGACGAAGCCTGGCCGCCGGGCCCCGGCTTCATCCCCCTCGCCCACCACGGGTGCGGCATGTTCGACGTGATCGTCGTCACCGGCGAGCAGCGCGGGAGGATCTGGTTCTGCGACATGGCGTGGATCCCGCGCGCATCGGCGCACGGCACGCAGGGACTGCTCGAGTGGTACGAGGCCTGGCTCGACGACGCGCTCCTCACGTCGACCGTGGCGTGACGAGCCCGCGCGCGAGGTGATCGGCCCGCTGCAGCAGCGTGGGGATGCGGTGCGGCCCGTGCATCCCGCGAACGAGGCGCTCGGCCTCCGCGAGGTCGACCCCGCGCGCCGTCACGTACAGCGGCGCGCGGCTCCGACCACGGAGGACCTCCACGGCCGACGTGGCGCCGCGGAAGGCGGTCTTCGCGACCCCGATCACGGGGATGGCTCGCTCGAGGGCGTCGTGGAGGTGGGCGCCGAGCCCCGGCGCACCCGCCTGGAGGTCGACGTAGCCATCGACCACGACGCAACGGATCTCGGTGGTGACGACGCGGAGCACGGCGAGGAGGCACGGGAGCTCTCGCTCGAAGAACGCGCCCGGTCGATAGGCGGCGACCTCCTCGACGAGCACCGTCCGTTCTTCGATCCCGTCGCGCTCGGACCAACTCGAAGCGACCACCACCGCGGCGCGCGCCGTGCGCTCCAGGTACTGCACGTCGGTGAGAGCGACAGGGTGCAACGGCGTCACCACGTCGAGGATACGTCCATCCTCGGTGGGCCGCGGTCAGGGCTTCGCAGCAGCCTTCTCCTTGGCCAGCTTCTCCTCGAGTCGCTCCAGCGTCTTGGTCCAGCCGTCCTTCTGGAACCCGCGCGCCAGATCCTTCTTGCGGCCGTGCACCCACGAGGCCTTGTCGACCGTGATGTCGACCACCACCCAGTCCGCGCCCTTCTTCCGCACCGTGTAGTCGATGCCGAACTCGAAGGCCTTCTTGTCCTTGCCGTGCCTGGCCGTCGTCTGGACCACGACGTCGCCGCCGTCGGCGACCTCCGCGTCGTAGGTGATCTGGTAGCTCGCGAGCTCGCCGAGCCGGTTCTTGAAGCTGAGCTGGAGGAGCTGCTTCAGCGTCGCCGTGAAGCGCGCGATCTCGGTCGGGCTCTGCTTCTGCGCCTCCTCGCCGAGGACCGTCCTCGCGATGCCGTCGTAGTCGAGGAACCCGGCCAGCTCGGCGTCGAGCTTCTTCTCGCGCAGCGGAGAGGGCTTCTCCGCGAGCAGCTTCGTGACCGCGTCGCACTTCGTCTTCACGAAGGCGGTCGCGGGACCGGCGGCCTGCGCCGCGCTGGCCACGCACACGATCGCGGGGACGGACAGGGCGAGGGCGTACGACTTCCAGCGCATCGGAGCAGCGTATCCGCCCTCCTCTGCGCGTGGCGTCCGTCCTGCCGCCGGACGTCCAGCGTGCAGTCGTCCACGAAAACGTGTCCCGGCGGCTACCGCTTCGCGATCGCCTTGCCCTTGCCGACCAGCGCGAGCGCCCGGCACACCACCTCGTCGCTGCACGGCCCCACGTTGGCGACCGTGGCCCAGGGCACCTCCGAGACGCGCTTGTGGTCGCGCACGTCGGGACCGATCCAGGTGGGCGGTGACCGCGGCAGGTCCGCCTCCCGCTCCTTCAGCGGCGAGGGCAGCGCCCAGGTGACGCTCGGCTCGAGGCCCACCCGCTGCACCGGCGTGCCGTCGGGGAGCGCGAACAGCAGCGTGGTCATGCGCAGCACGCCCACGCCGGTCACGTCGTCGACGTACTCCTGCGCACACCCCTTGCCGTAGGTGCGCGCGCCGACCACGAGGCCGCGGCGGTAGGCCTTGAGCGCCCCGGCGATCATCTCCGCCGCGCTCGCCGTGCCGCCGTCGACCAGGGCCACCACCGGCCCGGTCCAGCGGTCCTCCATGGGCGGCTCCGTCGCCCGCTCGGTCTCGATGGTGCCGTCGCGGTGCTTGAGCGGGAACAGCGGCGCCCCGGGCAGGAACACGCCGAGCGCGCCGCTCGCCCCGTCGATCGACCCGCCGCCGTTGCCACGCAGATCGAGCACGATCCCCGAGATCTCCGCCTCGCCGCGCGCCTTGCCGATGGCGCGCGCGAGCTCCTCGCCGAGCGCGTCGGGCACGTCGTCGAGGCGGATCAGGAGCGCGCTCGTGGCACCGTAGGGCACGAGCGAGGTGTGCAGTCCCGCGGGCGCCGCGGTCTCGTCGGCGAGCGCGCTCGTCACCGAGAGCTCCACGAGCCCGAGCCCGCCGTCCTTGGTCTTGCGCAGCACCCGCACCGCGCGTGGCTCGGCGGTGCCGTCGGGGCTCTCGGAGAGCTGGTCGATCGCCTCGGCCGACAGCCCCGACAGCGGCAACCCGTCGACCGACACCACCACGTCCTTGTCGAGCAGCGGCTTGTGCGCGCCCGTCTCGATGCGCGTGCCGAGGGCCGTGCGCGTGGCGGTGGTCCAGAGGCGACCCGGGGGCGCGGTCTCGAGGTCGCGGTCGTACAGCGACGAGGACTCCTCGGCCGGCGCCCACGCGCCGTGCGGATCGAGGAGCGGGATGTAGGCGCGGACGGCCGCGGAGAGCACGACCTCGCCCCAGGCCTCCTTGGAGAGCACCGGCAGCCACCGATCGCGGGCCGAGCTCACCACGGCCGCCAGCTCGGGGTGCCCCTTCTGCACCGCCGCCGCGCGCTGCGCGAGGGTGCGCGCGAGCTTCTTGGCGGGCGTCTTCACCGGCCCGTCGTCGAACGCCGGGTCGCTCGCCGCGATCGGCGCGTCGATGCCGTCGGGGTCCGCGGCGCCGGCGGTCCACTCCGTGCGCAGCGTCGTCATCCAGCCCGCGAGCGACTCGCCGATCGGCGCGAGCTCCTTCTCGCAGTCGCCCTTGCCCTCGAGCACCGCGCGCAGCTTGGCGGTGTGCGCCCGCACCACCGGCGCCACCGGTGTGTCGGGCGAGGCGGTCCACAGCCCGTGCGGGTCGGCCCAGTCGAGGATCGCGTCGGCGAACGGCCCGTCGACCTTGGCGTCTTGCTCGGCGCCGCCGAGGCTCACCTTGGCCGCGAGCTTGGCGTGCACGTCCGCGACGAGCAGCCGCGCCGCGGCGCACGACAGCCGCGGCGGTCCACCGCTCGGCTTCTTGCGCAGGCGCTTGATCGGCGACTTCTCGGTGGGTGCGTGGGCCACCACCTCGTCGCCACGCGCCTCCGCGGACGAGGCGGCGGGCGCAGCGGCCGCGTCGGGCGCCGACGCCTTGGCGCGGCACCCCGCGACCCCGCCGACCCACAGCGACACCGATGCCAGCAGGGCCCACGACGACCCGGTGCGTGCGAGGAGCGGACGACGCATGCCGACTCGAACGGTAGCACCCCACCCCGGACGAGGCCGCATTTGCGGCGCCGCGCTACCGGAGCACGTACCCGGCGCCGCGGATGGTCTCGAGCGGCAGGGCCTCCCCGAGCTTCGCGCGCAGGCGCCGTACGTGCACGTCGACCGTCTTCTGACCACCGTCGTAGTCCTCGCCCCACACCACGTCGAGCAGCGTCTCGCGCGACAGCACGCGGCCCCGGCGCGAGGCGAGCGCGTGCAGCAGCGAGAACTCACGCGTGGTGAGGGCGATGGCGCCCGCGTCGCGGCCGATGCCGGCGATCGACACCGTGCGCGCGGCCACGTCGATGGTGAGCGGGCCGAGCTTGACCACCTCGTCCGTGGCGTAGGCGCTGGAGCGCCACTCCATCTGGCGGATGCGCGCATAGAGCTCGGCCGACGGGGCCGGCCAGACGAGGAAGTCGTCGTGCCCGGCGGCCGGATCGAGGCGCGCGATCGAGCGCTCGCCCACCACCGCCAGCACCGCGGCCCCCTCGAAGTGCGGCTCCTTGCGCAGCTCGGTCAGCGCGCGCGCCAGCAGGTCGGGGCGATCGAGCACCTCGATCACGAGGAGCCGCGCGATGCCCTCGGGCGGAGGACGCCCACCCCCGTCGAGCACCTCGCCGAACAGGTCCAGCACCCGGACCGCCGCCCCGAGGTCGCGCACGGTGGCGGCGACGCCGTCCGACCGCAGCGCCCCGTCGTCGCCGCGACGGGCCTCGGCCGGCGGAAAACCCGCCACCCAGAGGGGCCCGACCTCACGCGGCATGCAGCTGAGGTGGCGCTTCCACCGACGGGCGGCAAGGTCGCGCCGCGAAACCCACTTTCCTGCCGGGGACGTGTCAAGTCTTTGGCCGGATCCACCACTCTCGTGACACGATCGGAGCGCGATGCCCCTCTCCTCGGTCGAGAAGTTCCGAAAGCTCGTGGCGGCCTACGAAGACGAGGTCCAGCGGAAGCAGCACAAGATGGGGCAGCGCGTCGATCCACGCGACGTCGTCGAGCCCAAGCCAGCCACGGGGTACTGCTCCTTCCTGCGTGGTCAGCAGGTCGTCTGGTCGCCGTCGTACGAGGTGATCGGCACCCTGACCCCCGCCACCGGCACCTGGATCTGGGGCTTCGCGGACCCGACCGTCGAGCCGCGCCTCGTCAGCCGGCTCGACACCGTCCGCAAGCAGGGCCTCGAGTGGGGCATCGACGAGCTGTCGATCGACGCGCACACGCTCGGCACCGAGCAGGAGGCCTGGGAGTTCGCGACGGTCGCCGTGGCCATCGCCCGCGCCGACGCCATGGTCCGCATCGTCGGCCCCAACGACACCCGCTGGCTCGCGCTGTTCGACGGCCCGCCCGCGAGCCGCTCCTCGGCCAGCATGCGCGCGATCCGCGAGAGCCAGATGGGCATGCCCGCCATGCGCGCCTCGATCACGAACAGCGTCCCGGTCCGCACCTCGTCTTCGCCGAGCGTCCGCCCGGCCCTCGGCCACGTCGCGACCAACCCCGACGAGACCGAGCCGACCGGCAGCACCCGCGCCGAGATCGGGCAGCGTTTGTTCGATCTCGTCCCCTACGCCCTCCAGCAGCAGCTCGGCATCGTCCAGCTGCGGGCCACCGCCACGCCTCCTTCCGGGCCCGTGGGCACGGTCAGCATGCACTGCGAGCTCTCGCTCACGCCGACGCAGGGGGGCCCGCCCATTCCCTTGAACCCGAGCCGGGGCCTCGAGGACGGCCTGGTGGCCCTGTGGATCCGCTGCCGTGACCGCCAGGGGGCCTTCCGCTTCTGCACCGCTCGCCTGGAGAACGGCCCCCAGGGCTTCATCACGCAGGTCTTCCTCGAGTGATGATATAGAAGAGGCATGGGTCTCCTGGGAGGGAACGGGTGGGGCCGCAAGGCGGCGGCCGTCGTGGGTCTCGGTCTGGTCGGCGTCGCGCTGACCTCTTGCTCGGTGCGCTCGCGACGCGACAGCGCCGTCCCCGGCAAAGAGGTCACGTTCGACGACGCCTGCAACCTGCAGCCCTACTTCGACGAGCGACGCGCCGAGAACCTGGCCGCACCCAAGGCCAACGACGAGACGCTCGCCACCAACGCCAAGGGCCAGACCATCGGCGAGGGGAACTACGTCCTCTCCGACAACCTCGCTCGCAAGCGCTTCGCCAAGCTGCTCCGCGAGGAGTACGCGGGCATCCCGCCCAAGATCATCGAGTCGATCGAGGGCCACGACGGCACGATCGTCCTGCACGTGCGCTGGTGGGACGCGGGCCGCATCCGCCGCATCCGCCCCGACGACGACGCGGTCGTGATCACCCCGCGGGGCGAGGTCGAGCTGCCGCCGAACATGTGCGTGAGCGACTTCCTCTTCGGCGCCGAGGTCTACGCGATGCGCGCTCGCTACCTCAAGAACGAGGTCAACATGGCGACCGGCAAGCCGATGGTGGCGCCCGACGGCAGCGGCGCACCCTCGAGCACCCCCTCCCAGGCTCCGCCGGCCCCTGCCCCGGCGCCCTCCAGCTCCGCCAACTGACCACGCCCGCCGGCACGCGACTGCCACCATCGTTGGCGGGCGCACCCCTCGGGTGCAGGAAAAAGGCTCGACGTATCGCTCGGCCCGGATCATGCTGTTGGCAACTGCACCCGTGTCCGATCGCCGACGCGTCCTCCGCTCTCTCCTCGCCGTCTTCGCGGTCGGCGTCGCGGGCTGCCTCGCGCCCACGCTGCCGATCCCGCCGCCGAGCGCCCCCGACGTGAGCGCGATCGACGCCGACGGCAACGTGCACCTCACCGGGGGCCGCGGCTCGGCCCAGCCCGGCGCCTACGTGACCGTGTGGAACCTGCGGCTCGATCGGGGGCGCACGAGCCGCGCCGCGGCCGACGGCTCGTGGTCCGAGACCATCCCCGCGCAGTCCAAGGACGTCCTCTACATCTGGCAGGAATCCGGCAACGACCGCAGCGACTCGATCGACCTGAAGGTGCCCTAGGCCACGAGCTCGCCGACCAGCCCCCGCACCCCCGCGCGACGTTGACGGGCGAGGTAGAGCCAGGCCGGGCCGCGGATCGCGTAGCGACGGATGGTGCGGGTCAGCTTCTCGCCGAACCGGATCCCGAGCTCGGGCACGATCCAGCCCGGGCGCTTCGGTGCCTCGACCGCGAGCAACGCGAGCAGCTCCTGCCGCCGGCGCGCCGCGTGCGGCCCGCGGGCCTCTCGGTCCTCGGTGAACACGATGAAGGCGGCCACGTCGGGGTCGAGTCGGTCGATCGTCTCGAGCGTGCGGCGCGCCTCGTCCAGCGACTCGCTCCACTCCGCCCCGGCGCTCTCGGCGCCGAGCACGAACGTGTGGCAGTCCAGCAGATCGTGGCGGCGGAACAGCTCGTGGGCCGCGAACACCGCGTCGAGCTTGAACGGCTTGCGGAGGCGGCGCAGGACGCCCTCGTTCGCGGAGTCGGAGCCGAGCTCGGCGCCGACGCAGCCGGCGCGCGCCATGGCCGCGACGAGGGTGTCGTCGAGCCCGAACGGCGACGCGTAGCAGACCCACGGCAAGAGCGGCGTTCGCCCGAACCGCGCCACGATGGCGTCGCACACGGCCAGCGTCTTCGCGCGCGGGACGTTGAACACGCTGTCCACGAAGAAGGCGTGGGTCACCCCCGGCGTCCCGGCGAGGGCGAACAGCTCGTCGGCGACGGCGGCCGGCGAGCGCACGCGGACGCGACGGCCCTCGAGATCGGGGTAGTCGCAGTAGGCGCACTGGAACGCGCAGCCACGCCGGCTCTGCAGGTTGGCGGTGCCGTCGAACGCGTAGTAGCGGGGATCGACGAGGTCGCGCGCGGGCGCGGCGAGCGCGTCGAGATCGACCCCGAGCGTCGCGCCGCCCGCGATCGCTGCGGCCTGCACGAGCGGCGGGGGTCGATCCCCCCTCTCGAGGGCGTCGACGATCTCGACAGCGGCCGCCTCACCCTCGCCGACGACGCCGTGGTCGGCCCCGAGCGCGGTGAGGAGACGCTGGGGCTGCAGCGAGAACGCCGACCCACCGACGAGGAGCGGCGCCGGGGTGGCGGCGCGGATGGCCCGCGCGACCGCAGCGTACTCGCCGATCAAGCGGTCGGTGCCGTCGTAGGCGTTGCTGTGCAGGTTCCGCAGACCGAGGCCGACCACGGTGGGGCCGAAGGCCTCGATCGCGGCACGCAGGGCCACCAGCGGCTCGCGCTCGAAGCAGAGGTCGCAGAGGCCCACCTCGTGCCCGGCGGCCCGCAGGGATCCCGCGACCGAGAGCAGGCCGAGCGGCGTCACCGGTGAAGGCAGCTGCTCCCGGTTGGCCGACACGAGCAGGACGCGACCCACCCCTGCGGCGTAGCATGGCTTGCGCTCCGTTCGAGCAGGGCGGTAGCCGCTCTGGCCCATCTCGGCGCAAGCTTTCCCTGGATCGAGTCTTTCGGTCTGGACGCTGCCATCGTAAAGATAGTCCATGAGCGAAGTCGCGCGGCTCGAGGCGGTGATCGCCCTGCAGCGGGCGTTCGCCGCGGCCGTGGTGGACGACGCCTTCGACGAGACGTGCTCGTCCGTCGCGCGGGCGGCCGCGAGCGCGGGCGCGTGGCTCGGGCGACTGTCGCACGGACGCTTCGAGCAGATCGGCGCCTGTCTCCGCGGCACCCCGACGCGGTTCGGTGGCATCGCGGTCGAGCAGGTCCCTTCGCTGGTGCGGCGGAGCGCCTCCCTCGCCGTCCTCTCCGAGGCCGAGCGCAACCCCCTCTTCGGGGCCGAGTGCACCCAGGCCATCGGCCTGCCACTCATCACGCACGACGCGGTGGTCGGCGCGCTGGTGGTCCTCGGCGACGCCGCGTTCGAGCTCTCGCCCGACGCCGCGGTGCTCCTGGTCCAGGTGGCCGACGCCGCCGCCATGGCGGTGCAGAGCATCGGCAGCCTGCGCGAGCTGCGAGCGGCCCAGCGAGAGCAGCAGGCCCTGCTCGACGCCCTCGATCTGATGATCGTCGTGACCGACCCGGGTGGCGGCGTGCGCCAGGTGAACCGGGCCCTGCGGCAGCGGATCGGCGCGGGGGCCAGCGTGTTCGGGCGCCCGGCGGACACGCTCTTCGCCGGCCAGCACCTGCCGACCGTCGGCGATCACCCGCGCACCACGCTGACGGGCCCGCAGGGCGAACCTCTTCGCGCGGCGGCCTACCCGCTCCGCGACGGCGGCTCGGTCGTCGTGGTGCAGGACGCCCGCGGGGCCTCGGCGCCGCGGATGCACGCGGCGGTCTCGTCGA
>CAZUZY010000263.1:0-12189 GCA_964624885.1 uncultured Polyangiales bacterium | reverse complement strand
AGGGTGGCCGAGGCGGCGTGGATGGTCGCGGCCACCCGGTCGGTGCGGAAGCGCGCGGCGCGGGCGGCGCGGAGCTGCAGGTCCGCCGCCTCGGCGTAGCGGCCCTGGCGGTAGCGGAGCTTGCCGAGCCAGGAGGCCGTCGCCGCCGCGAGGTCCGGGTGGCCGAGCGCCTCGGCCCGCGCGAGGACCTCTTGCACCACCTGCTCTTCCCGCTCGCGCGACGCGCGACGGGCCGCGCGCACACGGACCTCGAGCCGTGCCTGCTCGAGGGCGGGCTCCACGAACGGCGGGACGGCGTCCGCCAGCGCGGAGGTGCGCTCGCTCCACGCGTGCATCGACAGCGCCGCGCGGACCAGCGCCTCGAGGTGCGGGATCTCCATCCCGAAACCACCGCTCCGGTGCAGCTCGTAGAGCACACGATCGAGCGCGAGCGTGTCCCCGTCGGCCAGCGCCACCGGCACCCAGGTGGACAGCGTCTCGACCAGCGCCTCTCCGTCGACGACAGGCGCTCGACGCAGGGTGGAGAGCGCCTCCTGCAGCGCCGCCGTCGCGAGTCCGAGGCGTCCGTCCTCCGCGAGCCGCCGCGCGAGGGCGAGCGCCTCGCGCGCGAGATCCGGGCCCTCGACCGTCCACAGCGTCGGTTCGAGCTGGTCGACCGCCTCGCGGGTCATGCGCAGGAGCCCTTCCCCGTCGAGGTGGCAGCGGCCCTGGCTGCGCCACGCCTCGAGCTCGAGATCGACCCGCGCGCACTCCCCCCCGGTGCGATCCAGCAGGATGCGCGCCGCGTCTCTCGCCACCCAGTCGAGCCGGTCGGGCCCGGCGAAGCGGGCACAGAGCTCGGCGAGGGTCTCTCTGCCGTGTCGGACGGCGGGCGGCCGCTCGCTCACGCCGAGCAGCGCGGCGCGCGCGAGGCTCGCGGTCGAGGGTCGGGCCGCGGCGTCGGGCGCGAGCAAGGCGTCGAGGGTGGATGCCACTCGGGCCGGGAGGTCGACGAGGGTCGCGATCGGGGGGGGTGGGTGCTCTTTCTCGGCCAGCAACGCCGCGACGTCGGGTCCGAGGTGCGGGAGCCGACCCGTCAACGCTTCGAAGACCATCGCGCCCACCGCGTAGAGATCGGCGCGCGCGTCCACGCCGACGCCCGACACCTGCTCGGGTGCGAGATAGGCCGGCGTGCCGCCGCTGCGCGGGACCCCCTCGAGGACGAGGCCTGCGGAGAGCCCGAAGTCGAGGAGCGTCGGCTGTCCGGCGTGGACCAGGACGTTCTGGGGCTTCAGATCGCGGTGCACGATGCCGTAGGCGTGCACCGCGGCGAGCGTCTCGAGCAGGCGATCGACCACCTTGGCGAGGGTCGACCAGTCGCGCGTGCCCGGCCCCGGAAACGGCGCGCCGCGTACGATGGGCATCGAGAGGAACACGCTCTCGCCGTCGAGGCCTTCGTCGATCAACGCGACGACCCGCGGGATCCGCAGCCGGCGCAGCGCCGTCACCTCCGCCCGCAGCTGCGCCGCGTGCTCCCGCGAGAGCGGCACGATGAGCTTCACGGCCACGTCGGCACAGGCGAGGCGATCGCGCGCCGCCCACACGACGCCGTGTGCGCCGCGCCCGAGCAGTCGCGTGAGCACGTAGCGGCTCGCGACGACCTCACCCGCGGCGTGCGTCGCGGTGGGACGGCGGGTCGGCGCCGAGAGCCGCGCGATCTCGGCCAGGAACGAGTCGAAGGTCTCGTCCGAGTCCGCGGGGCCGCTCATGACTCCTTCGTGAGCCCCGCCCGCCGCCCGGCCGCGCGGAGGCGCTCCTTGACGGTCTGGAACCGCTTGCGCAGCCGCGCGGCCTCGCGCTTGCGGGCGTCGTCGGGCAGCTCGACCGCGGCACCCTCGTGCGTCACCAGCGCGATCTCGTCGAAGCCGAGGCCGCGATCCACGCGCAGGGTGAGCAGGATCTGGTCCTCCTCGGGCAGCGCCTCGCGGAGCGCGACGAGCTTGCTCCGGCGCTCGGTGCGCAGGAACGAGGCGGTCTCGGTGCGCACCGCGGCCTCGACCTCCGCCAGCGCCGGCGCGTCGGCGAAGGGCACGAAGCGTGCGCGACGGCGCGCCTTGTCGCGGCGGAACCGCAGCGAGGTGCGCCGAGCGATCGCGTAGGCCCAGGTGCGCGGGGAGCAGCTGCCGCGGAACGCCCCGCACGCCACCCACAGGCCCTCGGCCACCATCGAGAACACCTCGTCCACCTCCGCCGCGTCGGGGTGGATCGCACCCAGGAACCGGATCAGCTCCGGTCCGTAGGCGCGGAGCATCAGCGTGGTCGCGGCGTCGTGGTCACCCGCCGCCAGCGCCGCGGTGACGCGCTCGGCGACCTCGTCGGGCCCGCCGCTGCCCCGAGCGGTTTCGTCTGCGCCCTCTTCCACCGAGACATCGAGATTATCACAGCGCAAGCTCCGGACACGTAACAAATGACCATTCACGGGGTCCGGTGGGGGAAACGATCCGTCACCGAGCCACCTGCACCCACGCCCTCGCTGCGTGGGCGCGGGTTCCTGGCTTAGTCGACACCGACGATCCTCGATTCATCGGAGGTGGAGGTGGCAGATCAGCGCCCCGCCACGTGTCGCGCGCACACGGCGGCCATGGCGAGGATGCTCGTCTGTGGATTCACGCCGGTGTTGGTCGGGAACACGCTCGAATCGGCCACGTAGAGGCCCTGCACGGCGTGGTGCTGGAAGTCCGTGCCCACGACGGCGTCGGCCGGACGGCTGCCCATACGGCAGGTCCCGAACATGTGGGTCACCGCCATGGTGTAGGCGTTGGGGTCGCTCGGCGCCGCGAGATCGGCCAGCGCCGCGCGGTCGGTGACGCGATCCGGCCACCCGTAGATGCCGGGGAAGACGGCCTCCGCCCCGGCCGCCAGCATCATCTCGCACAGCACCTTCACGCCACGCGCGGTGGTGCGGAGATCCTCGCGCTCGAGCGAGTAGGTGACGATCGCGCGCTTCGGACCGGCGCGCACGACGCCCTCGGCCCGCGCCCGCACGGCCGCGCCCCAGTTGGCGAAGTGTGCGAGGTCCTCGAGGTCGCGCACCAGCGAGCCGCCGACCCCCTTGGTGCGCGCGGCGACCAGGGTCATGTCGTAGCCGAGCGCCTCGAACTTGAGGCGCTCCTTGCGCAGACCGATCACCTCGTGTCCTTGGGTGGCGCCCTCCCAGAGCCGCACCGGCTCCCGGAACCGCCCCGCCACGGCGGCCCCCGGGTGCGCCGAGAAGCCCCGCCCCACCGGCCCTTGCTGGAGGCCGCTCTTGATCAGCAGCACCGGCGTCTGCACCGCGCTCGCCGCGAGCACGACGGCGCGACCGGCCCGCACCCTCACGCGCGCGCCGGAGGGCGTCACACCCTCGACGGCCACCGCGCGACCGCGCTCGTGAACGACGCGGGTGACCTCGACGTTGCAGACGATCCGCGCCCCGTGCCGGGCGGCGTCCGGCAGGTACGAGCGATCCATGCTGGTCTTGTTGCCCTCGGGGCAGCCCTGCAGGCAGCGGCCGAGGCCGCGGCAGCCGCGCACGTTGCGGGAGATCGGTCGGTGATCGAGGCCGAGCGCCTCGGCGCCGCGCGCCAGCAAGAGGTTGTTCGGGCCCGCGATCTCGGCCTCGGTGGGGTGGATCCCGAGGTCGGCCTCGATCTCGTCGAACAGGGTGGCGAGCTCGGCGTACGGCAGCGCGTCGGCGAGCGCGGGATCGGCGGCGACCCACTCGCGGTGCACGTCCTCGGGCAGGCGCCAGGAGATGGCACCGTTGACCACGGAGGTGCCGCCCACCACCCGGCCCTGCACGAACGGCATCGGCGGCGCGCCCAGCATCAGCGAAGCGCCCATGTCGCGGTAGAGCGAGGCCATGGCGGAGAACGAGTCGGCCGGCATCTCGGCGGGGGTGACGAACGGCCCTTCCTCGAGCACCACGACGCCGATTCCCCGACGCGCGAGCGTGCGCGCCACCATCGCTCCCGCCGGGCCCGACCCGACGACGACGACGTCGCCCGAGAGCTCGAGGGGCGCGCGGACGTCGCGACCGTCGAGGCCGATCACGAGGCCGCCCCCACCCGCGCGCGGGCGACCGGGTCGCGCAGGTAGGCCATGAGGCCGACCAGCTTGACGGTGGTGGCGAGCTGCCGGAGCAGGAACAGCCGCGAGCGCAGCGCCCGATCGAGGAGCGCCTCGCGCTGGTCCGGGTCGAGTCCGAGCACGGTGCGCGGCACCCCGAGGACGAGCGGCGGGGAGAGCGCGAGCAGGTCGACCGACGCGCGCAGGCCGAAGCGCAGCATCGGCGGGGCCACCTCCGCGTAGCGCCGCCAGAAGGCGTCGAGATCGAGGGCCGCAAGCCCCGGCAGTCGACCTCCTCCGGGCAGGAGCGCCGCGAACAGCGCCTCGGACCACGCGCGTTCGAGCGCGGTCCACCCGGACGGGGCGGTCGCCGCGATCGCCGCCTTCTGCGCCTTCGTCGAGATCTCGCGGAGAGAATCGGTGAGCAGGTCTCGGAGCACGCCGCTTCGTAGCGCAGCGGCGTCGCCGCGAGAAAGGCGCGGTCAGAAGATGCTGTACACCAGGCTCGCCGCCGTCACCGTGTCGAGCTTCTCCTTGCCGGGGAGCGCCGCGTGGTCGTACCGGAACGCGAAGCTCGTCGCGAGGCTGAAGGTCTTGGTCAGCTTGGCCGAGACGATCATCTCCCCGTTGAACCGGTAGGCGTCGGTGTTCGACAGGCCCTGCAGGTACTCGAGCGCGAACGAGAGCGCGGTGCCCGCGTTCAGCTTGTTCTTGTACCCGAGGAACGCGCGGCCGCTGTGCACGGTGGCGGTCTTCTCGGGGATCGTGCCGTCCTTCTGGGGCACGAGGGCGTCGTCGCGCCGGATGTCGTGCATGAAGTCGTACCCGAGCTCTGCCCAGAACACGATCGGCTTGGTGTCGATGAAGTAGTAGCCGACGCCGGGGTCGACCTGGAGCCGCAGGTCGAGGCCCGCGAACCGATCGCGGCGGCCCTGCACGCCGAGGAACCCGACGAACGAGCCGCTGATGAAGCGGTCGTAGCGCACCTTGGCCTGGTAGTTCTCGACCGTGGTGTCCGCCGGCGTCGCCGGCTTGTCGCCCTTGGCCGGGGTGCTCGCGCGCGCGTAGTTCACGGCCGCGGCGGCGCTCAGCTGGTCGTCCTTCTTGCGCAGGCGGAACGCGGTGCCGCCGGTGACCGCCAGCGACTGGGTGTTGCCCGAGGTCGCGAGCAGACCGCCCTGCACCGACCACTCGGTGGCGTCCTTGTCCTTCGGGTCCTTCTTGGCCGCCGTCTCCACCTTGGTGTCCGTCGTGATCTCGGATTTGCCCTTGGTGGCGGCGCCGGTCCCGGTCGTCGTGGCCGGCACATCGTCGGCGCTCGCGAGCGAGGAGGTGAGGAGGGCCGCAGCGACGCCGAGGATCGGGGTAAGGTTCCGGGTCATGGCGAGGCCAGTTAGCAGAGACCGAGCGTCCGGGGGAGAGCATGCGGGTCCGTGAGGCACAGGAGACCGACGTCGAGCGCCTGGTGGAGAACAACCTGCGGCTCGCCCTCGAGAGCGAGCACACCGTGCTGGACCGGGGAATCCTCGAGCGCGGGGTGCGGGCGGCCCTCGCGGCGCCGGTCGAGAAGGGGCGCATGTTCGTCGCTGACCAGAACGAGCTGGTCGTCGGTCAGCTGATGGTGACCCGCGAGTGGAGCGACTGGCGCAACGGCTGGTGGTGGTGGATCCAGTCCGTGTTCGTCGAGCCGAGCGCGCGCGGCACCGGGGTCGTCGACCGCCTCTTCGCCCACGTGCGCGACCTCGCCCGGCGCGAGCCCGACGTGCTCGGCCTCAAGCTCTACGTGGAGCGCGACAACGCGCGCGCCCAGCGGGCCTACGAGCGGCTCGGCCTCGACGAGGCCCGCCACCTGATCTTCGAGGAAGACCTGCGCCGCGCGAGCGAGCGGGCCTGAGGGACAAAACCTTCTGGACGCACGTCCAGTGGTTCCATAAGTCCTTCGGCATGTTCGATCCCGTTCCCGTCCTCTCTGCCGAGCTGTCCCTGCCCAGCGTGGGCGTCTCCGCCGTCGTCAAGCTGCTCGCCGAGGGCGCCACGGTCCCGTTCATCGCCCGCTACCGCAAGGAGGCCACCGGCGGCCTCGACGAGGTGCAGATCCGCGCCATCGAGGAGCGCCGGGTCTACCACCTCGAGCTCGAGGACCGCCGCGGCAGCATCCGCGCCGAGATCGAGAAGCAGGGCAAGCTCACCGACGACCTCGCCGCCAAGATCGCCAGGTGCACCACCAAGGCGGAGCTCGAGGACCTCTACCTCCCCTACAAGCCCAAGCGCCGCACGCGCGCCATCATCGCCCGCGAGCGCGGCCTCGAGCCGCTCGCCGACCTGATGTGGGCCCAGGGCAAGGACGAGAAGCCCGACGCCGCCGCGGCGCGCTTCGTCGACGCGGCCAAGGAGGTGCCCGACGTGGCCGCGGCGCTCGCGGGTGCCCGCGACATCTGCGCCGAGCGCGTGGCCGAGGACGCCGCCGTCCGCAAGACCGTGCGCGACGCCTTCGCCGAGGGCGGCGTCATCCGCACCAAGAAGGCCGACGAGCACGCCAACGCCACGACCAAGTTCGACATGTACGCCACGTTCGAGGAGGCGATCGCGCAGATCCCGTCCCATCGGTTCCTCGCCATCCGCCGCGGCGAGTCCGAGGGCGTGCTCCGCGTCGCGCTCGAGATCGAGGGCACGGTCGTCGTGCCGCGCCTGCTCCGCCTTGCGAAGGTGGACAACACCTCGCCGTGGGCGGCCGACCTGCAGAAGGCCGTCGAGGACGCCTACCGCCGCCTGCTCCTGCCGAGCGTCGAGTCCGACGTGCGCGTCGACCTCAAGCTGCAGGCCGACCGCGGCGCCGTCGACGTGTTCGCGCAGAACCTCCGCCAGCTGCTGCTGTCGGCGCCGTTCGGCACGCGCACCGTCATCGGCATCGACCCGGGCCAGCGCACCGGCTGCAAGTGCGCGGTGGTCGACGACACCGGCAAGCTCCTCGAGCACACCACCATCTACCTCGTGCAGGGCGACGGCAAGCTCGACCAGGCCAAGAAGATCCTCGGCGCGCTGATCCAGAAGCACAAGCCCGCGGCCATCGCGGTGGGCAACGGCACCCACGGCCGCGAGACCGAGGCGTTCGCCCGCGACGTGCTCGCCGAGCTGAAGATCGACGGCGCCTTCGCGACGCCGGTCAGCGAGGCCGGCGCCAGCGTGTACTCCGCGAGCGAGGTGGCCCGCGAGGAGTTCCCCGACCTCGACCTCACCATCCGCGGTGCGGTCAGCATCGCGCGCCGCCTGCAAGACCCGCTGGCCGAGCTCGTGAAGATCGACCCCAAGAGCATCGGCGTCGGCCAGTACCAGCACGACGTCTACCAGCCGCTGCTCGGCCGCAAGCTGGACGAGGTCGTCGAGAGCTGCGTGAACGCGGTCGGCGTGGAGCTCAACACGGCGAGCGCCCCGCTCCTCGCGCGCGTGGCCGGCATCGGCGCCTCGCTCGCCAAGCGCATCGTGCAGCACCGCGACCAGGCCGGCAGCTTCAAGAGCCGCCGCGCCCTCTTGGACGTGCCCGGCGTCGGGCCGCGCACGTTCGAGCAGGCGGCCGGCTTCCTCCGCGTGCGCGGCGGCGAGCACCCCCTCGACGCGAGCGCGGTGCACCCCGAGCGCTATGCCCTGGTCGAGAAGATCGCCCAGGACCTCGGCGTGTCGATCGCCGAGCTCGTCTCCAACGACAACGCCGTCAAGCGCATCGACCCGAAGCGCTACGTCGGCGCCGAGGTCGGCGAGCTCACGCTGGCGGACATCGTCGCCGAGCTCAAGAAGCCCGGGCGCGACCCGCGCGATCGCTTCGAGCCGCCCAAGTTCCGCGACGACGTGCGCACGATGGAGGACCTCAAGCCCGGCATGGAGCTCGAGGGCGTGGTCACCAACGTCACCGCGTTCGGCGCCTTCGTCGACGTCGGCGTGCACCAGGACGGCCTCGTGCACGTGAGCAAGCTCTCCGAGCGGTTCATCAAGGACCCGAGCGAGGTGGTGAAGGTCGGCGACAAGCTGCACGTGCGCGTGCTCGAGGTGGACCTCGTGCGCAAGCGCATCTCGCTCACCGCGCGCAAGGACGACCGGCCGGCGCAAGGCGCGGGCGTGGCGCAGCAGGCGCAGCGCCCCCCGCAGGGTCGCCGTGACGACCGCCGCGGGGGCCCGCCGCCCAAGGTCCCCCAGCAGGGCCAGGGGTTCCGCAACAACCCCTTCGAGGCCTTGCTCAAGCGCTGAGGGGCGGGTCGAAGAGAGCGCGCACCCGCCGCTCGATCTCGGAGAGCGCGTCGTCGGCGGCGCGGCGATCGACGTCCGCCACCTGCCAGTAGGTGACGCGTGGCTCCCACGCCGGGAACTGCGCCCGCATCATCGGTCGGTGCTCCTGCTCGTCGAGCACGACGGTGGTGGTGGCCGCACACAGGTCGGCCTCCGTGAGCTGGACGGGCGACGGCTGCGTGTGACGGCGATCGATGCCGCGCGCGGCGAGCGCCCGCAGCGTGAACGGAGAGAGGTCACCCTCCCCGATCACGCGCCACGTCTCGAGACCGCGCGAGAACGCGCAAGGGGTGCGCCCTTCGGCCGCGAGGTGATGGTTGAGCACGGCCTCGGCGAAACGGCTGCGGTAGTAGTTCCCCGTGCAAACGAACAGCACCCGCATGGTCGCGTCGGGTAGCCTAGCGCACGCCATGGACTTCGAACTCTCGCCCGCCCTCCGCGAGCTCCGCGCCCGCGTCCGCGACTTCGTGAACGACCGCATCCTGCCGAACGAGCGGCTCGTGGTGGAGGAGGACCGGGCCCGCCGGTCCGACGTGCTGCGCGGGCTCCAGGCCGAGGCGCGCGCGGCGGGGCTGTTCGTGCCGCACCTGCCCGTCGCCTACGGCGGGCTCGGGCTCGGGATCATGGGCATGTGCGTGCTGTTCCGCGAGATGGGGCGCTCGCCCGTCGGCGCGAAGGTGTTCAACTGCGACGCCCCGGACCAGGGCAACATGGATCTGCTGCTCTCGTCGGGGAGCGAGGCCATCCGCGAGCGCTGGCTCGCGCCGCTCGCGCGCGGCGAGATCACGAGCGGTTTCTCGATGACCGAGCCGGCGCCCGGCGCCGGCGCCGACCCCTCGAACCTGCGCACGACCGCGAAGCCCGACGGCGACGGCTGGGTGATCGAGGGGCACAAGTGGTACACGACCGGCGGCGGCGACGCTTCGTTCCTCATCGTCATGGCGCGCACCTCGCCGGAGCAGGCGACCATGTTCGTCGTCGATCGAAACGCCGAGGGCGTGGAGCACGTGCGCGACATCCCCACGCTGGCCGAGCCGATCCTCACCCACCGCGAGGCCGAGATGCGCTACCGCGGCGTGCGGGTCGGCAAGGACGCCGTGCTCGGCGAGGTCGGCGAGGGCTTCCGGCTCGCGCAGCGGCGCCTCGTGCCGGCGCGCCTCACCCACTGCATGCGCTGGCTCGGGCTCACCGACCGCACCCTCGAGCTGTGCAAGCCGTACGTCGGCACCCGGGTCTCGTTCGGCAAGACCCTCGCCCACCACCAGGCGATCCAGAAGATGCTCGCCGACGCCGCCCTCGGCGTGCACGCGGGCAACCTGATGACCTTCCACTGCGCGTGGATGCTCGAGCAGGGCCTCGCCAAGGAGTCGCGCACCTACTCGTCGATGTGCAAGAACCACGTCGCCAAGCTGCTGTGCAAGACGCTGGACGACGCCATCCAGATGCACGGCGGGCTCGGGTTCTCCGAGGACATGCCCTTCGCCCAGTGGTACCGGTTCGCGCGCTCGGCGCGGCTCGCCGACGGCCCGGACGAGGTGCACGACATGGTCATCGCGCGCGACTTCCTCCTCGGCCGGGTCAACCTGCTCGTGTGAGCTCCTAGCAGGGCTTGGCGCTCACCTGGATGACCTTGTCGTCCATCTTGGCGATCTCGGCGATCAGCTCGTCGGGGGGCGCGGCCGAGAGGCGGATGACGGCCACGGCGGCCTTGGCGCCGGCGAAGATCGTGTTGCTCATGTCCTCGACGTTGAGCCCGAACCGCCGGATCACGTCGAGCACCGCGGCGAGCACGCCGACCTTGTCGTGGTGGCGGACGAGCAGCTGCACCTTGGCCGGCGCGTGGCGCTCGATGTTCACGCAGTTCGGCACCTGGCCGTTGCGCACGAACTCGCTGCAGATGCGCACGGCCTCGGCGGCGATGGCGTTCTGTGCCTGGTCGGTGCTGGCGCCGATGTGGTGGGTGCCGACGAAGTTCGGCGAGGCGAAGAGCTCGCTCGTGAACTCGGCGGTGCCGCCCGCCGGCTCGTTCTCGAACACGTCGAGCCCCGCGCGCAGCCCCTTCTCGCGCACGGCGCGCTCGAGCGCGTGCTGATCGACGATGCCGCCGCGGCTCGTGTTGATGACCATCGCCCGCGGCTTCATGCGGGAGAAGAACTCGACGCCGAGGAGCTTCTTGGTCTCGGGGGTCTGCGGCAGGTGCACGGTCACCACGTCCGCGGTCTCGGCGATCTCGAGCAGCGACTTGGCCTGCCGCACCCCGAGCTCGGCGAACGCCGGGGAGGCCTCGGGGATCGAGTAGGCGACCACGTCCATCTCGAAGGCGAGCGCGCGCTTGGCGACCTCTTGCCCGATGGCGCCGAGGCCGATGATGCCGAGCGTGCGACCCTTGAGGCCGTCGGCGGTGCTGTACTCCTTCTTGTTCCACTTGCCGGCCCGCAGGTCGGCGGTGTTGGCGGGGATGCGCCGATCGAGGGCGAGGACGAGCCCCATCGCGAGCTCGGCGACGGCGACGCTGTTCTTGCCCGGGCAGTTGGCCACGTAGATCCCGCGCTCGCTCGCCGAGGCGACGTCGATGGTGTCGGTGCCGGCGCCCGCGCGCAGGATCAGCTCGAGGGCCGGCGCGCGGGCGATGGCCTTGGCCGTGACCTTGGTGCTCCGGACCACCAGGATCGAGACCCCGTCGAGCGCCGCCTCCAGCTGCTCGGCGCCGAGGTCTGGCTGGTAGTCGGTCGTGAGGCCGAGGGCCTTGAACTGCGCGACGTACGATTCGGGGAACTTGTCAGCGATGAGGAGCCGCATGGGCCGGCAGCCTAGAGGAATTCGGAGCGGAGGGCCGGACTGGGACGGTCCGGGCGTGACCCAGCAAATTCACCCGACCGGCCGAACGTCCGGGTCGGTCGTATCATCCAAGCCGTCGTGGTGGTCCGTCTCGCCCTCCGTCGCCTGCTCCCCGGCCTGGCCGCGGCCGCCGGCTTCGTCGCCGCCTGCGCGTCCACCCAGCAGAAGATCAGCTCCGTCGCCGTCGCCGACCACGTGCTCGCGTCGAGCTGCCAGCAGGGCAACACCCACGCCTGTCAGCAGGCCTGCGACGACGGGCACCCGCCGAGCTGCGTCGAGGCCGGCCGCAACGCCGAGCTCGGCCTGGACGGCTACAAGAGCGGTGTCACCGCCACCGCCTACTACCGGCGCGCCTGCGATCTCGGGCACTTGGACGGCTGCTACAACGCCGGGTACTCCCTCGAGGTCGGCCTCGCCGGTCGCAAGGACGTGGGCTGCGCCGTCGCCATGTACAAGCTGGCCTGCGACTCGGGCCACGGCCGGGCCTGCATGGCCGCCGGGATGATCTACTCGACGGGCGCCGAGCACGTGGAGCAGGACCTGCCCGCCGCGGCCCTGGAATTCCAGAAGGGCTGCGCGCTCGGGTACGCACCGGCCTGCAAGCTGGCGAAGCCCGCGGTCGCGCTCCCTCCGCCGGCCCCCAGCGCGAGCGTCGTACCCAGCGCCGTTGCACCGGGCGCCAGCGCGAGCGCCTTCGCCCCCCCGAGCGCCTCGGACGTTCCGTCTGCAGCGCCGGCGCCGAGCGCATCGTCTGCGCCCCCGGCGGGGTCCTCGTCCGGCGCCCCGCCGATTCCGTGATGAAAACTTCCACGGCCGGCGTTCTCTCGCTAAGGACGGACCATGCGCCGCGTGCTCGCGACCTCTCTGCCTCTCCTCGGGGGGCTCGCCGGCGCCTTCGCGTGCGGGAAGGCCGCCGAGCCGCCCGCCCCGTTCGCCGCGGCCTCCGCGCCGCCGGCACCCGCCTTCACCGGACGCGCGAGCCATACG
>CAZUZY010000262.1:0-12194 GCA_964624885.1 uncultured Polyangiales bacterium | reverse complement strand
GGCTCGGCGGCCGGCGCGTCGGCGGCCGGCGGCGGCTCGGGCTTGTACTTGAACAGGAACCCGAAGCCCTTGAAACCCCGGAACGCCCAGAAGAGGACGATGAATCCGAGGACGAAGATCACCGGACCACTGAGCAGAGCCAGCGTCCAGTTCGGCTGCTCCTTGGCGTAGGCCTTCTCGGCGAGGTGGTCGACGAGGGGCTCCGCTCCGAGCATGAAGACGAACGGGAAGATCTGGACCCAGATCAGCGCGAGGGTGCCCCACAACCAGAACTGCTTGTGGTTGGCGAGCGGCACCTGGCGCTGGAACTTGGCCTGGAAGATCTTGTGGAACTTCCCGAGATAGGCCGAGGAGGAGACGATGATCACCCCCATGTTCAACCCGAGGAAGATGATGATACCGACCAGGCTCCCGAAGATGTGCGAGCTCTGCGCGCCGGGGTGCTGGATGTAGATGACGGTGGCGAAGAAGTAGTCGAGGAAGCTCTTGACCGCCGGCTTGATGGCGAGGGCGAGCATCTCGCTGGCGAACAGGGTCACCGCGATGAGGCCGAGGATCAGCATCAGGGCGGCGAGGAACTCGCGACCCACCTTGCGGAACGCCTCCTTGATGACGCCGCTCGTGTCCTCGCCGGCCGCGGCCTTCTGGGGCAGCAGGATGAGCTCCTTGATGATGGGGCGCGCGCCGACGACGAACAGGAACACCGCGATGGTGGTCATGAGGATCGGCACGTACTCGAAGATCCAGGAGATCCCCTTGAACCACTTGGCGACGGCGATGAACGGCTCGACGTCCTTGGCGACGTTCTTCACGTTCTCGAGCAGGGCCACCGGGACCGGGTCGTCGGACGCGAGCACGTGGTCGAGGGTGGGCTGGATCAGCTGCGGGCCCATGGTGACGAGGTGCTCGGCCTCCTCCTCGATGCCGTCGAGCGCCGCGACCACGATCTTGAGCTGGGGGTTCGTGAACTTGCCGAGCGCCCCCTGCACGGTCTTGAGCAGGATCACCACGCCGGCGAACAGCTCGAGCACCACCACCGTGCTGACCGCCGCGATGGCGCTGAACTTGAACAGCACGCCGCCCTTGCCCGGGTACTTCTTGGCGAGGAACGCCGGCATGAGGAACAGCAGCAGGCCGGAGAACGAGAAGAAGAACAGGACCCAGGAGAGGGTCTGCATCTTCTTGGCCTGCTTCTCGTCGATCTTGGCCTCGAGCTTCTCGAGCGCCTTCTCCTTCACCTTGGGGATGATCTTCTTGATGAACTCCGCGTAGAGCTTGGTGCAGCCCTCCTCGGCGTCGCCGTGGCAACCGAGGCCGATCTTGTTGCCCTCGAGCTCGTCGGCCTTGGAGAGCTCGCCGTCGTCGTCGGGGACGTCGAGCGTGGCCGGGTCGACGCTGCCCGAGCCCGCCGCGGCCGCGGAGCCGGAGCCTGCCGCGGCCGGCTCGTCCTTCTTCGCCTCGCCGGGGTGGTCGTCCTTGTGCTCGGCCGCCTTGTCCGGCTCCTTGGCCGGGTGCTCGGCGGCCTTGTCCGGCTCGGCAGCCGCCGCGGGGTGCTCCTCGTCGTTGGCGTGGGCAGGGAGGGTGAGGATGGTGGCGCCGAGCGCGACGCCGAGCACGGCAATGGCGCGGGCCAGAGGGTTGCGGAAGCTCATGCGCTCTCGTTGGTATCAGCGAAGGCCACCCCGTTGCTAGGGGGTCGCGCGACGCGCGATCGCCTGGGTTTCTCGCCTCGAGACGCACTCTGTCGCGTAGAGCGAACTACATGGAGGACGGGGGTGGAGCGAGCCGCTCGCTCTCTTCCTGGGCGGCCCGTGCCTCGGCACTGTCGAGCGGCGGGAAGACGAGGCGGAAGCGCGCCCCACCCATGGGCGAGGCCAGGCACTCGATGACGCCCCCGTGCTCGACCAGCACCTTCTTCACGATGGCGAGACCGAGGCCGGTGCCCTCGGTGCGCGTCGTGAAGTAGGGGTCGAAGATGCGATCGCGGGCGTCGGCGGGCACCCCCGGGCCGTCGTCGTCCACGTCGAGGGCGATGCGGCCCCGGTCGATCAGCGTGGCGTGCACCCGCACCCGATATCCACGGTGGGCCGCGCGGATGGCCTGCACGGCGTTGCGCACGAGGTTGTCGACCGCCTTGCGCAGCACGTGCTTGTCGTAGAGCAGCGGGGTCGGCCCCTCGCTCCCCTCGCACTTCGTCTCGACCGACACGCGTACCGGGATGGCGACACCGCCGCTCGGCGTGAGGCGGAGCGCGACGTCGGTCTCCTCGGTGCCGAGGCCGAGACGCTCGAGCGTGGGCTTCACGTCGGCGAGGAACTGCTCGATCTCGCCGGCCGCGAGGCGGGCGTGCGGCAGGCGGGCGAAATCCGAGAACTCCGAGACGAGGTAGCGCAGCGTGCCCACCTCCTCGGTGACGATCTCGAGGGTGGTGTCGAGGAGCTTGCGGAAGCGCTCGTCGTCCCCCTTGTACTTGCTGTGGGTCTCCTCGACCGCCAGCTGGATCGGCGTGAGCGGGTTCTTGATCTCGTGCGCCAGGCGGCGGGCCATGTCCTGCCAGGCGCCCATGCGCTGGAGGTACTCGATGCGCGCGCGGCTCCGCTCGACCTCCTGGAGCATGCGGTTGAAGGCCACGGCGAGCTCGCCGACCTCGTCGTCCCCCTGCTCGGGCACGCGCACCGCGAGGTCGCCACCGGCCACGGCACGGGCCGCCTCGGCGACGCGCGACACGCGCCCGGAGACCCCGCGCGAGAACACGAGCCCCACGACCGCGGCGCCGAGGATGGTTCCGCCGAGCAGGAGCGCGAAGAACGAGACGTTGAGACGGACGAACTCCTCGCGCCGCGCGAGCACGCTCTTGTAGGTCCGCAGGAACTCGTCGAGCTCGAGGCGGTGCTCGATGCGAGCCTTCTCGGTGGCGAACGTGGCCACCAGCATCGGCGCCGCCTCGTCCGGGCCGAGCGGACGACACTGCACGAGCACGTGCTCCTTCTTGAGGTCCACCGGGGACGGCCGGCGGGCCTCGCTGAGCCGCGCGGCCTTGCTCGCGGGATCGGGCGCACCGCCCACGACGAACCGATCGAGGCACTCGTCGATCGAGAGGCCCGTCCAGACCTCGAGCGCCACCACGTCGACCAGCGCGGGCTGACCGGTCTTGGCGTCCGCCGCGTCGGCGTAGAGGCCGAGGGCGCTCTTCAGCTCGCTCTGCACCTCCACCGCGTCCTTGAGGTGGGCGCTCGCCCGCAGCGGCTCGCTCGCGGCGATGGCGGCGGCGCGGTGCTTCATGTCGCTCTTGAGCGCGCGGACGAGCGCGCCGTAGAGGTCGAGGGAGGCCTCGAGCTCGCGACCGACGCGCGGATCGTAGAACACGTCGGCCGCCTTCCAGGCCAGGCGCGCGGCGAGCGAGATGCCGATGACCAGCGGGGTCACCGCCATCACCATGATGGCGAGGGTGAGGCGCAGCGCGATGCCCGAGGCGAGCGGGCGTGGGGGGGAGGCGACGGGGACCCGCTTGGAGGACGGCAGGGGCTCGGCCGACGCGGGCGGCGGGCTCACGACAGCGGGTCTTCCGCGTCGGCTTGATCGCGGCCCTTGCGGCCGTCCGCGAGGCGGGCGCGCACGTGCTGGACGAGCGCGTCCACGTAGGACTCGAGCGCCGGCACGACGAGGCCGCTGCCCGACAGCAGGGCCTGCGCGTTGCGCGCGTCGAAGCGCACGTCGGTGCCGAGCTGGTCGAGGAACGCGCGCGGAGAGCTCGCGATGCGGTCGAGGCCGGGCGCGCGCAGGATCGCGCGGGCGAGGTTGGCCGGGATGAACCCGCGCGGTTCACGGCGGCCCGTCGCCGAGGCCAGCATCTCGGCCACGCGGCGCACGGTCGGCGGATCGGGATCCACGAGGTGGAAGGTCTGCCCCACGGCGCGCGCGTCGTTGGCGATGGCGACCGCGGCGGCGGCCACCCAGTCGACGGGCACGAGGTGCATCTTGGCGTCGGGGAAGGTGGGGAACGGCAGCGCCATCTCGGGCGGCGAGGTCAGGAGGAGCAGCACGAGCAGATAGGGACCGTCGAGGCGATCCACCTCTCCCGTGCGCGAGTCTCCGACGATGGTCGAGGGGCGCAGGATCACGCTGCGCACGTCGGTGGCACGCTGCACGAGCTTCTCGGCGCGCAGCTTGGTGCCCTCGACGACGTTGCGCGGCTTCTGACCCCGATCGAGCTCGCCCTCGAGCACCACGCCCCGCCGA
Source organism: uncultured Polyangiales bacterium (assembly GCA_964624885.1). Classification (GTDB taxonomy): domain Bacteria; phylum Myxococcota_A; class Polyangia; order Polyangiales; family JADJMO01; genus JADJMO01. The sequence continues at coordinate 7,955 of CAZUZY010000262.1, read as the reverse complement.
TCGCCCGAGACGTAGGCGGTCGAGTAGTGGACCAGCAGGCGCAGGTGATCGGCGGCCCGCGCGAGCTCGAGCGCCTCGCGGGCGCCGCGCACGTTGACGAGCTCGGCGGCCTTCTCGTCGACGCCCATGTAGGTGACCTGGGCGGTGTGGTGGATGACGTCCACCTCGCGCGCGAGCCGCAGGTACTCGAGGCCGGAGAGGCCGAGATCCATGGCGGCCGCGTCGCCCTCCAGCAGGGTCATTCGCTCCCGCTGCCCCTCGGGGAGCTCGTCGCGGAACGCCGTGGCCTCGTCGAGGAACTTGTCGCGCACCACCGCGACGATGCGGCTGTCGGTGCTGGCGAGCAGGCGATCGGCGACCCGTCGCGCGAGGAGCGTGGGCAAGCCGGTCAGGAGCACCGTCTCGGTCGGCATCGGGGGGAGACTACACCCGCGACGCGGTGCTACGAGCGCTCCATGGCAACCCTGCTGGTCGGTCGCGTCGTTCCCCGGCCGGGGGAGGCCCTCGAGGACGGCGCCGTCGTGGTCGATGGCGCGTCGATCGTCTTCGTCGGCCCCCTCGCCTCGCTCCCCACCGCCTTCACCACGCTGCCCCGGCTCGAGGCCCCCCTGTGGACGGCGGGCCTGGTCGACGCCCACACCCACGCGGCCTGGGTCGGCTCCCGACACGGGGAGTACGCCATGAAGCTGCGCGGCGAGGGCTACGAGGCCATCGCCGCCAAGGGCGGCGGGATCGCCTCGAGCATGCGCGCCCTCGAGGCCGCGGGCGAGACGCTGACCGAGGTGCTCGTCGGACGCCTGCGCCGCATGCGGGCGATGGGCGTGACGACCGTGGAGGTCAAGACGGGCTACGGCCTGCGACCGGCCCTCGAGCGCCTCCAGCTCGCGGCGATCGCGGCGGCGTCGCGCGCCGCCGGCGTCCCGCGCGTGGTGCCGACGTTCCTGGCCCTGCACGCGCTCCCCCCGGAGTCCCGCGGCGAAGGACGCGCGGCGTTCCTCGACGCGGCGGTGGCGTTGACGCAGGAGGTCTGCGCGGCCGGCTTCGTCCGCTTCGTCGACGCCTACGTCGACCGCAACGCGTTCAGCGTCGAGGAGGCCCGCCGCGTCGGTCGGGTCGCGACGGAGGCGGGCGTGGGCGTGCGGCTCCACGTCGGTCAGTTCGCCGACGTGGGGGGCGCCGAGCTGGCGGCCGAGCTCGGCGCGGCGTCGGTCGACCACCTGGAGAACGTGTCGGTGGCCGGGCTCGAGGCGCTGGCCCGGGCCGGGGTCCGGGTGGGTCTCCTGCCGGTCGCCTCGTTCGTGCTCGGGCAGGCTCCCCCTGACGTCGCCGCCATGCGGGCCCGAGGCCTGCGCCTGGTCGTCGCCTCCGATGCCAACCCCGGGACCGCCCCGACGGAGTCGCTCCCCCTGGCCCTCGCCTTCGCCGCGCGGCTCTACGGCCTGTCACCCGAGGAGGTGCTGGGCGGGGCGACCCTCGAGGCCGCGGCCTCGCTCGGCCGGCCGGAGCTCGGGACCCTGCAGGCCGGTCAGCCCGCCGACGTGGTCGGCTGGGATCTCCCGCACGAGGAGGCCCTCCTCTTCCCCTGGGGGGTGCCCAAGGCCCGGCACGTCCTCGTGGACGGCAACCGGGAATCGACGCCCGGCATCGCAGGTTCGTGAGCGGGAGAACAAAAACGAAAGAACGAACCCAAGGGTTCGTTCGATCGTGAGACTGAAGAAGTAGGAAGCGAAGGACGTTAAGCTCGATAAGCCAAGGAGAAGACGTCAGTCGTCAAGTGCCCCCAGGAGCTGGAGGCCCCGGAAGTGGAGGAAAGCATCAAGCAAGCGCAAGGAAGCTAGGATCGGCCTGAGCCCACGCGGCCACGTGACTCGGCCAAGGAAGAAAGCTTCTGCAAGACAGACAGGCAGGGCGTGAGCAGGTGTCGTGCCAAGTTGACAACACGACCAGCGCCCCCCGGGTTGCCCCGGCCTTTCCGGCCGGGGCACCTTTTTTTTGGCCGGCGCTTCGCGGATGGTCCTGGACGAAGGCGACGCGACCGTGGCACGAGGGTCCGACCTCCCCTCGAACTCGATACTCTTTGCGTACCCATGGACCCCGTCGACCGCGCCCGGCGCTATTACGACGCCTTCGCCGCGACCTACGAGGTCGGGCGGGACGGTCAGGGGCGGTACCACGACCTCCTGGACGACCTGGAGGTCGACCTCTGTGCCCCCCTGGTCCGCGATCGTTCTGTGCTCGAGGTCGGCTGCGGCACCGGGCTCCTGCTGCGCCGCCTGGCGCCCATGGCCCGGGAGGCGGTCGGCGTGGACCTCTCCCCCGGGATGCTCGCGAAGGCCCGGGCGCGGGGTCTGACCGTGGTCGAGGGGGACGCCCGAGCCCTGCCGTTCCCCGAGGGCCGGTTCGACGTGGCCGTCAGCTTCAAGACCCTGCCGCACGTGCCCGACCTGGCCGGCAGCCTCCGCGAGCTCGCGCGGGTCGTCCGGCCCGGAGGGTTCGTCGTGGCCGAGGTCTACAACCCGAACAGCCTGCGGGCCCTGACCAAGCGCCTCTTCGCGCGCCGGGTGGCCGGCGGCACCGAGCGAGACGTGTTCGTCCGGTTCGACGACGCGCGGGCGTTCCGCGCGGCCATGCCCCCCCACACCCGGCTCCTGCAGACCCGTGGCATCCGCGCCGTCGTGCCCGCGGCCGCCTTCCTCGAGCTCCCGGTGCTCGGCGGCCTGCTCGAGGCGGTGGAGCGCGGGGTCGCCGATCGCTGGATCGGCGCCCATTTCGGCGGGTTCGTGGCGCGCGTGCTCGCCGTCGACGCCCACGCCTGAGTCCCGGAGCGGTCCCCCTCGCTGGGTGCGCTAGGCTGCGAGCGTGCGACGATATCTCTGCATCTCCGATGTCCACGGCGACCTGGACGCCCTCCGCGCCGTGCTCGCGACCGCGGAGAAGCGTGGCTTCCACGAGCTCCTCGTCGCCGGAGACCTCTGCTTCCCTGGCCCCGAGCCCCTCGAGACGTTCCGGCTCCTCAGCCGGCACCAGGCGGTCTGCGTCCAGGGGGTCACCGACGCCGCGCTCGCCGTGATGTCGCCGAGCAAGGTGGACGCGGCCGCCCACGACGACGCCCAGCGCGCGGTCGCGGCCCGCTTCCAGGCGGCGCGCGCCCAGGTGGGCGAGCTGGTGCTCGAGCGCCTGCGCCGGCTCCCCTCCCACCACCGCATCACCCTCGAGGACGGGCGCGATCTCCTCCTCGTCCACGGCTCACCGGAAGACCCGACCGAGCCCATCACCCACGACCTCGACGACGAGGAGGTGTCGGCGCTCATCGGCGACGATCCGGCCGACGTCATCGTCTGCGGCATGAGCCACGTCCCCTTCGTGCGCGAGCTCGACGCCATCACCATCGTGAACGTGGGCAGCGTCGGCGCGGCGCCGAACCACGTGGGAGGGCCCCGCGTCGCGCACGCCACGTTCATCGAGAGCACGGCCCTCGGCATCACCATCGATCCGTTCGTCGTCCCGCTCGACGACCCCAAGCCCGTCGAGGCGTCGGCCGGCTAGCCGACCCCCCAGCACAGATCCAGGCCCGCCGCGTCCACGCCCCCACCGAGCTCGCGGTACCCGGCGAGCAGGAGGGCAGAGCCGCGTACGCCGCGCGGCGACGTGGGAGGCCGCCGGCCGAAGAGGCGCGCGAGCGCCGACCCTCCACCACGCTCGTCCGAGCGACGAGGACCGAGCACCAGCGTCACGCCGGGCACCGGGGCGGGCAGGCGCGCGGCGAGCGCGACCGGATCGAGATCGGCGAACTCGAGGAACAGCGCGTCTCCCGGCTCCAGCGGACCCGCCGCGAGGGGGAGGACGCTCGACACGCCGAAGGGCGCGCGTCCCCGATCGAGCTGGTCGCTCCGCCAGCGGATCACCTCCGGCACGGGAGGGCTCACGCCTCCTCGCCGATCGGCCGGATCTCCACCCGCCGTACGCGACGGGCATCGGCCTCCCGGACGACGAGCTGGACGGGACCGAGACGGAGGACGGCCCCCACCTCGGGGACCTTGCCGAGGTGCTCCATCAAGAGCCCCCCGATCGACACGAAGCCTTGGCCTTCTGGCAGGGTGACCCCCATTCGCTCCGAGATCTCGTCGACCGAGATCGCCGCGTCGACGAGGAGCCCGCCCTCTCCGAGCGGGTGGACGGCGTCGTCCTCGTCGAGCTCGTCGCGGATCTCGCCGACGAGGAGCTCGAGGATGTCCTCCAGCGTGACGAGCCCCGCGGTGCCGCCGTGGTGGTCGAGCACGATGGCGAGGTGCTGCCTTCGTTGCCGCATCTCCTCGAGGATGTCGGCGACCGGCTGGTTCTCCTGCACGGCGAGCACCGGCTTGCGCACCAGCGAGGCGAGCGAGGTGGTCTCGAGCCGGCCCTCGCGCACGATGCGGAACAGGTCCTTCACGAACAGGAGGCCGATGATGTCGTCGATGCGCTGGTCGTAGACCGGGTAGCGCGAGTGCCCCTCGACCACGATGCGCTCGAGCACCCGCGCGAGCGGCGTGGCGATGGAGAAGGCGATCATGCGCGTGCGGGGCACGAGCACGTCCTCGGCCACCTTGCCCTTGAAGTCGAAGGCCGCCTGCAGGCGCTCGGCGTCCTCGCCGGGGATGGCCCCTGTCTTCTGGCCCTGCTCGATCAGGAACTCCACCTCGGCCTCGGCGATGCGCGCGTGGTGGGCCGGGTCGCTCGGCCGCGCCGGCACCGGGAACGCCCGGCTCACGAAGGCGCCGAGGAAGCCCACCGGGAGGGCGAGCGGGAGGACCGCGATCTCCAGCGGACGCACCACGGTGAGCAGGGTGGGCGCGAGCTCGACCGCGCGGCTGCGCACCACGCTGGTCACGATCTCGGCGATCATGGTGTACGCGAGCGCCACGACCGCGAGCGCGATGGCCGCGCCGAAGCGGGGGTAGGCCCGGTGGAACGCGATGGCGCCGAGCACGCTCGCGCCGACGATGCACACCACGCGACCGACCAGCAGGCGCGAGAGCAGCGCGAGGGGATCGGTGAGCGCCCGCTCGAGCGCCGGCCGCGGCTTGTCGGCGGTCTCGATCATCGCCCGCAGGCGCGCCTCGGGGATCGCGGTGACCGCGGCGTCGGCCGCGGCGAACAGGGCTCCGACGCAGATGGCCACGCCGACCCAGGGCGCGAAGGTCGAAATCAGCTCGAACGATGGCTGTGGACTGTCCAATGGTCTCCCGAACTCCCCGCACGGAATGCCCCCTGCCCCGCGCGGTCGCAGAGAAGGGTAGTCGAGCGGGGCCGGCGATTCCAATCGGCCCGCCGCGGTGGGGTTTCCCCGCTAACCGGGCTTGACCACGAGCAAGCGCGTGGCGAGTCCACCCGTGTAGGCGTCGAGGGCGGCGAGGGCCTCGAGCGCGGTGGCGGCCGCGGCCTCGCGCTCCACGTCGAGCAGCAGCGCATCCCGGCTGAGTCGGTCGGCCTTGGCCCAGCGGACCACGAGCTCGATCACGCGGGTCGCGATCTTCTGCTTGAGCTCCAGGCGCTCGAGGCGGAGCCGCTCGAGCGGCACCTCCTCGTCGGCGAACACCAGGCGGTCGAGGCGGAACGAGAAGCGCGCCTCGATCCCGGTCTGGGTGCCGTCGAGCAGGGTGCTCCGCGGCGCGTCCGGCGCGTCGGCCTCCTGGTAGAGCCGCAGGCCCGCGTCGGCCGTGCGGAACACCCGCAGACGCACCTCGGGGAGCAACGCCGAGGCCCGCGCGCGGGTGGCCATGCCGTCGAACACGTCGTCGCGGTCGAGGCCGGCGAGCTTGTGCGCGGCCGCCACCAGCGCGCGGATGCGATCGCCGTCGAGCCCGAGGCTCTTCGGGGGCGCGACCGACGCGCTGCCGCTCGGTGCGAGGGTGACGCTCGGAGACGACGACGTCGAGGGGCTCGTCGCGGTCGGCACGACGATGCGCGGTTCCTTCGCCAGGGCGGGCGCGACGGCGAGCGCGGGCACGACAGCGACGGCCCACGGGGCCTTGGGGCGATCGGACATGGGGAGCTCCAGGTGCCCGCGCCGCGGGCGCGCGAGGCGGTCGAAGGGGATGGTGACGGTGAGGGCGAGCCCGAACACGAAGCCGCGGTGGGTCGCCGTGGCGCGGTGGACGAGCGCGAAATCCCAGTCGACGCGCAGCGAGCTGCTCGCCGGGAAACGCATCGTGTCGCCGAAGGTCGGCGCGGCGCGGGCGAGGCCGGGGGTGAGCAGGAGCAGCGTGGCGAGCAGGAGCCGCATGCCCTCGGTCGGCGCCAGCCGCGGAGGAGTTGCGGGATTCTTCGCCCGCTAGCCGAGGTCGACCGAGAGGTCGAACACCTCTTCGAACAGCTGGCACTTGCGCTTGACCGTCCACTCCTCGAGCTGGCGGTCCGGGTCGCCGGTGAGGTGCAGCTTGATGCGCCCCTTCTCGAGCACGGTGCGCACCGCGGTCACCTTGGCGGCGTGCTCGCGGTCGAGGGCGTCGGCGATGCGCAGGATGGCGGCCATGACGCGCACCCGGCTGCGGTCGTCGCGGTCGAGGTCCCGGAAATTGGGGTGCGCCGGATCGGGCGCGGACTTGCGGTGGTAGCGCGCGACGTTGGCGACCACCGTGCGCTCGGCCGGCGTGAGCCCGACGATGTCGCTGTTCATGAGGAGGTAGTGGCTGTGGCGGTGGTGCCCCTCGTAGCGGATGAAATCGCCGATGTCGTGGAGCAGCGCGCTCGCCTTGAGCAGCAGGCGATCGCGATCGCCGAGCTTGTGCCGCACGCGGAGCTGGTCGAACAGCTCGCCCGAGAGCCGCGCCACGAGCACGCCGTGGGCCTCGTCGAACTGGTAGCGTCGACCGAGCCGCAGGGCCGCCTCGAGGGCCGCGTCGGCCTCGCCGCCGTAGTCCCACACGTCGAAGTGCTTGCCGACGATCTCGTCGAGCACGCCGTCCTTGAGGCCGATGCCCGGCGCGAGGATGCGCTCGATGCCGAAGGCGTCGGCGAACGCGACCACGATCTCGGCGGCCGGCAGGATGACGTCGGCGCGATCGGGGCGCAGGCCGTAGAGGCTGCGGCGCTCGTCGGGCGACAGGACGGCGAGCTTGGGGAGGATCGCGCGGACGGCCGCGACGTCGATGGCGGGCGCGTCCCCGGGGCCGCCGCCACCGGCCGCGGGGCACAGCGTGGCGAGGGTCTCGAAGTTGCCACCGGTGCCGACGCAGGCCTCGAAGGTGTCGCGGGTGATCTCGGCGCCCACCTCGCGGAGCTGCCGCTCGACGTACTCGCGGGCCAGGCGCGCCGCGTCGGCGCCGGCCGCGCCGGAGTGGAACGCCTCGAGGAGGCGCACGGTGCCCACGGGGAGCGACTTGGCGGACTCGAGCGCGCCGTTCTTGAGGACCGAGAGCTCGGTCGAGCCGCCGCCCAGGTCGACGAGCAGCGCGCGCTTGTCCCGCAGATCGAGGCGACCGACCAGCGCGAGGCGGACCAGGCGGGCCTCCTCGATGCCCTCGATGACCTCGAGGTCGATGCCGGCGTCGCGACGGGCGCGCTCGACGAGCAGGGTGCCGTTCTCGGCCTCGCGCACGGCGCTGGTGGCGATGGCGCGGTAGCGCACGACCTCGTGCTGGTCGAGCAGCTCGCGGAACCGCCGCAGCGCCTCGGAGGCCGCCGAGATCGACTGCGGCGCGAGCCGGCCGGTCTGGAAGATCTCCTTGCCGAGGCGCACGGGCGCGCGCTCGCTGACCAGCGGGCGCACCTGCAACGCCGACTCGGCCTCGACGATGACGAGGCGGAGGGCGTTCGAGCCCAGATCGATCGCGGCAAACCGCGGCACTGGTCGCAGACCTAGCCGACATCACGGCCGTCGTCATCGTAGAATCGACGGGTGCTCCCCGAGGACCCGTACGAAAGGCGCGCGGCGCGGCTCGTGCGCGTGGCCGCCTCGCTCCCCACCGCGCAGC